>CAZCGW010000005.1:0-100662 GCA_964498255.1 uncultured Dechloromonas sp.
CCAAAAGATCTGCACGACCTGCTTGAAAGCCTGTGCTAGACTCCCCACCTATGTGATGTAAAACTCTTGGGGCCGACCTGGTTTCGACGGGGGTTACAAAGCAAGACAGGGCATGTCGAGGCTCAGCTACCTCGTAAAACCAACTGAAAACAACACAATCGCCAACGACGAGCGTTACGCTCTAGCTGCTTAATTGCAGCTGGCTCCCGAACTGACTTGCTCTTGGGTCAGGTAGCGAAAGCTACATCGGGATCATGAACATGAGATAAGGTTTGGCCATGTCACGGGGTCCGACTCGAAAATTTAGTGAATCGTCTGAAGCGAGCCTGTTCGGCCGGCGCGCCAAGACTAAATTCAATTGACCGGACTACACATGTAGAACTGCTTGTCGCGGACTTTCGGACGCGGGTTCGATTCCCGCCGGCTCCACCAAATCAAAAGCCTGATCAGAGATGGTCAGGCTTTTTCTTTTCTCGCAGCGCTCGCTCAGAGACTACTGCCCTTCACGCTCCATCAGCAGATAGGTGTTGTAAGCATTCATCCTGTTGGCGTACTGGAACATCGGCACCTTGCTGAAACGGCTCCAGTCAGTGCTTTTGTATACCTCATCAAACGGCACCAGGTCTGCCGCACCCTTGCCCATGGTTTGACGCAGATACACCAGATAATCGCGTGTTAACGACATATCCTGCTGCGGGTTAGTCGATGCAGGGCCATGACCAGGCACCATCACCTTCGCCGGAAACTTGAGCAAGGTGTTCAACGACTCGATCCATTGGCGGCTGTCGGCCTGCCCCACAAACGGAATGCGGTTGCGGAAAACCAGATCCCCGGCAAATAACACGCGGGACTGCGGCAACCAGACCACCAGATCATCCGGCGTATGAGATGGCCCCACAGGAATAATTTCAAAATCCACCCCACCCACGACCAGTTTTTTTGCCCCCTTAATCGGCTCATCGGGGGGCAGAAGTTTGGTGTTTTCATCCACCCAGGGGAAAAAATCCTGACGGGAAGCTTCCAATCGCAAACGCGCCGTCTCCGAATTCAGATATTCACCGGAGGCCTCGTGCGCCACAATGCGGGCACCGGCTTCCTTGAAGACCTGCAGGCCATAAACATGGTCTGCGTGGTAATGGGTCACAATCACCGTACTCAACGGCTTATCGGTGACCTTACGGATCTGGGCAATGAGTCGTCTTGCCAACTCTGGCGAGCCCAGCGCGTCAATCACCACTACGCCAGCTGGCGTGACTACAAATCCGGCATTCGAAATAAAGTTCTGATTGGCTGACGAGCCCAGCTCGGCCAGACCCTGCACATAGTAGCTATTGGGGGCGACCTGTTTAACCTGCATCGCCGGCACGCCAGAACTGGCTTCCTGCCCTATCGCAAGCTGCGCTTGGGATAAAGCCAACCCAACAGAGCCAAGAAGCGCAATCAGTATTTTTCTCATAACGACTCTACCATTCCGTTTAATTTGTTTAATCTTATTGCTAACTCACAAAAGAGGGAACCGGATTCGATTCCCGCCGGCTCTATCGAATTGAACATCACAAATAACTTTGTTCTATTCCGGTATAGTTTCATCCATGACGCCCGAAGCCAAAGCCCGCCTACTGATTGACCAGAAGCTTGAACAAGCAGGTTGGGTCATTCAAGACAAAAAGCAGCTCAATCTAGGCGCAGGTTTAGGTGTCGCTGTTCGAGAATACCCTACGGATACAGGGCCAGCTGATTATGTCCTCTTCATCGACCGCAAACCAGTCGGTGTGATTGAGGCTAAAAAAGATGCTGCCGGTGAAAATATCACCGCGGTCGAACTCCAGAACAAACGCTACGCCACCTCGAACCTGAAATGGTTCAAGGATGCCATGCCGATACGCTTCTTATTTGAAGCCACCGGCCAAATCACCCGATTTACCGATGGCAAAGACCCTGCGCCACGTTCGCGGGAGATTTTTAGCTTTTATCGACCGGAACAACTGGCCGAATGGTTAGTACAACCAGAAACGCTTCGTCGCCGTTTAGCTGAGCAAATGCCCGAGCTTCACGAAAAAGACCTACGTGATTGCCAAGTGAGCGCAGTAACAGGGCTAGAACAATCGTTGGCGCTCAACAAACCCCGCGCATTGGTCCACATGGCTACCGGCGCTGGCAAAACCTTTACGGCCATTACCTCGGTTTACCGCCTACTTAAGTTCGGCGGTGCCAAGCGCATACTGTTTCTGGTTGATACGCGTAATCTTGGCAAACAGGCACATCAGGAGTTTATGGCCTACACGCCACCCGATGATGCCCGCAAATTCACTGAACTTTATAACGTTCAACGGCTTAGTTCTTCCAGCATCGACCCTCATGCCCAAGTCTGCATCTCTACGATTCAGCGTATGTACTCGATTCTTTCCGGCGAACCCATCGACGAAAGCGCTGAAGACATCTCGCTGAACGAACTGCAACAAACCAGCAATCAGGAAAAGATTGTCCGATACAACCCGGCGATTCCGCCGGAGTTCTTTGACGTCATCATCATTGATGAATGCCACCGCAGCATCTACAACCTCTGGCAACAAGTGCTTGATTACTTCGATGCCTACCAGGTTGGCCTAACCGCCACTCCGGACAAACGCACCTACGGCTACTTCAACGAAAACATCGTAGCCGAATACACCTACGAACAATCCGTGGCCGATGGTGTCAACGTCGGTTATGACGTCTACGAAATCGAAACCGAGGTCACCAAAAAAGGCGGCAAGCTTAAAGCCAAGGCATGGGTGAACCACCGGGACCGCCAAACCCGCAAAAAACGCTGGGGCGCTACCGAAGAAGATACGCCTTACACGGGTAAAGAACTGGACCGTTCCGTCGTCAACCTCAGCCAGATCCGCAACGTCATCCAGGCCATGAAGACCGCGGTCGAAACCGAAATTTTCCCCGCGCGGAAAGAAGTGCCGAAAACCCTGATATTCGCTAAGACCGACAGCCACGCTGATGACATCATCAACATCGTGCGCGAGGTGTACGGCCAAGGTAATGAGTTCTGTCGCAAAGTTACCTATAGCGAAAAAGACGCTGATGGCATCTTGAGCAGCTTCCGTAACGATTACTACCCGCGCATCGCCGTTACGGTGGATATGATCGCCACCGGCACCGACGTAAAGCCATTAGAGGTACTGCTCTTCATGCGCGATGTGCGCAGCAAGGGTTACTACGAACAAATGAAGGGCCGTGGCGTACGCAGCCTGGATGCCGACAGCCTCCAGCGCGTCACCAACAGCGCCGAGGGCGCCAAGAGCCGCTTTGTGCTTATCGATGCCGTAGGTGTAGAGAAATCCCTCAAAACCGAGAGCCGCCCGCTGGAACGCAAACCAGGCGTACCCCTCAAAGACCTAATGGAAAGCATTGCTGTTGGCCATAAAGACGATGACACCGTCCTGACTCTCGGTAACCGACTCGTCCGCCTCGCCAAATTACTGGACAACAAAGCACAGGCCCGTATTGAAAAGCACAGTGGGGGTGTCAGCCTGGGTGATCTGGGCAAAAACCTGATCATGGCCCTAGACCCGGACAAGATCGTTGCTGAAGCCCTCGCCGCCGCCAAAGCCAATGGCTTTACCCGCGACGAAGACAGCCTGTTGCCTGAAGAGCTAGAAACCGCCCGCAAGAACCGCGTCGCCAAAGCCAGCCTCCCCTTCGACAACCCGGATTTACGTAACACCATTGAAGCCGCTCGCAGCGACCGCGAACAAATCATCGACCACATCAACATTGATCAAGTAACCGCCAAAGGGTTTAGGAAGCAGACTGAGGCTAAAGCAAAAGCTGATATCGAAGCCTTTGCGGATTATCTGAAAGCGCACAAAGACGAAATCGCCGCCCTAGGTTTCTTCTACCAGCAGCCCTACCAGCGCCGACAACTCACCTTCGACATGATCGAAGAGCTGCACGACCATCTGGCCAAACCCCCGCTCATGCTCACCACCGAGCGCCTATGGAGCGCCTACGCCCGCATCAAAGGCAATCAGGTCAAGGGTAACGACAAACACCGCCAGCTCACCGACCTAATCTCACTCATCCGCTTCGCGTTAGAACTAGACACAGAACTCAAACCCTTCAGCGACCAGGTCGATAAGCGTTTTCAGGAATGGATCTTCCGGCACAATGCCCAACGCGGCACCGCCTTCACGCCGGAACAGACTGAATGGCTACGCCTGATGAAAGATCACATCGCCAGCAGCTGCAGCATCAGCCGCGATGACTTTGATTATGCCGACCTCGCCAACAAAGGTGGCCTACAAAAAGCTTGGAACCTGTTCGGCCCGCAACTCGACCCGCTCATGACAGAGATGAATGAGGAGTTGGTGGCGTGAGTAGTTTGCCGAAAGGATGGTCACCAGCACTGTTAGATGATGTGATGTCCAAGGTTATTGGCGGTGGTACTCCCTCACGGAATATCTCGGACTATTTCGATGGAGAAATACCATGGTTCACAGTAAAAGATTTGAAGTCGTTACGACCGAATAATGCACAAGAGCATATCTCCCAGAAAGCAGTAGATAACAGTGCCACAAATGTTATACCGGCCAACACTTTGATTGTCGCAACACGGATCGCACTTGGCAAAGCAATCAAGCCAACTGTCTCTTGTGCAATTAATCAGGATTTAAAGGCCATTGTTTTTCACAGCGGAATTGATGTTGAATTCATGCTGTACTGGGTGCTTGCAAATGAACGTAGCATTCAAAAAATGGGGTCTGGTACAACGGTTCTGGGCATTCGTTTGGAGCAGCTACATTCTTTGCCCCTACTATTACCGCCCACAGGTGAACAAACCCGCATTGTCACCAAACTCGAAGAACTCCTCTCCGACCTCGATGCCGGTGTCGCTGAACTCAAAGCCGCACAAAAGAAGTTAGCCCAATACCGCCAATCGCTACTCAAAGCCGCTGTCGATGGCAGCCTCACCGCCGAGTGGCGAAAAAACAACCCGCCAACTGAAACCGGTGCTGAACTTCTAGAGCGCATTCTCAAAGGGCGCCGCGCCTGCTGGGAAGAAAAACAACTCACCAAGTTCAAGGAACAAGGCAAAATCCCGACCAAGGAATGGCAGAATAAATATCCCGAACCGGTGCAGCCTGATAGCGCCGGTTTGCCGAAACTTCCGAAGAGTTGGGTGTGGGCCAGTGCCGAGCAGCTTTGTGAGTTCATTACCAAAGGAACAACGCCGCCAAAAGAATTAGATTCAAATGGGGCGAAGGTCATCCCTTTTTTGCGCGTCACAAACCTAACCGACACTGGCACACTGGATTTAGCGGATAAAGTTTTTGTTTCTGAGCAAACCCATCACGGTTTTCTTGCACGTTCAGCGGTCTACCCTAAAGACGTACTCATGAATATAGTTGGCCCACCACTAGGCCAAGTTTCTGTCGTGCCATCTACTTACGATGAGTGGAACATCAACCAAGCGATCGCTATATTCCGTGCTGTTGAGGGCGTAGAGCCATGGCTCGTTTGCCGTTATTTGTTGTCACCAAATGCGCAAACATGGCTTACGGCTCGTTCAAAAACAACAGCTGGACAAACTAATCTCACACTAGAAGTCTGCCGAAATCTACCCATTCCACTGGCACCGCAATTAGAGCAAGACCAACTTCTTATTGCACTTGAGACTGCACTTAGTTCAATCAGTCAACAGCAAGAAACTATTGAGGTCTCCCTCAAGCAAGCCGCCGCCCAACGCCAAAACATCCTTCGCGCCGCCTTTGCCGGCCAGCTGGTGCCGCAAGACCCCAATGATGAACCGGCGAGTGTTTTGCTTGACCGTATTCGCGCCGAACGGACGGGTCAGGCTATACCCAAAGCCCGTGGTCGTAAGAAGATAACCTCATGACCACAAGCTTTGTTGCCTACATTGATGAGTCTGGTTGTGAAGGCTTCACATTCTTACCAGGCGAAAACGGTAGTTCCCGCTGGTTTGTGCTGTCAGCAGTTGTTGTCCGCAAGGAGAATGACCACAGCGTTGTGCAGCTTGCAAGAGAGGCTAGGACACTGCTCAAGAAAGACCCAAAGAAGGCGCTGCACTTCCGCGAACTAAAGCATGAACACCGCGTCCCATTGGCGCGGTTGATCGGTAATGCCTCCTTGCGCACAGTAAGCGTGCTGATTCATAAGCCGTCGATTGCCGAACCCGAAGTATTTCAAAACCAACGCTATTCACTCTACCGGTATGCAACGCGGTTGCTCGCTGAACGGATTTCCTGGCTTTGCCGTGATGGCCGACGTACGGGCATGGGCAACGGAAGGGTTGAGCTGATCTTCTCAAACCGTAGCGCCATGTCCTACGACGAACTCCGGGAATATCTGGAAAGCCTGAACGGTAACCCAACGGCAGATGCCCGTATTGATTGGAATGTGATTGACCCTAAGCTAATCAGGGCAGTCAATCACGATCAGCTAGCTGGTTTACAGTTAGCTGATGCCGTCGCGTCTGGGATATTTTTCGCCATCAATAAAACCCAGTACGGTGAAACCGAAGATCGCTACCTGCGTCTGTTGGCGCCAACGATATACCGACACCAGCAGCGCGTTGAGGGCTATGGCTTGAAAATCTGGTGCGATGACTCATTAGAAATTCAGCGCATTTTGCAAGCAGGCAGTACGACACTATGAATACGCCAGGCAAAAGAATGCCCGCTCTTGGCGGGCAAAAAAATTAGTGCAGGTCCTGAGTTCGAGGATCCCACCCGTTCGGGCTGTCGCTGTTACCAGCAACCTCTACAAGCCTCACGCTTACCTGCATGGGTATTATAGGGGCCGGATCCGGCAGATTCAAGTAAAACTTTACCTTACAGATAAACTTAACCCACTCAATTTATACGCCATTTATACGCCGGCGTATAAAACGGCCCCCACTTCGATTGCCTAATTTTTAATCATGAATACCTCCGCCCTCGTCCAAAAAGTCTGGAATTTTTGCCACACCCTGCGGGATGATGGCGTCAGTTATGGCGATTACCTGGAGCAGCTGACCTACCTGCTGTTCCTAAAGCTGGCCCACGAATATGCCCAGGAACCCTATAACCGTGACACGCATATTCCAAATGGATATGACTGGGCCAGCCTGCGTAGCAAAACGGGTGAGCCGCTGGAGGCGCATTACCTAGCCACGCTACACAAACTGGGCAATGAACCCGGGATGCTGGGGGCGATTTTCTTCAAAGCCCAGAATAAGATCCAGGACCCGGCCAAATTGTCGCGTCTGGTGCAGATGATCGATGCTGAAAACTGGATCAGCCTGGATACCGACACCAAGGGTGATTTGTACGAAGGCCTGTTACAGAAGAACGCTGAAGATACTAAGAGCGGTGCCGGTCAGTACTTTACCCCTCGCCCGCTCATTGAGGCGATGGTGGCCTGTGTACAACCCAAGCCGATGAGATCAATTGCTGACCCAGCTTGCGGCACGGGTGGGTTTTTCTTGGGTGCCTATAACTGGCTAACTCGCCCGGGCAGCAACCTCAATAGGGCTGAAAAGGCATTCTTACGCGACGAAACGTTTTACGGCAACGAGATCGTGCCGAATACGCGCCGTATGTGCCTGATGAATCTTTTTCTGCACAACATTGGCGAACTGGATGGTGAGCCGCTGATTGCACGTTCTGATGCGCTGATTGCTGAACCCAAAAAGAAAGTGGATTACGTACTGGCCAATCCGCCCTTTGGCAAAAAGAGCAGCATGACTATCACCAATGAAGAAGGTGAAGAAGATCGGGATGCGCTCACTTACGAACGCCAGGACTTCTGGGAAACCACATCCAACAAGCAATTGAACTTTTTGCAGCACATTATCAGCATGTTGCGTGTGGATGGCCAAGCGGCTGTGGTTCTGCCGGATAACGTATTGTTCGAGGGTGGCGCTGGAGAAAAGATTCGCCGCAAGCTGATGGAAACCTGTGATCTGCATACCGTCCTGCGCTTACCGACGGGGATCTTCTACGCCCAAGGCGTTAAAGCGAACGTGCTGTTCTTTAATGCCAAGCCAAAGGATGGGCACACCCATACCAAAGGCGTCTGGTTCTATGATCTGCGCACGAACAAGCATTTCACGCTGAAGACGCGCCCGCTGAAACTTGAGGATCTGCAAGAATTCATCGAGAGTTACAAGCCCGATAATCGACATGAGCGTATTGAAACCGAACGCTTCAAATACTTTAGCTACGACGAACTGATTGCACGAGATAAAGCGAGCTTGGATATTTTCTGGCTTAAGGACGACAGCCTGGACAATCTGGATGATCTGCCGGCACCGGACGTTTTGCAGCAGGAAATTATTGAACATCTTGAAGCAGCCTTAGCCGCCTTTAGAGATGTAGCCAGCAGCCTACCTAAAAGCTCAGCCTAACGCAGGTAACCCATGCGCCGCCCGCGCCCGCGTACATTGATCCGTCGGTTTACCATCGGCATCGTAGGGTTCTAACTCTCGGCATACAGAGGGCCGCTGCTCGTAGATACCGCATAGGGCACCGGGAATATTGCCCTGAAGTTGTTCGCAGCGCGGTGTTTTACTGCTCGTGCCGCGCATACAGCGCATTGTCGGCGTGAGTTGCTCAGTAGTTGCCACCGGAATCCAACCCCCCGGTGCATCGTCGGCCTCACCCCAATAAAACGATACGCGGTACATGGCGCAGCAGGCGCCACAGTTCATGCAGGGTGATTCCATACCGAATTAGAGGAAGCGATCCAGCAAACGGCGGCTATGTTTATCCAGCTGGCTCACGTCTTTGATCAGAAACTGGATCCCGTGGTTGTCTGAAATCAAGAGGTGATTACCGCCCATGCCATTGATACGGCGGATATGTTCCTCACCTTTCAGCACAAGCTGTGTCTTACCCTGGGCTGTTTCTACCTGCCAGGTACTCGGTGTATTGAACGATGAAACGCTATCGATACGGGTAATCACCGGCATGAATTCCCGGATTGCCAGCACTTCATCGACCAGCAACCTGTCTTCGGCTTTCAGATCATTGATCGAATTAAGCCACACCACTTCATGGCTTTCTGAATCCACCAGCGAGAAACCGTTGTCCGGATCAGAGAATGGAAAAGCACGCACCGGCGTAACCCGTTCGACCACTTCGCCATCGGACCAGACCAGATCCAGATTGCCGAAGGCATCTTTCCGCAAACTGTAGGTGCGATGAAAACTCAGCAGATCATTCGTCATTGTCGCCTCCGAAAGCGCTCATGGCCGACGCTTTGTCTTCTGCTTCCTGCCGGGCCTGTGTTTCCACCATGCGTCGGTAGGTGCCATCTTTGATCATGAGCTCATCATGCGAGCCTTCTTCAATGATCTGGCCGCGATCCAGCACAATCAGGCGATCTGCCTTACGCAACGTTGATAACCGATGGGCAATCGCAATGGTAGTCCGACCCTGCACCAGGTTATCCAGGGCTTTCTGGATTTCCTTCTCGGTAGTGCTGTCCACCGATGAAGTCGCTTCATCGAGAATCAGAATCTGCGGGTTAATCAGCAGGGCGCGGGCAATGGAGATACGTTGACGCTCACCACCCGACAGCGCTTGGCCGCGCTCACCTACCACCGAGTCGTAACCATGCGGCAGGCGCAGGATGAATTCATGCGCGTGAGCGGCACGAGCGGCTGACACAATCTCTTCACGCGTGGCATTCGGTTTGCCGTAGGCAATGTTCTCGGCAATGGTGCCAAAGAAGAGGAAAGGCTCTTGCAGCACCAGACCAATGTGCTGGCGGTATTCCGACACCGGGATTGAGCGGATATCAGTGCCATCAATCTTGATGCTGCCTTCGCTGGCATCGTAGAAGCGACAGATCAGATTAACCAGCGTGCTCTTACCCGAGCCGCTATGACCGACCAAGCCGATCATCTCGCCCGGCTGAATATTCAGGCTGACATCTCGCAGCACGGCGCGATTGCCGTAGCGGAAGCCCACACGGTTGATGTCGATACCACCGCTGACCTTTTCGATATGTACCGGGTTGATCGGCTCCGGCACGCTAGAGACGTGATCCAGAATATCGAAGATGCGCTTGGCACCGGTAGCCGCCTTTTGCGTATGCGAGACGATGCGGCTCATCGAATCCAGGCGGGTATAGAAGCGGCCGATATACGCAAGGAAGGCCACCAGCACACCTACGGTGATGTGGTGATGCGCCACCTGCCAGATACCGAAAGCCCACAGAATAAGCAGACCAATCTCGGTGAGCAGTGTCACCGTCGGCGTGAACATACTCCAGACCTTGTTCACACGGTCGTTAATGGCCAGGTTGTGGGCATTGGCTGTGCGGAAGCGGTTGGACTCACGCTGCTCCTGGGCAAAAGCCTTCACTACACGAATACCGGGAATGGTATCAGCCAGTACGCTGGTGACTTCGGCCCACATGCGGTCGATTTTCTCAAAGCCAAAACGCAGCTTGTCTCGAACAATGTGGATGAGCCACATGATCATGGGCAGCGGCGCCAGGGTCACCAATGCCAGCCATGGATCAATCGACACCAGAATGGCCGCTGTCATGAGGATCATGATCACGTCAGTGGCAAAGTCCAGCGCATAGAGGGAGAGGAAAACGCAGATCCGGTCGGATTCGTTACCAATCCGCGCCATCAGATCACCGGTACGTTTACCGCCGAAGTACTCTAAGGACAGCTTGAGCAGGTGGTCATAGGTGGCGGTACGCAAATCAGCGCCGATCCGTTCACTGACCAATGCCAGAATATAGGTGCGTGCCCAGCCCAGCCCCCAAGCCACCAGCGCACTGGCTAGCAGGCCGCTCAGGAGCATCACGGTGAAGCCAACGGGAATGTGCTTACCATTCTGGAACGGAATCAGCACCTTATCCATCAGCGGCATGGTCAGGTATGGTGGCACCAGCGTGGCGGCCGTACCGAGCAACGTCAAAACAAAGCCAATCAGGAGCTCTTTTTTATAGGGCCGGGCAAAACGCCACAGGCGCAACAGCGTCCAGGTTGACGGTGACGTCAGGTTCTCGCTGTAGCATGCCGGACATTCATCCTGGTCTGGCGGCAGTGGCAACCAGCAGTTCGGGCACAGCGCCGCCTCTTCTGTGACTTCGGCTAGGGCAACTGCTTCACCCGCCTCGATCTGTTGTTTCTCACGAAGACTATCCAGCTGGCGCACCAAACGTAAGGCCGATGGGTTCTGGGCCAGGGTAAAGCGCCAGCAGGCTAAACGCCCCGCCGGTGAAAGAAGATCCAGCGTGGCAATGCCGGCATGATCACTCAACTTGAGGGTCTGGTCTGCCGACAGCGGCCATTGCGACCATTCGCCCGTGTGTGACAGCGCGTAAAGGCCTTGATCCGTGAGGCAAATCAGGCCTCGGGCAAACTGCAACTGATCATCCAGATCGGTTTCAATCGTCGCCAGAATGGGTTCGTTATTGGCCAGATGCGCCTGCAATGCCGGTAACCAGAGTTCTGGCACCCGGTGGGCGGTTTGGGCAGCGCGTGCAGCTTGCACGGAATGGGTGGAATGGGCGGGTAGATTCAATTGGTATGGTCTGACTATGAGCGTTTTCCGGTGATCCGGAAAATTAGAATTCTGACAGATTAACGCACTGCTACGGGCTTTGGCTGACAGCCGCCCCGTCTTTTATCGATAAATACAACTGAATGGTCATCCGTTGCGATTCTGGTGCGTTATTGGCTTCAGATTCTGTTTACAATGGCATGACAACAAACCAAACGCGCACCGAATTTGCAGCTGTTATAACCAAACCGGAAATTTCCGGGCAGAACCGGGTCTTTCCGGACTGAACCTTGACACTCCTGTAGCCTAGATGAGTCATAAAACCATAAAAATCATCGACATCAAGTCGATTCGCGGTCCCAACATGTGGACCTACGTACCAGTTCTGGAAGCCTGGGTAGATATCGGCGATCTGGAAGATTTTCCCTCCGATAAAATTCCCGGCCTACCCGAACGGCTCGTGGCCTGGCTCCCCGGTTTGATGGAGCACCGCTGTAGCTACGAGGAGCACGGCGGTTTCGTTAAGCGCCTCCACGAAGGCACGTGGCCTGCTCACATCATGGAGCACGTGACTCTGGAGCTGCTCAGCCTGGCTGGCGTACCCGGTGGTTTTGGGCGTGCCCGTGATGGTGGTCGTCGCAGCGTTTACAAAGTCATCATCCACAACCTGCATGACGAAGTCACCCGCCTGGCACTGACTACGGGCCGCGACCTGATTATGGCGGCCATTGAAGAGAAACCCTTCGATGTTGCTGCTGCTGTTGAAGAACTGAAAGATCTGGCTGAAGACCGACTGCTCGGCCCGAGCACCGGTAGCATTGTGAATGCCGCCATGGAGCGCAAGATCCCCACCATGCGCCTGGCAGAAAACAATCTGGTGCAACTGGGTTATGGCTCTAAGCAACGCCGTATCTGGACGGCAGAAACCGACCAGACCAGCGCCATTGCCGAAACGATTTCGCGAGATAAAGATCTCACCAAGAGCCTGCTCAAGGCCTGTGGCGTCCCCGTGCCGGAAGGCGTGGTTGTAGAAAACGCTGACGATGCATGGGAAGCGGCCGAAGATATCGGCCTGCCCGTCGTTGTTAAACCGTCTGATGGCAACCACGGCCGTGGCGTCTTTACCAATCTGATGACTGAAGCCGAAGTCCGTACGGCTTTCTCGGTGGCCGTTGATGAAGGCAGCAGCGTCATCGTCGAACGCTTCATCCCCGGTAACGAGCACCGCCTGCTGGTAGTGGGCGGCAAAATGGTGGCCGCTGCCCGCGGTGACTTTGCATTCGTTAAGGGCGATGGCCACTCGACCATCGAACAACTGATCGAAACCCAGATTAATAGCAGCCCGAGCCGCGGCCCCGCCGAAGAGAACACGCTCAACTTTGTGCGCGTTGACTCGGCCGTTCGTCTGGAACTGGAACGCCAGGGGCTCAACGCACAGTCTGTGCCGGCCGCTGGCCACGATGTACTTATACAGCGCAATGGCAACGTATCGATCGATGTCACCGATGAGGTCCACCCGGAAGTCGCTCACGTGGTTGCACTCGCTGCACGCGTAGTGGGTCTGGATGTAGCCGGTATCGACCTGGTGGCTGAAGACATTTCCAAGCCGCTGGCTGAACAGCGTGGCGCCATTGTGGAAGTGAATGCCGGCCCCGGCCTACTGATGCACCTGCGCCCTTCGGCTGGTACGCCCCGCCCTGTTGGTAACGCCATCGTGGACTACCTGTTCCCACTGGGTGAAGACTTCAACCTACCGATCATCGGCATTGCCGGTTCACGTGGCAAAACGCTAGTAGCGCAACTTATCGCCAGCCTGCTGCAGCTGACCAGCATGAACGTGGGTCTGGCCTGTAGCAAAGGCATGTATTTCAATCAGCGTCAGCTGGATGATCGCCACTGCGCCGATTGGGAAAGCGGTCATCGCCTGATGTTGAACCGTCAGGTGGATGTGGCCATTATCGAGAACGATAACCGCGGCATCCTCAACGATGGCTTGCCTTACGAGCGTTGTACCGTTGGCGTGGTTACCAATCTGGATCCAACCGACACCGTGCCGGAATGCGCCATTAATGATGCCGAAGGCATCTATAGAGTGATGCGTTCACAAATCGATGTCGTGCTACCCACTGGCACCGGTGTTCTTAATGCCGATGATGCCGAAGTGGCCGACATGGCCCGCTTGTGTGATGGCGAAGTGATCTTCTTCAGCCGCTTTGGTGATGCCGCCTGTCTGACCGAACATCTGGACAAGGGTGGCCGAGCCGTATTCAGCCGTGATGGTCAGATCGTTCTCGCCCGCGGCAAGGATGTGCAGCCATTGATGACCATCAGCAGCATTCCCCTCCTGCAACTTCGCAACGATGCCCTCGAAAGCATTCTGGCAGCAGTTGCCGTAGGCGTTGCCATGAACCTCTCCCGCGAGGTCATGAGCACGGGTATTCAAACCTTCAGTCACCTATAAACCATGGAAATCGTCCGTCTACGCGCACTCCGCGGCCCTAACCTCTGGGGTCGCCACACCATGATCGAGGCGCTGATCAACTGTACTGAAGATGAATGTCAGATCACCAATCTGGCGGGCTTCGAAACCCGGCTACGTTCCCGCTTTCCGCAAATGGGTCCGCTCATTGCCGGCGGCCACAACGAACCACTCACGCTGGCGCATGCACTGGAAGTGGTGGCGCTGGGTCTGCAAGCAGCCGCTGGCTGCCCGGTGACGTTTAGCCGTACCGTGCAAACACCTGAAAAAGGCACGTACATCACCGTGGTGGAATACAGCGAAGAAGCCGTTGGCAAACTCGCCTTTGAACACGCCATGAGGCTTTGCCAGGCCGCTCGCGAAGATCGCATGTTTGATCTGAACGCCGCCCTGCACGAGCTGAACGAGCTCGACGAAGACCTGCGTCTGGGACCCAGTACGGGTTCTATTGTTAACGCCGCCATCGCCCGCAATATTCCCTTCCGTCGCATGACCGAAGGCAGCATGGTGCAACTGGGCTGGGGTAGCAAACAGAAACGCATCCAGGCAGCAGAAACCAGCCACACCAGCGCCATTGCCGAATCGATTGCGCAGGATAAAGACCTCACCAAGACCCTGCTCTACTCAGCTGGCGTACCGGTACCACAAGGTCGCGTGGTGACCAACCTGGAAGATGCACTGGCTGCTGCCGAGTGGATCAAAGGCCCGGTCGTCGTGAAACCGCGTGATGGCAACCAGGGCAAAGGCGTGGCCGTTAACCTGCAAACCGCCGAACAGATTACCGCCGCATTTGAAGTTGCGTACAAAATTAGCGATGAAGTGATTGTCGAGCGCTTTCTGCCCGGCCATGACTTCCGCCTATTAGTCGTTGGCAACGAACTCGTTGCGGCAGCCCGCCGTGACCCGCCGTATGTGATTGGCGATGGTCAACACACGATTCGCCAACTGGTCGATGTGATCAATAGCGACCCGCTGCGCGGCGATGGCCATGCCACGTCGCTAAGCAAGATCCGCCTGGATGCCATTGGTCTGGCGACGCTGGAAGAGCAACAGATGACGCCGGAAACCGTGCCTCAGCGCGGTGTACGCATCAATCTGCGTAAGAACGCCAACCTCAGCACCGGTGGGACAGCCACTGATGTCACCGATGACGTCCACCCAGATATGGCCGCCAGCGCTGTTGCCGCAGCTCACATGGTGGGCCTAGATATCTGCGGCGTCGATGTCGTTTGTGACAGCGTTTACCGCTCCCTGCAAGAACAAGGTGGTGGCATCGTTGAAGTGAATGCTGCGCCTGGTTTGCGCATGCACCTTAGCCCCTCTTACGGCAAAGGCCGCCCGGTGGGCGAAGCCATCATCCGTCAGATGTTTGGCCCCGGTGAAAACGGTCGCATTCCGGTCGTCGCCGTATCGGGCACCAACGGTAAAACCACCACCATTCGCCTCACGGCACACCTGATTGCACAAACCGGCAAGCGTATCGGCATGACCACCACTGATGGGGTGTATGCCAATGGCCGCCTGATTGATACCGGTGATTGCAGCGGCCCACGTAGCGCCCGCAATGTACTGGGTCACCCGGATGTGGATGCGGCTGTCCTGGAAACCGCACGTGGTGGGGTGCTCCGCGAAGGCCTCGGCTTTGATCGTTGCGATGTAGCTGTAATCACCAATATCGGTGAAGGCGATCATCTGGGCATGAACTTCATCAACACAGCGGCCGAGCTGGCTGCGGTGAAGCGCGTGATCGTACAAAACGTTTCGGCCGAAGGCACCGCTGTACTGAATGCGGCTGACCCCCTAGTCGCCCGCATGGCGCGTTACTGCACCGGAAACGTTACTTTCTTTGCCGGCCAGAGTGCAGCACACCCAGTGATGGCTAAACACCGTGCCCAAGGGCACCGCGTGATCTATCGCGAAAATGGTGAAATCATCGCTGCACAAGGGCAGGCCATGTTCCGCCTACCGCTGAAAGATATTCCACTCACCGATGGTGGGCAGATCGGCTTTCAGGTAGAAAACGTCATGGCGGCCGTAGGTGCTGCCTGGGCGTTGAACATCCCTTGGGAAAACATTGTGGCCGGTCTCGCCAGCTTTATGAGCGATGCCGACACCGTACCCGGCCGCTTTAACCGCTTTGATTACAAAGGCGCCACGCTAATCGCCGATTACGGCCACAACCCGGATGCCATTCGTGCGCTGGCCGACACGATTCACGAAATGACCGCCAAACGCCGCTCGGTAGTGATTAGTGGTGCGGGCGATCGCCGCGATGATGACATCCGTCGTCAGACACGCATTCTCGGCAATGTCTTTGACTACGTTGTTCTTTACGAAGACGCGTGCCAACGAGGTCGTAGTGAAGGCGAAGTCGTCAAACTACTCCGCGAAGGCCTTGACGAAGCACATCAAGTCAAAGAGATCGACGAGATCAAAGGTGAGTTTCTGGCCATCGACAAGGCGCTTTCAAAGCTGGAACCCGGCGATATCTGCCTGATTCTGGTGGATCAGGTGGAAGCAGCCCTCGCCCACATCCAGCAGCGCGTTGCCGAGGCTTCTGCCTAAATCCGCTCTAGCACAACGGCCAGCTCAAACAGGCCGTTCTTATGTGGTACCTGGTTCAGTGCGCCCGCAGGCCAGCGCCAATGGCGCTGGTCAAACAGCGCATGCATGGCGTTGATATCACAGTGAAAGGGTGGCCCTTCAACAAGCCCTTGCTGGCTACCCGGGCGCGACACCTGCATGAACAAGGCATACAAACGTCCACCCGGACGAATCCAACGCACTAATTGTTGGCTGTAGGCAATCCAGTTGTCCGGTGTAAGTGCGCACAAACAGGTTTGTTCATAAACGGCATCAAACGGTTGTTCAGGCGTATAGGTTAATACATCCGCCTGAACCACTTGTGCCGCCAAACCCGCTCCTTGCAATCGCAGTTGTGCCTCAGCCACTGCTGCCGGTGTGTAATCGAGCCCGGTGGTTTCAAAGCCTGCCTCACTGAGTGCCGCGACCTCCCAACCCTTACCACAGCCTGGCACGGCAACACGTTGAGTCTCACGTGGGCTCAATGCGCCGCTAGCCAGCCAGTGCATTAGCTGCGGACTTGCTTGTCCACGATCCCAACCGGTTTGTTGGGTTTCAAACTTGTCTTGCCAGAAATTGGGGGTTAGTTGCGTCATGATTGTTTGGGAGGAATAAAGAAAGAACCCGGTGATTCTCGAAACCGTTGCCAGACAGCTCGCATAAGTAAACTTGACCCACTGAACTGAAGACGTCTAGCACGGAATGCCGTTCGCAAAGCCAGTGTAAAACTGACCAAAAGATTCGTTAGACCAATGCACAGAACACCCAGCCCAGCCCAAGCAAAGGTTTGCCAATGAGGCATAACATCACTGCCAATCATTACATAGCCCAGATTGGCCGAAGAAAAGGCGATATGACGGATGTCTACCGGCAAACCGAGGATGACACCAAAAACACCAGCGCTACCTAGCATACAGCCGAAAAGGAAGTTACCCATCATGCCGCCCAGATGTTTGCCGATATATGTGCCAATCCGCTCCGAACGTTCGATGCCGACCAACCGATTCAACCAGGATAAACGCGCGACGCGAAGCCCCACCTGATTATGAGCAGAACGGTTGTCAAAGTAACCACTGATTAAGCCAGCCAAATAAAGGAATACACCCGCCAACGCTGCATGTGGTATTGCCCAGCCCAATATGTCTAAATCATGTAAAAGGTGCGCGGCTTTATCCGCACTAACTGGAGAGGCCCCCAACCATTGCCCCAACCCTAAACCCAGCAAAATCGCTACCGGGAAAGCAATCAAAATGTTGCCTGCAATCGCAGCTAGCTGGCTGCGAAATACAGCCGCAATCAGGTCGACCACGGGGGTGAGATCATCCGGGCGTTCGGAGTTGATATTCGACAACTGCCCGACGAGTGTCTGGGCAGTCATCGCCGGCTGCTTGGTGGCAACCGTAAAACCCAGCAGATAGATCAGCGTGAACCCTAAACCATAAATTAGGCTATACATTACTGCCGTGACAAATAACGGCGCATGGAGCTCGCCAGCGAAGATCTTGAGCAGCGCCATTACACCGATAAAGACGCCAGCCCCCATAGCAGAGAGCCACATGACACCGTATTCCCGTCGATTCATGCAAAGATAATGCTCGCCAGACTGTGCTGCATTTTCAGTAACGCGCAGTGCCAGTAACTCAGAAAGCCGTTGCCAGTAATCGGCAAAGTTATTGCGACGATTCTCGGCAATCATTGCCTTGTGCACAAAGGTCGACCAAGCCCTCAAGGCCCGAGCCTCTTCACTCGCCAGCCGCATGGCCGGCGTAATACCCCCTGCTTCATCCAGGCCCTCTTCAAGCAGTGCCTCAACGACAGCGGGTGCCTGAAGAAATGTGTTCATCATCGTCACGAGTTCAGCCAAACGCTCCAGGCTCTGCTGGCAACGTGTCAGCAAATAGGTCATGTGCAAGCTGGTGCCGGCGTTAAGAAAATAACGACGCGCCCTTTGCAAACCATCCAGACACTGCGCCACGAGCACAAGAAGATGTTTACCCTCATCAGGCGCTACAGCCGGATCAGCAAAGTGAGCGTTTATTGACTGATAGTAGTGCTGCGCCTCAGAAGGCAACTCCAGAAAACTGGGGGCAAAGTTTTCAAGATGCGTAGATGCATTAAGCAGTGCCGAATCCATACCCAAACCACTAATCCGGTGAGCCAACAGACGAATAGCATCAAGCAGTTCCCGAATCAGATCGTGCCAATCTCGGCTTTCCATCTCATCAGCGGGCGCCTGCAGCTGCCAGAACCGCATAACGGTCTCAGGTGGTATCGACTTCAACCACTTCCAATCATCCGGGTGGTTCAAAAAAACATGTAGACAATCTTTCACATCCCGCTCATCGGGTACTGCAGGCAATATCCGGTGCACGAGCATGCGCGACCACTCGGAAAAGAAGCCTGTCGCCGGCAGAATCCCGCTATCGGCAAAAAAGGTCGTCATCCGGCGCCGTGTAAAGAAACCTACGAAGTGCCGACGGAACTTTGCAGCAAGAACCGGGTCTTCCCGTAGTACGCCGACCATCCGGCTAAAACGCTCGACCGCCGCATGGGTTAATTCACCGCGTTTGGGTCGCAACTCTACAAACAATTGTTTAAGCAACACCAGCTCGTTAGCATCCGGATCGGCAAAAGACTCC
Source organism: uncultured Dechloromonas sp. (assembly GCA_964498255.1). Classification (GTDB taxonomy): domain Bacteria; phylum Pseudomonadota; class Gammaproteobacteria; order Burkholderiales; family Rhodocyclaceae; genus Fluviibacter. Next base: position 19,224 of record CAZCGW010000005.1, read on the forward strand.
AGTGCAACAAGCAAGCCATCATCCGGCGATCCTCGCAAACGGCGGATCGTTTCACCTAATTCGTTTAAGCCATCCCGAATTTCGTCTTTCAGATCTTTCATGTGGCAATTTTAACGCACCGCAACAATCAAGGTGGAGACTGCATTTGATGACAAGAGATGACGGGATGCGCCCCCTCCGGTACGATATCACCTATATGGAAACCCCCGCCCTTGTTGCCCGCGACTTAAGCTGCATTCGTGGCAAGCAGACCTTGTTTCAAAACATAAATCTGCAGCTTGATGCAGGGCAATGGCTCTACCTGCAGGGTGAAAACGGAGCCGGCAAGACCAGTCTGCTCCGAATTCTGGCCGGACTGACGCTACCTGCCGATGGTGAAGTACTCTGGCATGGCACACCCATCACCCAGCAACGCAGCCAGTATTACCAGGATCTGCTTTACATCGGTCACCACGCCGGCCTGAAAGAAGATCTCACCCTTACGGAGAACCTGCAGGCACAGTGCCGTATGGATGGCCTGCGCATCAACGATACCGATATCCGTGATGCGCTTACCCGCATGGGTCTGGCTAAACGCCAACACTTACCCGCCCGTGTACTTTCTGCCGGCCAGAAGCGCCGTGGCCTACTTGCCCGCGCACTACTGCGCCCTGCAAAACTATGGATTCTAGACGAGCCCTTTAACGCGCTGGACGTCAATGCCATAGCAGACGTCCAGAACTTGCTCCAAGCCCATCTTGCCCAAGGCGGCATGCTGGTTCTCACCAGCCATCAGACACCCGACCTGGGCACCGATGCCCGTGGCTTTGTACTGAATCTATCGGGGAGCCGCTAATGCCTGTGCTTTCCGCTTACTTTGCCGCTCTGCATCGGGACCTGCTACTTGTAATGCGCCGCAAGACCGAGGTGCTCACGGCACTCTTTTTCTTCGTCATCGTTACAACACTGCTACCCTTAGGCATTGGCCCAGAACCAGATCTCCTGCGCAAGATTGCGCCGGGGGCTATGTGGATTGCCGCCCTACTCGCCACCCTACTTGGGTTGCAACGCCTTTTCGCGGCTGACTATGCCGATGGCACGCTGGAGCAAATGGTGCTCTCTCCGGAACCGCTGAGCATACTGGTTGCTGGCAAGATTACTGCGCACTGGCTCGTCTGTGGTTTGCCTCTAGTCCTACTTGCTCCCGTGATCGGTCTGCAATTCGACTTGCCGGCTGATGCCATTGGCGTACTGATGCTCACGCTATTGATCGGCACACCGCTGCTCTCACTGCTAGGGGCCATTGGTGCTGCGCTCACACTAGGTGCTCGTGGAAGCGCACTACTTGTTTCTTTACTGGTGCTACCGCTTTACATACCAACGCTAATTTTTGGGGCGGGTGCGGTCGAGTCTTATATTGCTGGCCTGGGCGCTATGGGACATTTTTCTCTGTTGGGCGCCCTACTGATTCTGGCCGCTGCTTTTGCCCCTTGGGCAACGACTGCAGCGCTACGCATCTCATTGGAATAAAATAGCAAGATGATCAATTGGTTTAAATACAGCGCCCCCAGCACCTTCTATCCGCTGGCCGGCAAGCTCATCCCTATTTTCTGGACACTGGCCGCCCTTCTGGGTGCCGTTGGCCTATACATCAGCTTCTTTGTTGCACCAACCGATGCACAACAAGGTGAGGGCTATCGCATCATCTTCATCCACGTGCCCGCCAGCTGGATGTCGATGTTTATCTACTGCGTGATGGCCTTCTGGTCTTTACTAGGTCTCACCTTCAACACCCGCCTCTCCGGCATGATGAGCAGTGCGCTGGCGCCTACAGGTGCGTTGTTTGCTTTTCTCTCACTATGGACTGGTGCCCTCTGGGGCAAGCCCATGTGGGGTGCCTGGTGGGTCTGGGATGCAAGACTCACCTCAGAACTGATTCTATTTTTCCTCTATATCGGATTCATCGCACTGCAGGCAGCCATTGATGACCCACGCCGTGCAGACCGCGCAGGCGCCCTACTTTCGCTGGTAGGCGTGGTGAATGTACCGATCATTTACTTCTCGGTGAAATGGTGGAATACCTTGCACCAAGGCGCCTCTGTTTCTCTGACTAAGTCTCCCAGCATGGCCAGCACCATGCTCTGGGGCATGCTGATTATGGCCTTGGCTTTCTGGGCGTACACCATTGCCGTTGCCCTCATGCGGGCACGCACCATCATGCTCGAGCGCGAAGGTAATACGGAGTGGGTACAACATCTCCCCGACGTGAAGGAGGCTGCATAATGCAATGGCAATCACTAAGCGACTTCTTCGCCATGGGCGGCTATGGTTTATATGTCTGGGGCAGCTTTGGCGTCTGCGCAATTACGATGATTGCTGAACCGCTACTGATAAGTCATCGCCGTAAACAGGCGCTTAAAGACATCCGAAATAATTACCTGTTGTGATTCTTTTAAAATGAAACCACGTCACAAACGATTTGCCCTGATCATTGGCGCCCTCGCCGTTATTGGTATCGCTGCCACGCTGATCCTCAATGCCTTTGAGGAGAACCTGGTGTTTTTCTTTACGCCAACGCAAGTTGCCGCCGGTGAAGCACCTAAGAATCGCGCCTTCCGCATTGGCGGGATGGTAAAAGATGGCAGCGTGCAACGCGATGGCGTGAATGTGCGCTTTATCGTAACGGATACCGCACACGACATCCCCGTAACTTACACTGGCATTCTGCCTGACCTGTTTCGCGAAGGTAAAGGCGTTGTGGCTCAGGGCAAGTTAGACGAGTCGGGCAGCATGCCTAGCTTTAAGGCATCTGAAGTGCTGGCCAAACATGATGAGAACTATATGCCGCCAGAAGCCCAACAGGCGCTCGATAAAGCAGCTGTAGAGAAGGCTTCTAAAACCCTCAAATAATTCGTTGTTGCATACGCGCCCCACCCTTACTTCATGCGGGCTTTGGCTTCTCCGATGTTCTCCTGAACGAACTTGGCTTCGGGTGAATCTGGTGCCACCAGTTTGAGAATACGCTCCCAGTAGTTAATGGCCTGTTTGTAATTGCCTTCGTCGAAAGCCAGACCACCTGCCAGGAACAGAACTTTTGGATCCTGGCTGCCCTTTTGCAGGGCGTTGTTGATCCAGGTGCGAGCCCCTTTAAGATCCCCCGAAGCAGCCAGTGCTTCCGCATAATCAGCCATGAGTTGCGGTTCCTGTTTGATCAGCGGAAGAATGTGCCCAAACGCTTTAACGGCATCATCCGGGCGGTTCATCACCATATAAGCTCGTGCGAGCAGCTGCCAACCGGCTTGGTCATCGGGGTTGGCATCCAACTTGGCCTGTAGGCGCGCCACCATAACATTAGGATCGGGCGCGGGTTTAACATTAGCTGGATTGAGCGCTGCACGGTTGCCAACTTTGAGATAGACCAATCCCCCGCCAAGCGGAATCAGCACCATCACTACCCAGAGCAGCCATCGACCTGCAACACGCGTTTGCGAAGGCGCTACCTGTGTTACCGGCGTAGTGGTCGGCACATAGTCTGGTTCATCAACAAGCCCTTGGCGACTCCGACGACGCAGGAAAACTACCAGGCCAATAAGACCACCCGCCAGCAAAACAAAGGGGCCTACCCATAGGAATAAGGTGGTGCTTTTGAACGGCGGGTCATAAAGCACGTAGTCGCCATAACGGCTCACGAGGAAATCAATGATTTCTTTATCCGACTTACCTGCTTCGATCAGGTGACGCACTTCACGGCGTAAATCTTCCGCCAGTTCGGCACGCGAACCCGCCAACGATTCGTTCTGGCAAACCAGGCAACGCAGATTTTCTGAAATGGCGTTGAGGCGCTTTTCAACGACCAGATTCTGGGCAAGCGGTTGCGCCTCGGCGGCGTAGGCGGCACCGGCTATTACGAGCCAGATTGCAACAAAAAACTTGAAGAACCCTTTCATTATTTGAGTCCTTTGAGCATCGGATCAATCAAAGTCTGCACCACTTCCGGAGTCACCGGCCCCACATGTTTGTATCGGATCACACCGGCCTGATCAATCACGTAGGTTTCCGGAACACCATAAACACCATAGTCAATGCCGACACGCCCATCGGCATCAAACGCTGACAACACATACGGGTTGCCGTGCTTTTTGAGCCAGGCCAGGGCATCTGCTCGCTGATCTTTGTAATCCAGACCGATGAGCGGTACATCAGGATGGGTACGCGCAAACTCGACGAGCACCGGATGCTCTTCCCGGCAGGAAACGCACCACGAGGCCCAGACATTAAGCAACCAGACGCGGCCTTTGAGGTCTTCCGGTGCAAAGCTCTGTTTCGGATCCTGTAGCTGAGGCAGATCAAAGGTAGGCGCTGGTTTACCAACCAGCGGCGATGGCACGTAGCGCGGGTCTTTAGTTAAGCCTTTGCCGAGAAAAAACACCAGAACCGCAAATGCCAGCAAAGGAATGAGGAACCACCAGAAACGTTTCATCAGGATGCTACTTTCTCTTCATGAATGGCACCGGTCTCCTCACCAGCGTCGTTCGATTCAGTCTGTTTACGTGCTCGATAGCGCCGATCAGATGCCGCAAGAATGCCGCCCAGCGCCATGAAGGCGCAACCCGCCCAGATCCAGCTAACAAACGGCTTGTAATAAACCCGAACAGCCCAGGCATTGTTACCGGTAGGTTCCCCCATCGAAACATACAGATCACGTGTGATGCTGCTGTCGATACCTACTTCGGTCATCGGCATAGTCGACGAGAAGTAGGTGCGCTTTTCGGTATAGAGCGTACCTGTGGTTTTTTCGGGTTGATCCTGCGGGCCATAAATTACTTCACCACGGGCACCTTCATAATTCGGGCCGCGAACCGGGGTGACCCCTTTAAGCGTCAGCTGGATGTTATGGATGGACACCGTATCACCCGGTGCCATGCTGACATCACGCTCCACCTGATAACTACTAACGAAGGTAACGCCGACCACAAAAACGGCCAGACCAAGGTGCGCAAATTGCATACCCCAGAAGGCGCGTGGTGGCCAACTGGTTTTCACACGCACCATCACCTGTCGCACCACGCCCGCCATGACCCAAACAGCCAACCCGGCACCGACGGCCACCATTGGCCGCCAGCTGCCCATGAGCAAAGGCAATACGATGGCAGCAACGATTGCCAGCACCGCTTCAATGCGCAGGCTCTTTAGCAAAGGCAGGAGCTGATCCTGCTTCCAGCGCGCTACCGGCCCGAAAGGCAACAGCACGAGCAGTGGCAACATAATGGGTACAAATACCGCATTGAAGTATGGTGGCCCAACGGAGAGCTTGCCCAGGTTCAACGCATCAATCACCATGGGGTACACCGTGCCTAGCAGAACTGCGCCCATGCCAGCCAGCAGCAATACATTGTTGATGAGCAGGAGTGTTTCTTTAGACACCAGCGCAAAGGCGCCACCACGACCAACGGTGGGCGCCCGCCAGGCAAACAGCGCCAGAGATCCACCTACAACAATGGCCAGGAAGACCAGAATAAAGATACCGCGCGCCGGATCGGCGGCGAAAGCGTGCACTGAAGTCAGAACGCCCGAACGAACGATAAAGGTACCGAGCAACGAGAGTGAAAATGCACCAATAGCCAACAGCACAGTCCAGTTTTTAAAGCTGCCTCGCTTTTCTGATACCGCCAGCGAGTGAATCAGCGCCGTGCCCACCAGCCAGGGCATAAAGGAAGCATTTTCTACCGGATCCCAGAACCACCAGCCGCCCCAACCTAATTCGTAATAGGCCCAGTTGGAACCGAGCGCAATACCGATGGTGAGAAAAACCCACGCCGCCAGTGTCCACGGGCGCGACCAGCGTGCCCAGGTGGCATCCAAGCGTCCTTCCAGCAAGGCAGCAATAGCAAAAGCAAAGGCCACCGAAAAACCGACATAACCCATATAAAGCATCGGTGGGTGGTAAACGAGGCCCGGATCCTGCAACAACGGATTCAGGTCACGACCTTCCATCACGGCGGGTAACAGGCGCGTAAACGGATTGGAAGTAAAAAGAATAAAAAGGATGAAGCCGAAACTCACCAGCCCCAACACACCCAGCACGCGCGCCACCATCTCGGCAGGTAGCGTGCGTGAGAAAAGAGCCACTGCAGCGGTCCAGGCCGTGAGCATGAACACCCAGAGCAGCAACGAACCTTCATGGCCGCCCCAAACTGCACCAAATCGGTACTCTAGCGGCAACTTCGAGTTGGAGTGCCCCGCAACATAGGCAACAGAAAAGTCGTTGGTAATAAAGCTCAAGGTCAGGCATAAAAAAGACGATGCCAGTAGCGCAAACAAAATCAATGCCAAGGGTTTTGCAATGCGCACCCAGGCCGGCACGGCCAATTGCGGCCCGGCCAGACCCAAAATCGATAGCGATAAGGCGACAAAAAGCGACAGCGACAGAGCCAACTGCCCAAGCTCAGGAATCATTCTTAAACCCTTTAGAACTGATGTCGACTATCGCCGGTAAAACCCCGGTAATTGCATGGACACTTTACGTTTATTGAAGCCATGATGCTAATGGAGGCCGCTTCCGGATGCAAGTCGGGAGAACAGGGTAAACTCCCGATTACACAAGGAAATCGGCGTTTTGTCGAACCTTTATTACCCCCACTTTCCTAGATATCGACATGGTTTGGGCTTTCGCCACTGATTCCGCCTGGATTTACCTCTTCCATCCGCTAATCGTATTGCTTTTTGCTTTACGCATTATCTGGGTACGCCGGCCGCCAGGCGTGGCTATGGCGTGGATTCTGATTGTAACGATCATGCCGATTGTAGGGATTAGTGCTTACCTTTTAATCGGTGAACGCCCCACCGGCCGTGAACGATGTAAGCGCATGCATGAAATTGCCCCCGCTTACATCCGCATGACCGAGTTGTTTGATGTTCGCTTTCCAGAAACAACCTGTCATATCAATGACAAGTTTCGTGCGATGGCGGTTCTGGCAGAAAACCACGGCGGCATGCCGCCGGTACCCGGCAATGCCCTTACACTTTACTCTGACGCCCAGACCATTCTGCACGGCATGATTGCAGACATCGATGCGGCTGAAAGCCGGTGCGATATTGAGTTTTACATCTGGAACCCGGGCGGCACCGCTGATCTAGTAGGTGAGGCACTTATTCGTGCCGCGGCCAGAGGTATCGCCTGCCGGGTATTGCTCGATGAACTTGGCAGCAGCACGTTCTTCAAGAGTGACTGGCCCAAACGACTTCAGGCGGGCGGCGTTAAACTCGTCAAAGCCTGTGCCATTCATCCGCTGCGCTTACAGTTTGGCCGAGCTGATCTACGCCTGCACCGCAAAATCGTGGCGATCGACCAGCATATTGCCTGGACAGGCAGCCTGAATCTGGTTGACCCGGCATTCTTTAAACAGGATGCCGGTGTAGGTGAGTGGGTCGACGCCATGACGCGCGTTGTCGGCCCTAGCGCAGTAGCACTCACGACTATTTTCGAGGGCGACTGGGCCATTGAAAGCGGCAACATCGGTGGCTTTACCGAGTTTCTAGATCATATGCGCGCCACCCCCATTCCCCCACCCTCAGGCGACTTGAATGTACAAGTCGTTCCAACTGGGCCGAGTTACAAAGCCGCCAACATGTCTCACATGTTGCTGAGCGCAGTGCTCGATGCGCGGAAGGAAGTGGTTCTAACAACGCCTTACTTTGTTCCGGATGAAGCACTCTTTCAGGCACTGCAAACTGCGGCCTGCCGCGGCGTTGATGTCACACTCATCGTACCGCAGCGCGTGGATTCAACGCTGGTGCGTTATGCCAGTCGTAGCTATATGGCAGACCTGTTAACTGCTGGCGTTAAGATCCAGCAATTCACGGGGGGTCTGCTCCATACCAAGAGCTTGGTGGTTGATCGTGAGTTCACCATTTTCGGCTCCGTCAATCTGGATATGCGCAGCCTGCGTCTGAACTACGAAATTACCCTGATGATCTACGATGCTGGCTTCAGCCAACAGGTGCGTGCATTGCAAGATCAGTATCTGGCACGTTCCATCCCGATTGATCCTGCTGCCTGGTCTGCGCGCCCGTTAAGCGAACGCTTAAAAGAAAACGCCGCTCAATTAATGGCGCCCCTACTCTAAACGAAACCCACTCATGCTTAGCTATCGTCACGCATTTCACGCCGGCAACCCTGCCGATGTACTCAAACACCTGGTCTGGATTCAGGTACTGGATTACTACACCCAGAAAGACAAGCCCTTCATGGTGCTCGATACGCATGCAGGTGCGGGAATGTATCTGGTGGAAAGTGATATGGCTCGTAAAACTGGCGAGTGGTCTACCGGCATCGGGAAACTCTGGGAACAGGCCGACGAGGATTTACCTGAATCGGTAGCGCGCTACCGCCAGGTCGTTAAAGCGGCGAACGCCAGCCCTGCGCTAAAGCACTACCCCGGTTCCCCTTGGATTTCGGGTTATTGCACACGCCATGCGGACGTACTACGTTTCTTCGAGCGTCACAGCACCGATGCGCCTTTGCTGGCGCAGGCTTTACGCTTTGTACAAAAGCGCACGCAGATCAATGTGGCCGATGGCCTGGCCGGCCTCAAAGCCTTAATGCCGCCACCGCAACGTCGTGCTGCTGTTCTGATTGACCCCTCGTACGAAGACAAAACAGACTACGGCAAAGTCGTGGCAGGCCTACGTGATGCGGTTCAACGCTTCGCCACGGGCACCTATGTGCTCTGGTACCCGATACTCGCCCGCCGTGAAGCTGTGGAACTACCGGATCGCCTGGTGAAGCTGGGGTTGCCTAGCTGGCTACATGTGACGCTATCGACCCAGCCCCCCGCAAGCGATGGCTTGGGCATGACGGGTAGCGGCCTGTTTGTCGTGAATCCCCCGTGGACATTGCCACAAACGCTGGAAGAAACTCTGCCCTGGCTTGCCGAAACGCTGGGCGACTCTGGCAATGGAAGCTTTACGCTGGACTGGCAGATTCCTTAAGCTGGCTAAAACCAGCTCAAGATTTTGCGGTTTTAGCTTCTAACGCTTCCCAGCTTTCCAACAGCACGAGCAATTCCTCTTCAATCGCTGCCAGGCGACTGGCAATCGTCTGCCCGGCAGAGGGATCTGTTGCGAAGATCGTGGGATCGTTCAGTTTTTCAAGCAACGCGGCCTGCTCTGTTTCTAGTGCCTCAATCTGGCCTGGCAAGGCGTTTAGTGCCTGCTGTTCTTTATAGCTCAGCTTGGCGGCACGCGCGCCTGATGCAAGCGTTGCTTCGGCTGCTTTAGTCGGTGCTTTAACAGCAGCAGCTTTTTCTGCAGATTTATTCTGCGCCGCATGCCACTCGGCCCAATCGCTATAGCCACCAACGAACTCGCGCCACTGACCATCACCTTCGGCAGCGATCACCTGCGTCACCACGTTATCGAGGAAGCTACGATCATGGCTCACCAGGAGCAAGGTCCCCTGGTAATCCTGCAACAGGCTTTCCAACAATTCCAAGGTGTCGATATCCAGATCGTTAGTCGGCTCATCGAGCACCAGAATGTTGGCAGGACGTGCAAACAGACGCGCCAGCAACAGACGGTTCCGCTCACCACCCGAAAGTGATTTGACCGGCGAACGCGCACGTTGCGGCGAAAACAGAAAATCCCCCAGATACGTCATCACGTGGGTGCGCTTACCAGCCACTTCGACATAATCCGAACCCGGAGAGATAACCTCATGTAAAGGCGCTTCAGGGTCAAGCGCCGTTCGGAACTGATCGAAGTAAGCGACTTGTTGCTTGGTGCCCCGCTTAACGGTGCCGCTATCCGGTTCGATCTCGCCCAGAATCAGGCGGAGCATGGTGGTCTTGCCCGCACCATTCTGACCAATCAAGCCCACACGATCACCGCGCATAATGCGACCACTGAAGTTATCAATGATCTTGCGACCTTCATACGACTTGGACACATTGATCAAATCGGCCACCAAGGCGCCGGAGGTATCGCCCGAATCAACACGCATAGCTACCTGACCCTGTTGATTGCGTCGGGCGGCGCGTTCGGCGCGTAGTTGATCCAACCGTTGGACACGGAACACGGCACGAGTCCGACGTGCCTCAACGCCCTTACGAATCCAGATCTCTTCCTGCGCTAACAGCTTATCGGCACGTGCCTGTTCCAAGGACTCTTCATGCAAGCGTTGTGCTTTGCGTTCCTGATATTTGGCAAAGGAGCCAGGGTAGCTACTGAGTAGACCACGATCCAGTTCAACAATACGCGTTGCCAGACGATCGAGGAAACGACGATCATGTGTAATGAACAGCAAAGCCACGTTACGCGCCAGCAATAGGTTTTCTAACCAGTCGATGGCAGCAATATCCAGGTGGTTGGTCGGCTCATCAAGCAGCAACACATCAGGCTCGCAGACCAGGCCACGGGCCAAAGCCACGCGCTTCTTCTGGCCACCGGATAAATCATCAACAATGGCATCCGGATTCAAATGAAATTCGGCAATTACCCGTTCTGCCAATGCATTCTGTTGCCAGGCATCGGTTGCTTCCAGTTCATGCTGCAAGCGGGCTAATTCATCCAGTGCATCCGCCCGATCTGCCTCAGGCATATCGCCCAGACGGTGCGACAAATCGTGATAGCACGCCAGCAAACGCGATTGCTCACCCAGACCACCTACCACGGCATCAAAAACGCTCGCACCGGGTTCAAACTCAGGCTCTTGCGCCACATAGGTAATCCGCAAGTCCGGCGCTTTCCAGACCTGCCCATCATCCAGTGCCCGCAAGCCAGCAATCGCTGCCAGTAAAGAAGACTTGCCAGTGCCGTTACGACCAATCAGCGCTACGCGCTCGCCGGCATCAATCTGAAAATCCACATGATCAAGCAGCGGCACATCACCATAGGCCAGACATCCTGCATTTACTGACAGCAAGGGCATATCAATAACCCGTCAAACGTTTAAGATCGGCCAACACCTCGGCGCTATGCCCGGATACAGACACGTCGGTATAGATCTTAGCCACACGGCCATCTGGATCAATGAGGTAAGTGTAACGGCGAGGAAATCCGGTAATGCCCAGATTCATCCAGGCGCCATATTGACGCGCAAAATCACCATTGGCATCAGACAGCAACGAAAAAGGTAAGTGAAACTTCTGAGAAAACGATGCATTGGCTGCTGGCTTATCGGCACTAATCCCAACCAGCACCACACCCATCTGCTGAAAGCTTTGCCAATCATCACGGAACTTGCAGGCCTGACGTGTGCAACCCGGCGTATCTGCCTTGGGATAAAAGTACAACACCACCCAGTGTCCGTGGTAATCAACCAGCTTGTGTTGTACCCCTCGGGTATCTGGAAGATTAAAAACTGGTGCTGGCGCACCCACTTTGGGAAGGCTACCGTCCCCGGCTTTAGCACTTGCCTGTGATCGCCACAGCCAAACCAGCAGTGCAATAACAACCAGAGTAATGAGATATTTCATAAGAGACGGAATCCGCTGAATGGGCCATTTGGCGTCCCCGAGTGGAATCGAACCACTAATCTTCCCTTAGGAGGGGAAAGTTATATCCATTTAACTACGGAGACCGCAGGCTTAATTATACCGGCTACAGCACTTTAGACTGGCATCAACGAGAAGCAACGGCACTGTCGTTTGTAGGCTCTCCGATTGCAGGCTATGGTGGCAGCCTGGCAAGACATGCCCTTCTATTCTGCCAACTACAGCTGTTCCCCCACAAGCCGTCGCTAGTGAGACGTCGACGGATCGATAGTCCTCGTAGGTTTAGGCACTAACCATATAACGAACGCTGAAAAAATCAGTGTCAGCGATACCACTAACATCAGTTCATTAGTGGCAAGCATGACGCTTTGCTCGGTGACAATCCGTTCTAAGACGGCCAGTGCCTGCGCATCCGTCATACCCTGCTCGATCAACTGGTTGTAGGTCATACGCGCGGGATCAATTACTCCCACCAGCTCAGCCCGGTTACGGGTGATTTCGTCTTCCCAATAGGTGGTAACCATCGATGTTGCTACGGCACCGGCCAGGGTACGCATGAAATTCATAAGCCCTGCGGCCGAATTAGTTTCTGCCTCATCGACACTTCCCAATGCAGCAGCGGTAGACGGAATGAAGAAGAACGGCATACCGAGACCCAGTAGCATCAACGGCAGCGCAATATCCCAATAGCTCATATCCGTCGTGGCTACCGCACGATACATGGTGATGAAACCGAGCCAGAGCACCCCAAAGAAGACGAGTTTGCGCGGGTCCATCTTCATAGACATGGCAGCTACTGCAGGTGCGGTAAAAAATGCGGTAATGCCGATCCAGGCTGTTGTCATCCCTGCATCGGTAGCGGTGTACGCCATAAAACTCTGAAGCCACAGTGGCGTGAGCACATTCGCCGCAAAGAAACCGGCAAAGGTTAATGACACAGTTAACACTGCCGCGGTAAAGCCCCGGTGCCTGAACACGCGTAAATCAACAATCGGGTGCTCTTCCGTAAACTCCCAAATCAGAAAGGCAATAAATCCGATCACTGCAACAACGGCCAACAGACTAATGATAGGCGACGAGAACCAATCCAGATTCTTGCCCTCATCCAGCATGATCTGCAATGCGCCGACCCAGACAATCAGTAGTACAAATCCAACCACATCGATTGGGTTACGAATAATCTTGGTTTCATAGCGGCGCAGAATCTTCCAACAGATATATGCGCAGGCACCTGCTATAGGTAGGTTGATTAGAAAGATCCACGGCCAGGAGTAGTTGTCACAAATCCAACCGCCGAGAATAGGTCCTAAAACCGGGCCTACCAGCGTGGTCATTGCCCAAATACCGGTTGCAGCACCGGCCTTCTCCTTCGGAAAGATTCTCAAGAGCAAGGTTTGCGACAGAGGCATGAGCGGTCCACCTGCCATACCCTGCAATATCCGAGCAAAGACCAGAAACCCTAACGACGATGACAGGCCAGCCAATCCTGAGAAAATGCCGAAAGCCGCCATGGCAATAACAAACACTTTGACGGAGCCGTAGCGCTGCGTAAACCAACCGGTTAACGGCACGGTAATCGCTTCTGCCACAGCGTACGAGGTAATGACCCAGGTGCCCTGTGTAGGGGTTACAGCCAGCCCTCCGGCAATAGTGAGCACCGAGACATTGGCAATTGTCATGTCCAGGATGGCAATCAGATTGGCCATCGACAGGAACATGGCGGCAGCCCACAGCTGCCAGCCGCTGAGCGGCTGAAGTGCTTTATCTGTAGCGGACATTAGTCACTACGCGTATCAACTCGCACCTGCATCGAAACGCCGACGCTGAGTGGATTGGCGATTAACTCTTCCTGTTGCAGACGAATGCGCACAGGTACGCGCTGCACAACCTTGATCCAGTTACCCGTAGCATTCTGGGCAGGGATTGTTGCGAAAGCCGCTCCCGTGCCACCTGAAAACCCATCAACCACACCCTGGTACACCACACGACTGCCGTAAAGATCCGACATTAAACGAACCTTCTGCCCCAGGTGGATCTTTTCCAGTTCACTTTCTTTAAAGTTCGCATCCACATGCAGCTTATGTAACGGCACGATCACCATGAGTGGTGTACCTGCACGCACGCGTTGACCAATCTGTACCTGTCGCTTGGCAACCACCCCATCAATCGGCGATTTAATCGTCGTGCGCTCCAGATTGAGTTCTGCCTCACGGAAATTGGCGGTTGCCTGAGCCAAGTCATTCTCTGAACGGGTTAACTCTTCAGCCGATACAGAACCCGAACCCGCCAGTGCTTTACGTCGGTCAAATTCAATTTTGGCACGATCGTAATTCGCCTTGGCTTTGTCATAGCTTACCTGCATATCGCGCGGATCAATCTCCACCAATACATCACCCGCCTTAACGCTATTCGTGTCGACCACATTGACCACTTTAATGGTGCCATCTACTTCTGGTGTTACTTGAGCGATTTCGGTGGCTGTATAGGCGTTATCGGTACTGACATAGCGAGAACCATAGAACCCCCAGTACAACCCGAAAACCAGCGCGCAGGCAGCAACGACACTACCCAACACCATGAACGCTTTCTTGCGCTCCGCGAGTTGTTTCACGATTTGTTGTTTACGACTCATTGGGGAAATTCCTCGCTCGTTTTATCTTGCTGAAGCACAGCAGAAGGATCAACCTGATAACCACCGCCCAAGGCTTTGGTCAGGGCCACATCCAAAATGAAGGCACGAGTGCGCACATCGGTCTGCACACGCCAGCTGGTGAGCAACTCATCTTCAGCTACCAGCACATCCAGGTAATTGGCCAGACCACCCTTATAACGATTGGCGGCGACGGTTAAACCGCGGCTTTGCGCAGCTACACTCTGATCAGCCAGACGTACCTGCTTTTGTAATTGCTTCAAACCGGCTGCCACATCGGCCACTTCGTTCAATGCCTGAATGAGTGTCTTCTCGTAGTTGGCCACATTCTCATCATATTCAGCTCGCGCCACCTTGAGATCTGCCCGCAATTTACCGCCCAGGAAGAGCGGCAGGTAAATAGCCGGGCCGGCATTACTCATATAAGACCCGGACTCAACGAGCTTGTTGATACCCAATGACTGTGCACCAATAAATGCAATGACGTTTACATTCGGATAGAAAGCGGCCTTTCGTTGCTCAATACGACTCTGCGAGGATTCTGCCTGCCATCGAGTTGCAACAATATCGGGTCGACGCCCAACCAAGTTGATACCGAGATCGGGGGGTAATGCGTAATTTGCCTGAATCAGATTATTCGGCGGCTTAATTTGCTGCCCCCGGTCTGGGCCTGCGCCAACCAGTGCGGCAATACGATTGCGGGTCTCGGTAATGCGCACATCAATCTGTACAAGATCATTTTCTGCGAGGCTCTTTTTGCCTTCAGCCTGACTTACTGCGCCCATATTTTCCAAGCCCTGCTTCTGGCGTTCGGCAAACAGTACCCAGGTTTTATTACGTATATCCAATGCTTTTTCAGCGGTAGCGCGATCAGCAATCAATCGCGCCAGATCGGCGTAGCTACGGGCGATCGATGTAGTAAGTATTAATCGTGCCTGAGCAACTTCGGCACTTCGCACTTGGCTTTCGGCCACGGCAGCGGCTAATGCAGCTCGGTTTTTACCCCAGAAATCAATTTCCCAATTGAAATTAAGGGTTGCCTGACCATACGAATACCAGCCTTGCGGCGTATACGGTGCCGGCACAATGTAATTGGTACTGGCTTCCTGACCAAAAGCGGTGGCATTAACGCCAAGCTGCGGATAAAGAATTGAACCTACCGCTTGTGATTGCGCCTCTGACCGACGCAAGCGTGCTTGTGCTGCTTTGAGATCGGGGGCATCAGCCAAACCTTCTTCGATCAGCTGATTAAGCTGCGGGTCGTTGTATTTTTCCCACCAGCGATCGTTAGGCCAATTGGCTTCTGGCGCCCGAAAGGTCTGTGTACTCTTAAAAGCCTCTGGCGCCTTGGCATCGGCAACCGGGCCGAGCGCAGTCATGGGTGCGCAGGCGGTTAACACCATGGCGATTACACCACCACAGAAAGCCCACCCTAAATGCTTATTCAATAAGTGCTTCATTAGCCGCCTGACGCACACAACTTCCAGGTGTCGCGCGCGATCACCGATTCTTCGTCTGTTGGAATGACCCAGATTTCGACCTTGCTTTCGTCCGTAGAAATGCGGCGCGCTTCTTGGCTCTGGCTTTCGTTTAGCGCCGGATCAATGGCTACACCTGCCCAGCTCAACGCAGCACAGGCTTTTGCACGAATAAGCGGCGAACGCTCACCAATACCGGCCGTAAACACAATGCCATCCAGACCCTGAATCGAAGCCATAGCGGTACCGGTTTGTTGCGCCAGCATGTAGACAAAGAGATCCATGGCCAATTGAGCCTGTGTGTCCGTGCTGGATTCCAGATCCCGCATATCGTTGGAGATACCCGAAACACCCAGCAGACCAGATTCTTTGATCAGTAGCTTTTCAATGGCAGCCGACGTCATCTTATACTGATCCATCAGATAAAGCGGAATCATCGGGTCAAGTGAGCCGCAACGCGTACCCATCATCAGCCCATCCAGCGGCGAAAAACCCATGGAGGTATAGGCACTCTGACTATTCACCAGACCACAAAGGCTGGCACCGCTGCCCAGATGCATTACCACTGTTTTGCCTGTAGCCAAACGTGGCGACAACTTGGGCAGCTGCGTGCTGATGTAGTCGTACGATAGGCCATGAAAGCCCCAGCGCCTGATACCCTTATCGCGATAGCTCAACGGCAATGCATAGAGATCCGCGACTTCTGATTTTGTCCGGTGGAATGCAGAATCGAAGCAGGCTACCTGTTTCAAATCCGGATGGCTTGCCCGCAGCAAACGAATCGACTCGATTTCAGCGGGCTGATGACTGGGCACGATAGGCACGTAGTGATCCAGTACATCCAACACGGCATCGTCTACGATCACGGAATGCGGATACTCTGTACCGCCCAGCACCACGCGGTGCCCTACCGCCGCTAACTTATAGTCCTTGGCTTCCGCCTTCACATACTCAAGAATGATTTCTACGGCTTCTGCACGTCGTTGTGGTTGATCCCACTGTCGCTCATTCAGTGTATTGCCCTGTGCATCTTTTGACTTAAAACGAGGCTGGGTCAGCAAGCCCTCAATCTGTCCACCAAACAGCAATTCAGGTGCGCCATTTGCTGCCTTATATAGCGAGAACTTCACACTGGAAGACCCTGCATTCAAACAAAGCAATGCGGGTAGAGGTTGATTCATGATGCTATCCGTTCAAGATAAATTCGTAGTCTGACTCAGGCAGATCTCAAAACGATGACAATGCGTGGATCAGACCTTGTAGTAGGTGCGGTACCAGTCGACAAACCGCCCAACGCCTTCATTAACGGTAGTCGCGGGCTTAAAGCCTACCCAGGCATCCAGGGCACTTGTATCGGCAAAAGTTTCTGTCACGTCACCTGCCTGCAGCGGTAGATAGTTCTTCTCTGCTGTCATGCTCAGTGATGATTCAATGGCCTCGATAAAGTCCATCAACGGCACCGGATCGCTGTTACCGATATTGAAAATGCGATACGGCGCACGACCAGTATGCGGCAGTGGCTGTTGTGGATCAAAACCTGCATCCGGCGTTGCCGGTTTGTCCAGCACACGGATGACGCCTTCGACGATATCGTCGATGTAGGTAAAGTCCCGGCGCATTTTGCCTTCGTTGAACACCTTGATCGACTCATTTTTCAGCATGGCGCTGACAAACAGAAACAACGACTGATCCGGACGACCCCAGGGGCCATACACCGTAAAGAAGCGTAATCCGGTCACCGGCAGGTTGTATAGATGACTGTAGCTATGCGCCATGAGTTCGTTGGCACGCTTGGTAGCGGCATACAGGCTTACCGGGTGGTCGACGCTATCCGCCTCTGAAAACGGCATTTTTTCATTGCCGCCATAAACGCTTGAGCTAGAGGCATACACCAGATGCCCTACTTTGTTCTGGCGACAGCCTTCCAGCACATTCAGAAAACCCGTGAGGTTACAGTCGGCATAGGTGTGAGGGTTGGTCACTGAGTAACGCACCCCCGCCTGCGCGGCCAGGTGCACGACCCCATCAAATTTCTCGGTCGCAAACAGATTCGACATCAATTCGCGATCAACCAGATCCCCCTTAATGAAACGAAAACCCGGATACTTGGCCAACACATCCAGACGCCCCAGCTTTAAGGCCGGATCGTAGTAATCGTTCAGGTTATCCAACCCCACTACGGTATCGCCCCGTTCGAGGAGGCGCATGGCCGTGTGCATGCCGATAAAACCTGCGGCGCCGGTAACCAGAAAGTGACGAGACATGTATTGATACTCAACCATTTATAATAGGCACATTATCTCATTGACACCGCGATCCTGCAGATCCGGTCTGACACGTGACCCAACTATCGATTTTCGCCTCTCAATCGCGTTTTAAGCGCTTTTACACCCGCCTGTGCCTGGGTGTCATTGCCTGTTTTTTGGCCGCCTGTGCGAGCGTGCCAAAGCAAGACCCCAATGAATTCATCGATGCGTCAGATTATGACCGGCTAAAACTGGTTTCCACGCAGCCTGGGGTCAAAATCTATCGTTATCTCAATCCCGAGTTCAAACGTACCGATTTTCGCGCCGTCATGGTCGACCCAATTGTGCTCTATCAGGCTGCAGATAAGGACTTAGGTAAAAATGGCGTCAGCGAAGAAACCATTTATCGCATTCGCAACGCCATGGATATTTCCATGCGCCAGTTGGTTCGTAAACAATTCGGCATTAGTTATAAGCCCGGGCAACGCATCGCGCGGCTGAGCACGGCAATTACCGGCGTTATCGTCGATAACGGCACTTTCCGTCCCAAGCGCCTAGTTCCTATCGGCACGGTACTGCGTGCTGCGGGCAAAGGCATGAGCATTGATGGCAGCCAACCCCAGCTCATGGTAGAGGCCAAACTACTGGATAGTGTTTCAGGAAAACTGCTAGGCGAAGGGGTCTATCTGGTTTCCAGCGAACAATTCCGCCGGGAAGTGGATTCGCCTGAGAAGTTTCAGGTATTAGCCAGCCAATGGGTTAAGACAGCGATTGGCGTGGCGTCAGGCTTGCGTTGAAGGTTTTCCACCAGAAAAGCATGAATATTGCGGAACTGAGTGCACAAACGCCCGAAAAGACAAACGCAAACTCGGCGGAATAATCCTGGTATAGCCACCCGAAAATAATTGATGCGGGTAAAAGGCATAAACCCGTGATCATATTGAACCAACCAAACGCCGTTCCCTGGTGAGATTCGTCGGCCAAATCCGCAACCATTGCTTTTTCAACACCCTCCGTCGCGGCTAGAAACAAACCATAGAGCGCATAAAGGGCAAACAGCCATAGACTGCCATGGGCTAGATTCGCCAGGATCAGATAGACGATGCCGTATGCCGCGTACCCGGCAAATAAGAGCCGTAAGCGCCCGATACGATCAGACCAAGCAGCAAGTGGCGTTGAAAATAGCGTTGGAATGACTGAGACCGCGGCCCACAAGAGCGGAATATCCTGCTGTGCCAGTCCTAAATCCCCCGCCCTCAACAAAAGAAACATGTTCGAAGCGTTTCCTAGGGAAAAAATGCCCACAACGATCAAATAGCGTTTCATCGAACCGCTGATCTTATGATCACGCCAATGGAAGCGTGGCACGGCTTCAAAGCGTTCGCCGGGCACATCTTTGAGACACATTGCCAAAAGAACACATGCGGCCGCCGGCACTACCGACCAGAGAAAAATCTCTTTTAATGGGATGTCTGACGCCAATAACGCCCATGCGACTAACGGGCCAACGACTGCGCCGGCATTATCCATCGCCCGATGCAATCCAAATGCCAATCCACGGTGGTGAGGCCCTACAGCCGCCGCCAAAAGCGCATCTCGTGGCGAAGTACGTAACCCCTTACCCACCCGATCGCTAAATCGAATAACCATCAACCACGGCCAACTGGTTACAAAGGCAATGAGCGGTCGCCCCAGACCCACAAGACCATAACCCACCACAATCCATGGTTTTGCCCGACGGGTTCGATCCATCAACACCCCGGAAAACAATTTGAGCAAACTAGCCGTTGCTTCCGCGACACCTTCAATCAATCCCAAAGCCTTGGGGCCGGCCATCAGAACAGACGATAGATATAAGGGAATAAGCGGGTACAACATCTCACTCGCACTATCATTCAATAAGCTGATCAGGCCGATCAGCCAAACAGTGCGTGGTAAATGAGCGAGGGATTGAAACAGCTGCATTAGGTATGCCTCTCATGCCATGATCGGACTATAACTGAGAAACAGACCCGCAACAAAAAACCCGCCAAATCAGCGGGTTGTGCAATAATTTGGCGGAGAGGGTGGCCGATATAAAGAACGCCCTGCTCCTCGATGTGTTGCTCAAGCATTACGGGTGCTCGGATGGCGTGAATCTAGGCGCTATTGGACCGACCGCCACCTATAAAGAATGCACTCAGAATTTATTCGAGTTTGATTTCTTGCAACTTCCCTTAAATGTGCGTGTTACTTTGAGCATTGCGATGCCGCCAAGGAATGGGGCTAGTTGCGGAGTATCACGTAGTGCCACCGCTCTCGGTGTTTCGGTAGTTGTTACCTCCTCAATCTGCCCAGACACTCTGTTAATCGTCACCACGTAAAACACGGTAACGCCATCAGGCAGTTTGGCTTGAAGAGTACACATGCCCTGATTTTCGTTGGCAATCGGACAGTTAAGCATATTGTTGATCTTGTTATCAACCAGACGGAATGTTTTAGTTTCCGGACCGTCATTTGACTCCGTACTCGAAATACTCGTTGTCGAGTAATTTTGTCCACTGCAAATCACATTGAAATCGGCAGATAGGCAATTTTGAGTTGCCATTATTAAAGCCAGTACGGGGGTTATTTTTATGTGCGACTTTCGAAACACTCCATCAAACATGACGCACACCCTTTCACTTTGCCTCAGGAGCAGGCTCCATTAGCATTGGTTGCCTGCTTTTGACTTTTTTAAGGGCGTCTTCTTTGTCGTAATCAACAGTAAAAACACTAACTGCTGAAGCCCCCCCTCCCAAAAGACCTGTTTTCATATCGAAATGAGCCTTTACCAGAACGATCTCGCCAGCCCTAAGCTCAAGCTTTAGAGGAACACTCATGATTGAGCTCGAAGACGGGGTGGGTTGGCTGATCTGATAGGTTCCAGGCTTTAAATCAAGACGCCCTACGGAGCCTTTCTCAAGCCCTTTGTAGTTGGTTCCATTTACGGAGTACTGACAGGAAGGGCTATCAGCTTGATGTGACATAAGGACAGTAGCGACTGTTTGACGCCCACACACAAAGTAAACAGTCCCGTTTGTAGTGTCTTTGCCAGAGCTAAAGAAGCCCGTTGCCTGATCTGGCGCTACCTTGGTTGCCATTGGCATGGATGAACACGCAACCAGACTGATAGCAAACATTACTAGTGCGATAGCCTTTTTCATACTGAACATCCTGTGAATTTGTACAAGCTAATTTGCTCATCCTATCCTAAAATGGCATATTGACAAACAGGATTTATCGCCATTGACCATGAGTCACCATGGTCAGATGAAACCGTTCTAGTTCGTACAGAACCAAAGTGCCTGCGGTTTGCTGCGGAATTGACGCAAACTGAACTCGCCCAGCGTTTGGGGAAGCCTCAGAGCTACGTGAGCAAGGCTGAATTCGGTGACCGAACCCCAGACCTTCTGGAAACCCGAGATTTCTTCACCGCTTGCGGGTCAAACTTCGCAGAGTTCTAGCAGAAACTAGATGAGCAACTGAGCAAGCTATAGCCCTAAAAGCTGACAGCAGTGTCCAAACTGTAAGCGTTGGTAAAAATTGGTTGTCTTACGAGACAAAAACCCTGACAATCGGGGGAACATGATTTGCAATCCCCCCCGGGGTCACCCATCAAGGCTTGATCAGAAGCCCTCTCCCTTCAGCATGCCTTTGTAGATGAAGCATGCTACAGAAAAGAAGTTGAATTTCTACCGAGCAACCAAAGGTATACCAATAGGCATACAAAAACAAAAAAGCGCCCGGAAGGCGCTTTCTGATAGGGTGTTTGGCGGAGAGGGTGGGATAAAAATGACCCT
The DNA here is from genome assembly GCA_964498255.1 of uncultured Dechloromonas sp. Taxonomy (GTDB): domain Bacteria; phylum Pseudomonadota; class Gammaproteobacteria; order Burkholderiales; family Rhodocyclaceae; genus Fluviibacter. Next base: position 40,890 of record CAZCGW010000005.1, read on the forward strand.
CTCCGCCAACCCGCACCAGCCTTGGGGATGGCAGGATTTGAAGGAAAAAAACTCTTTTTTCTGCTACCACAGATGCTACCAACCAATTTTCAGCAGGCCAAGATCTATTTTGGTCTGGGTAAATGCTCCCTTCTACCTACCAAAGCATTGATCTGATCCTGAATGGCTGATTGAGTTGGCAATGAAGCAGTTGAGAGAGCGATTGTTAGCTTTCTGATCTGCTCATTGATTTCAGCGCCAGTTATGGCGAAACTTAATAACCCTGTCGGTATCCATTCCGACGGCCTGGATTCCTCATTGAGTCTAGAACATTCCCCACTCTTTTCTCTACCACTGGTTTGACTGGTGGCCTGTAATCGATCTCTGTTGTGGTGTTCTGGTTCTCTGCTTGACCGGATCCCTCCTCCCCACTCTCTCCCGATATCTGGCCTTCTTCCCAAGGGATGCCCAGTTTTTTCATTGCCAAAATGAATAAATTTTGAGTCCGATTGTTTGACTCCTTGGCTTCTGCCAGCATTCCCTTCGTGGCGTACCACTTCTCCACACATATATTTAGAACCTGCTCTTGTAGGTTCAATTGATCCTCGATCTGGGTGATTCTGTTGATCAATGATCCTGCTTCGTTGTCTTGGTTGAGGTTTTCCATTTGTTATCTCCTTTATTGTTATGGAATTGCTGATTGGTAAGCCAGTAAGCACCTGGCCCCTCTTCTGTAAGAGGTGAGAGAGCCTCTGTTTATGGGTTTGGAATTCGAGATCGGTGAGAATCACGGATCTGTTTTTTTGAGAGTTTGGCGATGCCAATCTCTCATAGTTGGTAGCTTGTTCAAAAAGTGGTCCTTTCAATCGGATGGCTTTACTTGTTCCCGGAAACTTAACGGATAGGTAATCAATGCCTTTGCGAGTGATCGTTAAACCAAGATCGTTGGCAATGAATGAACACAGCTGATCTCTGTCTTTAAGTTGTCCAGAACTGACGCCAATTTCAAGTTCGTGTTTCAGCAGATCTGCTTTTCTGGTGATGCTTTGTCCTGCTGTCTTTTTCCAGAAACTATCGATGTTCACTCTCAACGGATTGGGTTGTACTTGTTTCCAACCCATTTCGTGATTGGTGGTGCTAGTGAACAACGACATAATTTCAATCGATTCTTTGCCGGGTGGATGTGGGTTCCACCTCTTTCCAGCATTAACACCATCCAGCTGAACCATTGGCAGGATGAAATGTACGTGGAAACCAGCCAAACCAGATTTTTTGTCTGGTGGTTCACGATGTAAAACAAATAGGCTGTTGATACTGTCTGTCGACAGACCGGGAGCCACCACCGATTTAAATTTATTGATAATGTTGTGCAATTCTTCTCTGGTGCATTGATCCTCTGCCCTGAAAGCAAGGCACCCGCTGGCGTACTTGTTTTTTCGATGGATGCAATTGATTAAGTCCACCGTCAGCTCTGGAATGCCTTCCAGCACCTCTGGTGCTTCAATCCTTCGATCTCCTTGGTGGTCAGTGCTCCCCAGTAAATAATTGATAGGGGCTTCACCTCGTGAGATACCTGACTTAAAAAATCTAACAATCATTTCTGACCCCAATCACCCTTTTGAGCTTCTTGAAGGATCTGGTACGCCAGTTTCTTGATGTCTTTAATTGAACCGTAGATTGCTCTATCAACTTCGAAACCTGAGTTCAACACTTTGGCAATCGCATTGATATTCGTGCCAATACGGTTCAACTCAAACTGGCACTTTCTTAAAGCATTCAATGTAGCTTTGGTTTGTTTGCCAGGTTCTTCGAGAGCTTGCTCACGAGCAAACTGAGCAATGGTTGGCTGTCCAGCTTGCTCAGCCAATTGTTTTATTCTTTGGTGCTCCTCAATGGAGCAAAGGAACTTCACCGTTTTATTTCTTATAAGTTCGTTGCTATCAGCACCTGACTGACCAGCACTTTTTTTGATTCTGCTTTCCATAGTTATCCTTTATCCAAGGGGATGGGACCCTTGGACAAGGACCAATCGGCAAACTGAGTTATCAGTTACCTGATTGGGTAACCTTGCTTAAAGATTTCCAACCGCTTTCTATGTACATACAAAATCAAAATTCGAAGTCAAGGCAAAAACTGTCATTCGCGCAAAAAAGTTATGGGGAGCTGGCGCAAGCATTTTTTTAATCTTCTTAACTTCTGTTGCCTACGGCAATCCTTCCCTTCGGGTTCGATGGTTTTTTCGACAATCTTCTAACCAATCTTTCTCAATCCTGCTGGGTTAGGTTGTTATCTACTTATCTAACAAACCAAGGCGTACCAAAGGTCCTTGATTGGCTCGGCATACCGATTACGGCAAGCCTTCGCCTTTCCCTGAGATGTAAATCATTCAGGGACTTGCTTGCCGTGTGTAGGTTACATACCTTATACGGGTTCTCTGGTTCTCAGTTGAAAACAACTGTTGAGCACTGTCCAGATTTCGCCTTAGCTGGTGGTTTTGCTCTCTCCCCTTCTACCACCTTCACAACTGTTGCCAGTTGCTACAACCACTAACCCAGCTTCGTTTGTAGGAGACTGCTTTCGCAGGTTGTCACATTTATTTGCTCTCGCTTCAACTCTACAAACTACTGGTGGTTCGGTGCTAGAAGTGAGGAACTTAATCGACCCATAGGAGCACCACGATTCTAAAATACAAAATTATTTGAGAATGTCAAATTATTCGACGTCATAAGATATGCCGTTAAATTTCATACGGGGGCCGCCCAGTGAAACATCTACCATTCCATTAGTTTTCGTAGGCAATATCCAGATTTTGTTTCCTGCCATCCAAGAAATGTTTGTGGCTCTTAACACACCTTGATCCATTCTAAAGACATCTAACGCACAGCCACCACTTCCACAATAACCACCACCTCGCCGGAGAAAGAAAACTTCATTTACGCCATCCCCATCAAGATCGATTAACGCATACGAGTATTCCACCACACCCATTTTTTCATCATCAAGACCATTTGTTTCTCGAAGAAATCTTTTGATTTTTTCAATCAAATTGCGATCTCCAGTTTGGGTAAGATCTATTTCCTGTGCTCCTTTCGTGACGGAACTAAAGTCTGACCACTTAGCGCCAACAATGTCAGACACTGAGAACTTTACTTTGGATAACAGATACGGTGCCCAAGCAAAAGGGCCAAATACATTTTCTGGCATCTCATAGTAAATTTTTACAGTCTTTTTTACTTGAGGGTTGATATCAGAAAAAACACCTGTAATAGCTGACAATTTTCTGTTGCACTCGTATGCCAACAATCTATGCTCATAGACCGCTTCGAGCTTTCCACATCTGATAACTAGTGGTGCTGTGCCTGTATTTTTTACTTCAACAGTGATCACGAAGTATCTTAAGCCATCTGGCAACTTATCTGGAAAAATTTCTGGTGACTTGTACGTAAACTCAAGATCAGTCACTTTGTACTCTTCACTGGTGCTTTTAATAACCTCACCAATCTTGTATCGTGGCAACTCCTCCACAATTTCCAGTTCGCTTTTTTTAGGCTTTCCTTGAGGCCATACCGTATACAAAAAGGCAACTAAAAAAACACCTATCAAAAGTGTTACGAATGGGTACTTTTCGTGAAATTTTGTTTTCATAAACTCATTCATAAACTGCTGTTACAACACCGTTCTGGAACATGATCCAAGAACCATTGCTAGGACCCCAATACCATATCTCAGTTCTCCCACCTGATGTATTGAGTGTCTTCTTCTGCCAGGGCGCACCCCATCGTGTTTGGCTAACGATCTGCTCTTGTGTCATTCCAACTTTAGGGTCTACATACTTCCTTTTGAATACTTCACAAGCATTTAGACTAAGCAAACAAAAGCCAACAACAAGAACCGTAAGCAACTTTTGCTTTATTGAAATTTCTAATTTCATAAATAGCTCCCAACTAATCACTGACCACTCAAAACCAAACCAGACAATTGCTCCCAATCTGCTTGAAGTGGCTCCAAGAGTCTTGCCAGATCTTCAACAGTAAAATCGTGTGCATAAACACGATTGTTGATGTCTTCTACCTCGTGTCCAATGAACTGGCATCGCACCTCGTAAGCAATACCCTTCTGTTTCAGGAAATTGTTAACAAACTTTCGTAGCGAGTGGAACACCAGCTTTTCTCTGGTGATATCTAGCTTTTCAAGCATTCGCTTGAACTTCTTTCCAACAGCATTGCCTGATCCCTTGCCAAGTCTCAAGGTGTATTTGAACACCTGATCTTTGTCTTTAATGAAGGTAGCTAGCCCACTATCCAGCAATTTCTGTGGGATTGGCACCAGTCTTTTGCCAGCAGATGTTTTACTGTCATAGATCTCTATGTATGGCGTACCACTATCCGATTTTTTGAACTGATCAGCTTTAAGCCCAGTTATTTCAGAGATCCGACAACCTGTATGAATACCAAGCATCAAAGTCCAGTAGAAGTCTGGATCCTTCGTTTGTTGGTCAGCAAATGCTTTTGACCAATAGATTTTTCTGATTTCATTGGTGTCAAAAATGGCATAGCCACTGGCTTCTTTTCTCTTCTTATTGCTTATTAGCTGGCGATTTTCTGCTGGGTTTACTGAGTTGGAGTAGCCTTGCTTGATCGCAAAGTTGAAGACTGTACGCAGTACAGAAACCTTGTTATCGATGGTTCGAGTGGAGTTAGCCTTCTTTGTAATTTTTCCCACCTTGTGTTCACTTGCTAAATGCTCCTGATATCTGGTGATATCGCTTGGCAGAATGTCATAGATCAGTGGTTTTTTTAGGAAGTTAGAAAACTCAACAGCAGTTTTCTCATACGAGAGCCTTGTGGCCTCTTTCAAATCCTTTTTTAGCAAAAACAGCTTGTCCACTACCAGTGGAACAGTTAACCCATGCTTTTCAGCAGCTGTAGTTGGTTTTTCAGATGATTTTGGCGCCGGTTGGCTCGTTTGGACTTCTTTGAAAACTGCTAAGGCTTGCATCATTCGCTGGTGATCTTCAGGGCCATCACTTTTGAAAACACCCCTACTGATATCCATTTCAAAGGATTTTGGATCGCCTAGATCGATGCTGTTGATATCGATGGGAGACTGCTTTGCCATAAGAACCACCAAGAGATTTACTGCTCTCATTATGGCAACTTTTCTCTTACCTGTATCAAGAGACTTTTTGAACTGATGACCACCTATACGGGTGTGTAGGTAAAAGGTGTGTCCACGGCGATAAATGGGTAAACTAAGCACGGGTTTGCTACCACTTGTGCTACCACCCCAAAACAAAAAAGCCCCTAAGTTATTGAACTTAAAGGCTTTTAGCCGAGTGGCGGAGAGGGTGGGATTCGAACCCACGGTACCTTTCAGTACGCCTGATTTCGAGTCAGGTACATTCGACCACTCTGCCACCTCTCCGACGCGCGAATTGTAGCACGATCTGCCATTTCTGAAGCGCCGTTAACCAACCGGTGCAACCTAATCACAGGAAGCCAGCCGCTAAAGTGCCCCATCCGATCAACGAGATTGCCAACCGATATCCTAGGCTGTCTGCGCTTGCCCGCCGGACACAGGGAATTGTGCGTCGTCTCAATGCCGCGCCACGTTGGGTACTCTGGCTTAAAGCTGCCGTTTTGGTAGGCGGTTTGTTATTGGGCGTCTTTTACCTCATGCCGCATATTCAGCCGCTGATGCTTTCGCGGGATCTGGTCGTTGGCACGCGTGAAACCCCAACCAGTTTCATGCGCGAGAAAACTACAGATGCGGATGGCAAGCCGATTATTCTGGAAAGTGGCTTTGATCATGATCTGGTAGAGGCCTTTGCTAAATCCTTGGGAAAATCAGTTCGTTTCGTTGTGGCAGCTAATGAAGAGGCTCTGCATCGGATGGTAGAACGGGGTGAAGTCCATATGGCGGCCGCCTGGTTTACCAAACGATTTGTAGAAGCACCCAGCAACCGGAACCTGACCGGCGCCGATGATGAGCAACAACCTCAAGCATCTCTATTACGTGCTTCGGCGGCCTATGCTCAAGAACCGCTTGTTCTGGTACAGCCGGATGGTGTCGCGCCACTCGATTCGATCAAACAGCTGCACAAGACCACGGTGCATGCACTCAATGCCAGCAGCAATTCGTTATGGCTCAGGCAACTTGAACGCCAGAAAGTAGCTCCCCAACTGGAAACTCACCCGGATTGGAACGAGCTTGATCTACTCAAGGCTGTTTCCGAACGCAAAATTACGCTGGCCATTGTGCCGCGGTCAGTTTTTAGAATTGGTATTAACTACTATCCCGGCATCGACTCATCACTAGTGGTAGGTGACACCGAAGATATTGTCTGGGCTTTTCCCAAACGTAGTGGCGATGCCCTGGTGCTGCAGGCCAACAAGTTTCTGGCCACTGCCGAGCAGGATGGTACGCTACGGCAGCTACGCGACCGCTACTTTGGCGCGGTAGAGCGTTTGCAGGAAGCCGACCGCAGTGTATTTCTGACGCGTATGAAAACTCGTTTGCCGCAATACCTGCCCCAGTTTAAACGGGCACAAGTAGCGAGCGGCTATGACTGGCGTTTGTTAGCAGCATTGGCCTACCAAGAGTCTCACTGGGATGGATCTCTTGTTAGCCCGACCGGTGTACGTGGCTTAATGATGCTCACGGGAGACACCGCGGACCGCCTAGGTGTGAAAAACCGGCTTGACCCTTATGAGAGCATCATGGGTGGTGCACGCTATCTTGATATGCTGCGCGATGAAATTCCGGCAACGGTGCCAGAACCGGACAAAACCTGGATGGCGATCGCTTCTTACAACGTGGGTCCAGCGCAGATCAATGCGGCCCGTAGTATGGCCAAGAGTCAGAATCTGAATCCTGATTCGTGGGCAGATTTGAAGAAGACGCTCCCACTGCTCGGCCAGACTAAGAGCGGTACCAAGATACGTGGTGGCGAAGCAGTAGTCACTGCGGAAAATGTACGCATGTACTACGCGATTCTATCGCGCAGCTACCCGGCGACCACTAGCTTTAGCCTGACGGCACCCACCCGTACTTACGGGGTGAGTGCCCCTAAAACTGCAACAGGATCAGGGTCAGGCTTGCGCTGACAAAACCTTGAGGCCACCCATATAAGGCTGCAGTACTTCAGGTACACGTACGCTGCCATCGGCTTGTTGATAGTTTTCCAGAATGGCTACCAGGGTGCGGCCCACTGCCAGGCCGGAACCATTGAGCGTGTGTGCTAATTCCGGCTTGCCTTGGGCATTGCGGAAACGTGCCTGCATGCGGCGCGCCTGGAAGCTACCGAAATTGGAGCAGCTGGAAATTTCGCGATAGGTGTTCTGCGCTGGCAGCCAGACTTCAAGGTCGTAAGTCTTCTGCGATGAGAAGCCCATGTCACCAGTGCATAGCACGATGCGACGATACGGCAGACCCAGTTTTTCCAGAATGGTTTCGGCATGGCGCGTAAGATCTTCGTGCGCCTGATCCGATTGCTCTGGCGTGGTGACCTGAACAAGCTCTACCTTTTCGAACTGGTGCTGACGGATGAGACCACGCACATCCCGACCACCTGAACCGGCTTCCGAACGGAAGCATGGCGTATGGCAAGCCCACTTGAGCGGGAGTTGCTCGGCCGGCGTGATGGTATCGCGCACGATATTGGTTACCGGCACTTCAGCGGTAGGAATCAGGTAATACGGCTCTGCTTCGCCACGCGGCACTTGAAACAGGTCTTCGGCAAACTTGGGCAGCTGGCCGGTGCCATAAAGGCTGGCGCTGTTAACCATATAAGGAGCATAGAGCTCGGTGTAACCATGGTCAGCCGTGTGCGTGTCCAGCATGAACTGGGCCAGCGCACGATGCAGGCGGGCAACCGGGCCCTGCAGCACAACAAAGCGCGAGCCCGTTAATTTGGTCGCCGTTTCGAAATCCATGCCATTCAAACCAGCCCCAATATCGACGTGATCTTTCACTTCGAAATCAAAGGTTGGTACAGTGCCCCAGCGTTTGATTTCTACGTTATCGTTTTCGTCGGCACCAACAGGCACATCGTCACCTGGCAGATTCGGTAGCGCCGAGGTGAATGCCGTCATGGCTTCAAGCAACTCGGCCAGGCGTGCTTCCGATGCTTTGAGATCGTCACCCAGTTTGCCCACCTCAGCCAGCACGGCAGTGGCATCTTCGCCTTTACCTTTAAGGATGCCGATTTGCTTGGACAGACTATTGCGCTGGGCTTGTAGATCCTGCGTGCGTTGCTGCAGCGTTTTACGCTCTGCTTCCAACGCATTGAATGGTGCAAAATCAATCGCATCGCCACGCGTAGCAAGGCGACAAGCAATTTCTTCAGGTTGTGTACGGAGCAACTGGATATCAAGCATTTCGGTCTAACTCTTTCAATTGGGCAAGTCGTTCTTTGATGCGGGCTTCTAAGCCACGCTCCACCGGCTGGTACCAGGACACATCCTGCATCCCCTCCGGAAAATAATTAGCGCCGGCGGCATAACCGCCAACTTCGTCGTGCGCATGTCGATAACCTTCGCCATGTCCGAGTTCTTTCATCAGACGGGTGGGGGCGTTACGCAGATTCATGGGCACAGGGCGGGACTCATCCTCCCGCACGAAGGCTCGAGCCTGATTATACGCGCGGTAAGCCGCATCGGATTTGGCCGTGGCTGCGAGATAAAGCACAGCGTTGGCCAGCGCCAGCTCCCCTTCGGGTGAGCCCAAACGTTCATAGGTTTCGGCAGCCTGCAGGGCAATCTGCGCACCACGGGGATCGGCCAGGCCGATATCTTCCCAGGCCATACGCACGAGACGTCGTGCCAGATAGCGCGGGTCTGCACCGCCGTCCAGCATACGAACAAACCAGTACAAGGCGGCATCCGGATTGGAACCGCGTACGGATTTATGCAATGCAGAGATCTGGTCGTAAAAGGCATCGCCGCCTTTATCGAAACGGCGCAAACTCTGGGCGAGTGTATTGGCCACAAACTCGCCGCTGATTTCTGCAATACCACTGGCCTTGGCTGCCGCGAGTGTCTGCTCGATGAGATTGAGGAGTTTGCGCGCATCACCATCCGCCACACCAATCAAACGTGTGCGTGCTTCGTCGCTGATTTTAGCTTCTGGCAGCGTTGCCATGGCGCGATCGAAAAGCTCGGCCAGTTCTTCGCTGGTCAGTGACTTCAATACGTAGACTGCTGCGCGTGACAGCAAGGCTGCGTTAACTTCAAACGACGGATTCTCCGTAGTGGCGCCGATAAAGGTCACCAGACCAGATTCCACATGCGGCAAGAAGGCATCTTGCTGCGATTTATTGAAGCGATGGACTTCATCGACAAACAGAATGGTTCTACGACCTGTCTGCCGTGCCTTTTCGGCAAAGCTAATGGCTTCACGAATTTCTTTAACGCCGGCTAGCACGGCGGACAAGGCCAAAAATTCGGCATCACAGTGCCTTGCAACCAGACGGGCCAAGGTGGTTTTGCCGGTGCCTGGTGGCCCCCAGAAAATCATGGAGTGCGGGTTGCCACTTTCTAGTACCAGACGTAGCGGTTTACCCGGCCCAAGCAGATGCATTTGCCCGACCACGCTTTCCAGCGTTTGCGGCCGCAGCTTTTCTGGCAGCGGTGCATACGCCGATGGCGCACCATGAGACGCAGCGTCGGCAAAAAGGTCCATGCTGATTATTGCTTAAGCACATCGGCGCCCGCAGGCGGCGTAAAGCGGAACAGGCTAGCCGGGGCATCCCCATTACGCACCACATTGGTAAACGCCAATGTAGTGACTTGGCCAAAGCTGTCTTCCAGGACCATGCCTTTGAGCTCATTCCCTGCCAGACCAATACGGATACGTACAAAACCGGTGTCATTCTGCTTGGGCTCGGCAATCACCCATTCGGCTCCAGCGTGCTCACCATCTGCTTTGAACGTAAAGCGCTGCTCGGCATCGTTATCCCCTGCCAGCAATGCTGCAGGCGTGCCGCCCAGGGCTTTTTCTGATTTACGGACGATGACCTGTTTGAGTTCCGGATCGTAAAGCCAGATACGGCTACCATCACCCACCATGAGTTGCGAGTAGGGTTTGTTGATCGACCAGCGGAATTTACCGGGACGACTAATAGCCATATTGCCCTGACTCTTGCCACCGCCAATACCGCCAGCCGATGTCTGAGAAAAGTCGGCCTTTAAGGTGCGCGTTTCACGCAACCAGTTTTTAAGATCTGCGATGCTATCTGCCCAGGCAGAACCCGAGATCAGACAGAGCGTTGCGAGCAATGCGAGTGAAGACTTTTTGAAATGCATGCCGCTTACTCGTCTCCGGCACGGTTAGGCGCCAATACTTCACGGCCACCGCGGCCATCCATTGTCGATACTAGTCCGGCTTTTTCCATGGCTTCAATCAAACGGGCCGAGCGGTTATAACCGATACGCAGATGGCGTTGCACCAGCGAGATAGACGCACGACGATTCTTGAGCACGATTTCAACAGCCTGGTCGTACAGTGGATCGGCTTCGGCATCGTTATCACCACCCTCGCCTTCGCCACCTTCACCTTCAGTCGCGCCGGTAAGAATCCCATCTTCGTATTCGGGTGCGCCTATTGATTTGAGGTAATCCACAACACGGTGGACTTCTTCATCAGCAACAAAGGCGCCATGTACCCGCTGTGGATACCCAGTACCTGGTGGCAGGTAAAGCATGTCACCCTGACCAAGTAGCGCTTCTGCACCCATCTGATCAAGGATGGTGCGCGAATCGATCTTGCTGGAAACCTGGAAGGCAATACGCGTTGGAATGTTGGCTTTAATCAGACCCGTGATGACATCGACACTCGGGCGTTGCGTGGCCAGAATCAGATGGATACCCGATGCACGTGCCTTCTGTGCCAGACGGGCGATGAGTTCTTCGACTTTCTTGCCTGCCACCATCATCAGATCTGCCAGCTCGTCGATCACCACGACGATGTGCGGCATGCTGCGCAGCGGCTCAGGCGCTTCTGGTGTAAGCGTCAGCGGATTAGGGATCGGCTCACCCTTCTCGGCAGCCACCTTGATATGTTCATTGGCGCTCGCCAGATTACGCACGCCCAATTTAGACATGACCTTATAGCGGCGTTCCATTTCCGCCACGCACCAGGTCAGCGCGTTTGCAGCCTGACGCATATCGGTCACTACGGGAGCCAGCAGATGCGGAATGCCTTCGTAAATCGACAGTTCCAGCATCTTCGGGTCTACCAGAATCAGACGCACGGCGTCCGGTTCCGATTTGTAGAGCATCGAGAGAATCATGGCATTAACGCCCACCGATTTACCCGAGCCGGTGGTACCGGCCACCAGCAGATGCGGCATTTTGGCCAGATCGGCTACGATGGGTACGCCACCAATATCCTTACCCAGTGCCACGGTGAGGGGCGAACTCATGTTGTGATACGGGCGAGAGGAAAGGATTTCCGAAAGACGCACAGTCTGGCGTTTCGGATTTGGCAATTCCAGCGCCATGCAGGATTTACCGGGTACGGTTTCAACCACACGTACGGACACCAGTGCCAGCGCACGTGCCAGATCTCGTGCCAGGTTAACGATCTGTGCACCTTTGACGCCAACAGCCGGTTCGATTTCGTAACGGGTAACCACTGGGCCAGGATAGGCGGCGATGACTTTCACTTCGACGCCAAAATCACCCAAACGGGTTTCAATGAGACGCGAGGTAAATTGCAGCGTTTCATCGGTAGGCATATCCGTCGGTGGTTGTGCCGGATCTAGCAGGCTGAGCGGTGGCAAGGTGCCGCCGACAACTGCTTCCGGAAACAGTGGCACCTGCTTCTCACGTTCCTTACGCTGAACTGCCTTGCGTGATACCGGCACTTCTACAGGCGCTGCCGGTTCAATAAACACCGGCTCCATGGGCTCCGCACGTTTTAACTCGACCTTTGCCTCGCGCTGCTGCGCAACTTCCTTGCCGATACGACGGTCCTGCCAGCTTTCTACGGCACGACCCCCACCGCCAACAGCGCCCTCCATCAATGCGCCAGTCCGCTCGAAAAGCACCATCCAGGGCAGACCACTAAATACACGCCAGCTCAGTAACAGCAAGCAGGCAATAATCAATGTCGCACCGGTAAAACCAAATGCTTGTCCAATCGCTGTAGCAAAGCCTTCGCCGACGACACCACCGGGGCCCATGGGGAGCTTCCCGCCACTCGTATGAAAGCGTAATGCGGCAAATGTCGACATGCACACCAGTAGGGCTAAGAAACCGCCCATCGTCAGCCAGAGAGGGCGCACTTCCGGTTCAACCGCTTCACGCAGTGCCCGTTTACGCTCTGACCAGCCGATTAGAATAAGTACCAGCGGTAGTAGCGCCCAGAGCCAGGCTGCACCACCAAAGAGATAAAACAACAAATCGGCCATCCACGCACCGAATCGCCCCATTGGATTAGTGACTCGTCCCGCTGGGCCAGAGTGCGACCAGGCAGGATCTGCGGGGTTGAATCCCCAGAGAGCCAGTACTGCGACAAGCGCTACAAAACCCAGCACCGCCCAGCGTGCTTCCTGCATCAACGCTCTAATACGTTGCGGGAGCGTCAGAGGGCCATCAATGCGCTGGGTAACTGATCGGGATCGGCTAAAAAGTCGAGTCATGAATAAATGGAATGCCCAGTATCGGGCTGGTGATGACGTAAGGAACGATTATAATCCCTGTAGTTAACGATTTTCCGGCCTTCCCTCACAAGGGCCACACCACTTCCAGGAGCTTTCATGTCTGCCAACGCCCGTCATATCCCCCTGCTGATTCTTGGTTCCGGGCCTGCCGGCTACACTTCGGCCATTTATGCGGCTCGCGCAAACCTGAAACCGGTACTGATTACGGGCCTGGCGCAAGGTGGCCAGCTCATGACCACGACCGAAGTCGACAACTGGCCTGCCGATGTGAATGGCGTGATGGGCCCAGAGCTGATGGCGCGTTTCGAGCAGCATGCCGCCCGTTTTGAGACTGAAATGGTGTTTGATCATATCCACACCGTTAAACTGGGTCAGCGTCCCTTCGAACTGGTCGGCGATGCTGGCACTTACACCTGTGATGCCCTGATTATCGCCACAGGCGCCTCGGCTCAGTACCTTGGCCTGCCATCAGAAGAGAAGTTTGCCGGCCGCGGCGTTTCTGCCTGCGCCACCTGTGATGGGTTTTTCTATCGCAATCAAGAGGTTGCGGTTGTTGGCGGCGGCAACACCGCTGTGGAAGAAGCGTTGTACCTCGCCAACATTGCCAGCAAAGTGACGCTAATTCACCGCCGTGAGAAGTTCCGCGCTGAAAAGATCATGGTCGATAAACTCTACAAACGCGTTGAAGAAGGCAAGATTGCCCTGGAACTGAATTCGACCCTTGATGAAGTACTGGGCGACAACACCGGCGTGACTGGCGTACGTATCAAGGCTGCCGATGGTTCGACCAAAGACAAGGAACTACGCGGCGTCTTCATCGCGATTGGCCACAAGCCTAATACCGACATGTTCGCCGGTCAGGTTGATATGGAAAACGGTTACCTCATCACCCGCATGGGCAATAACGGTTTTGCCACGGCCACGAGCGTACCGGGCGTTTTTGCCGCAGGTGATGTGCAGGATCACAATTACCGCCAGGCGATTACCTCGGCCGGCACCGGTTGTATGGCTGCCCTGGATGCAGAACGTTTCCTCGATAGCCTGGCGCAAGGCCTTGATGTGGCACTAAAGGCCTGGACGCCAGCCGCTTAAAACTTTTGATGGTTGACCGGTACGTCACCATGCCGGCAAAGCTGACCGAGGAAGAACAAGCCCTGTTTCTTGCTCATGTATCTGATGCAAATCCGCTCAAGGCAAGCCCGCGAGCGGATCTCGCACCAAAACCGCCCCGTCCTGTGGCACGACAACGCCATCTGGATGACCAAGCCGTTCTGCATGAACTTATTCATGCACCGATTCAGTTGGCTGATCGATTAGAGGGGGGTGACGAACCCACCTATCTGCACCGCGGCGTATCGATGCAGGTATTACGCGACTTACGCCGCGGTCGCTGGGTCGTTCAGAACGAAATTGATCTGCATGGCCATACACGTGATGCCGCCCGCGAAGCACTATCAAAGTTTCTGAGTCGATGCTTGCTTCAAGGACAGCGCTGCGTGCGTGTGGTGACGGGTCGTGGATTACGATCACCGGGACAAGTGGCTGTGTTACGAACACTCACACGCAACTGGTTAATACAACGCCATGAGGTACTGGCGTACTGCCAGGCAAAACCGGTCGATGGCGGGGAAGGTGCGCTGATGGTGCTGCTTAGAAACCAGCATCGCGCGCACCCCCATGAAACAACGAAAGACGAAACCTAAAATGTCGGGTATCTGGAAAACCAAACGTCGTTTATGGCAGGTGGCCGGGATGATTCTGCTCGGCCTATCTCTCGCGCTATCGCACATCTATAAGCCGCAGTTAGTGAGCCTGGTTACGAATGAGCCACTTGCAACACAGATTACACCACCCCCTTGTGATCTGAATCGTAGCGCCTGCTCACTCTCCATCATCACCCCTGTGGCATCGGAAGCACCCTGGACGTTCAGTGTTACGCCACGCCCAATCCCAGTCAGCGCCCCACTCTCATTCACGCTAACACCGCCAGAGCGGATACTGTCGACCAACAAACCCGAAGCGGTATGGATCGACCTCTCAGGTGACAGCATGGATATGGGTCTGATTCGGGTAACGCTCGAGCAGCAGCCTGATGGTCAATGGACCGGCACGGGTAGTATTCCCGTTTGCGTTAGTGGTGCCATGCGCTGGCGTGCTCGATTACATATGGCACTGGCACAAACGACCTTACAGGCAGATTGGGTTTTTACTGCGCCTGAATCTGACGCCCGCCACTAATCCCCTTCTGATAACTATGAAAATCGCCACTTGGAATGTCAACTCGCTTAATGTTCGCCTGCCACACCTACTGGATTGGCTAAGCGCTGCCAAACCGGATGTTGTGGGCCTGCAGGAACTGAAGTGTGAGGATGCAAAATTCCCGTTGGAAGCTATTGAGGAAGCCGGTTACCACGCCGTATTTGCCGGCCAGAAAACCTACAATGGTGTTGCATTACTATCCCGAGAATCCGCTACTGATGTGCAGCGGGGGATACCCGGCTATGATGATCCGCAACAGCGCATCATAGCCGCCACCATTAACGGCGTGCGTGTCGTCAATAGCTACTTCCCCAATGGCCAAACACCTGGCAGTGAGAAGTTTGCCTATAAGCTCGATTGGTTGTCGCACTTAACCGCGTGGCTACGTAGCGAGTTAAATGCACATCCCGAGCTGTGCGTGATTGGCGATTACAACATTGCGCCTACCGATGCCGATGCGCACCCGGACTGGAAGGAAGCCATTCATGTATCGCCACCGGAACGTGAGGCCTTTGCTGCGCTAGTAGCGCTGGGCTTAACCGACGTCTTTCGTAAATTCGAGCAGGCGGAGAAAAGCTTTTCCTGGTGGGACTACCGAATGAATGCATTTCGCCGTAATTTCGGTTTGCGCATTGATCATATTCTTGCCAGCGCACCACTGGCCGAACGTTGTACTGAATGCGTGATCGACAAATCACCGCGCGTTCTGGAACGCCCGTCCGATCACACGCCGGTGATCGCAACATTTAACGGTTAATCAGGCGAGCTGCTTAGCCAGCGCAACGAAGTCTGCTTCGCTAAGCTGTTCGGCACGTTCTGTAGGGTCAACCCCAGCAGCTTCGATCTGCTCACTGCTCATCAATGGTTTGAGTGTGTTTCTGACCATCTTACGACGCTGCGAGAAAGCGGCATTCACAACATTGCGCAAAGCGACTTCGTCCACCGGCAAGCGGTCGGCGATAGGTCGTGGCATCATGCGCACTACAGCCGAATTAACCTTAGGTGCTGGATCGAATGACTCCGGCGGCACATCCAGCAAGGGTTCCAGATAACAGTAGCGCTGCAGCATGACAGAGAGGCGACTGCGATCCGAATGGCCCGGTGGTGCCACCATGCGATCGACCACTTCTTTTTGCAGCATTACGTGAATATCACGAATGGCCTCGACCTTATCCAGCAGATGAAACAGAATCGGCGTAGAGATGTTGTAAGGCAGGTTACCCACCACTCTGAGCTCGGGACCGAGCGTCGAGAAATCAAATGCCAGCGCATCACCTGCATGGATCGTCATCTGCTCCCGCGTGTATTTTTTCTCAAGACGCGCAATGAGGTCGCGATCCAGCTCAACCACATGCAGATGGCCAGCACGCTCCAGCAATGGTTGTGTCAGCGCCCCGAGACCAGGGCCAATTTCAACCACCCGCTCACCGGGTCGAGGGTTCACCGCATCGACGATGCCATGAATAATGCCTTGATCGATCAGAAAATTCTGCCCAAAACGCTTACGGGCTTTGTGACCCGTTTCCTGTGCCAGTTTGCTAGCAGTTTTGCTGGATGAGCGATTCATGACGCCTGCTTTCTGGACAGTTGCGCAGCTAAAGTCACCGCAGCATAAAGACTGCCCGGATCTGCTACCGGCTCAGCGCCGTCCAGTCGATGACCGGCCAGATCCAAAGCTGTGCCATGATCTACCGAGGTACGAATAATCGGCAAACCCAGCGTGATGTTAATGCCCTGCCCAAAGGTGGCGTATTTGAGCGGGGCTAGACCCTGATCGTGATACATGGCGAGGACAGCGTCCCCCTGTGGCAATACTCTTGGTGTAAACAGGGTATCGGCAGGCAATGGCCCCATCAGATGCATACCCTCTGCACGTAGCTTTTCCAGGGTGGGAATGATCGTATCGATTTCTTCATGCCCCATGTGGCCACCCTCTCCGGCGTGCGGGTTAAGGCCTGCCACCAGTATCCGGGGGGCAGACAGACCAAACTTGGCACGCAGGTCATGATCTAGAATACGTATGACGGCGCTTAAGGTTTCTGTCGTAACTGCGGCGGGCACCGCTGACAACGGCAAATGGGTTGTGGCCAGTGCAACGCGCAGCGGGCCATGTGGCGTATCCCCAGCCAGCATCATCACTACCAGCGGTGTGTCAGTCTGCTCCGCTAAGTATTCGGTATGGCCGGTGAATGAACGCCCTGCTTCATTAATCACACCCTTGTGCAAAGGCGCTGTGACCATGGCTGCAAATTCGTTTGATCTACACCCAGCAATAGCGCGATCTAACAGCGCGATCACGTACTCACTATTGGCCGGGTTCAACATGCCCGTGACCACAGGCACATGGCTCTTAATGTCACATACGGTAATTTCACCGAGCTGCGATGGCGTTATCGGTTGCGCAGGATCATAAGCACGAAAGCGCACTTGAATCCCTATTTCGGCCGCACGTGTTGCGAGCAATTGTTGATCGCAAAGCACTACTAACTCATCCGCCCAGGCACGCTCCGCCAAGCGCAGACACAAATCGGGGCCTATCCCTGCTGGCTCACCCGAAGTAATGGCAAGACGTGCGGAGGTCATTGATCATCCAGACGGATCTCGACATAGGCACGATCTCTAACCTGACGGATCCACTCCTGATTGGCCTCTTCCAGTTTGCGCTGACGCAATGCCATAGTGGCACGCTGACGTTGTCGTTCTTGAGAGACGTCTGTTGTGCGACGCTCCAGTACCTGAATGATGTGGAACCCGAACTGTGATTGGACCGGATTACTGATTTCGCCTATTTTGAGTGCATTCATTGCCTGATCAAATGCTGGTACGGTGTCACCAGGATACAGCCAACCCAGATCCCCACCCTTCTGGGCGGATCCATCCTGGGAGTAAAGCTTGGCGAGCGCGGCGAAGTCTTCACCATTTTTCAGACGGCTATGCACCTGGTTAATTTTCTGACGCGCCTCGGCTTCGGAAGTCACTTCGGTTACCTTGATCAGAATGTGGCGTGCATGGGTCTGTTGAATCTGTGGCAAAGCGCTACCGCCTTTACGCGCGATCAATTTGACGATGTGAAACCCACTGGGGCTCCGCACCACGTCACTCACCTGACCCGGTTTGAGATTAGCAATCGCCGAGCTCATCACCTGAGGCAAGCTGTCCAATGGACGGAAACCGAGGTCGCCGCCCTGCATGGCGTCATTAGATTCAGAATACGTTGCAGCGAGCTGCCCGAAATCTCGGCCAGACTTTGCCTGCTCATCTATAGAGACTGCTTTCAGGCGCAACTTATTCAGTGTTTCTGGCGAAGCACCTTCGGGAATACGAATAACAATGTGTGCCAAATGCACCTCTTCACCAGCACCTGTGGCCGCCTGGTTGGCGAGGAAATTATCCACTTCTCCTGGCGACACATTCACCCGGGCATCGACTTCCCGTTCCCGTACACGGGCGATCATCATCTGACTACGAATCTCTTCCCGGAAATCTGGCCAGGCAATGCCATCTTTCTCAACAACCTGGCGCATCTGCTGCGGCGTCATTTTCTGGTTGGCAGCTACGCGAACCAGTGCCTGTTCCAGATCCGAGTCATCAACCTGAATGCCTGCTTCTTTTGCCGTTTGAACTTGCGCCCGTTCGGTAATCATCTGATCGAGCACCTGCTGACGCAAAATCTCCTGCGGGGGAAGCTGTACTTTCTGGCGATGCAATTGAGAGGTGGCCGAGCGCACCCGTGAATTGAGCTGGTTCTGTGTGATGACCCCATCGTTTACTACAGCCACAATACGGTCTAGCGTTTGTGGCTGTGATGATCTTTGCACAGGTGCCGGATTAGCTGGTGCAGCGTGACTCACCCCGACCATTAACGCTGCCGAAAAGGTTACGGCAACCACAGTTTTGAAACGATTGAGCATCTTCATGTTCTGCGATCGATCAATAATAAGGGTCTGTCATCGGCGGCATGAAAGCCGCATCCGAGGTTCGGGTGTAATTAGGTACGTTGCGACGCAATACGTCCAATGGGCTGGAGCCAATACTACCCATACCCTTGAGTTCCAGCTGCACAAAAAAACTGGTGTTAAGGAATGGCGTCTGTGTCGAACTATAGGTCATCGCACGGTGATAAACGGCGCGCGCAGTCCAACAGGAAGCGTTGTACTCAATGCCCGCAAGACTTTCGATCTGTGATGACTGCACAGCGGAGTAGGTATAACGACCTACCGCGCGCAAAGGCCCCCAGATTTTCCAGGCTGCACTCACATCGTTCTGCATGACGGCGGTAGCACTCATGCCCGAATTCGTCGAACTTGGAATGTAATCCTGGTTCTGATAACGATAAGCGTAGTTGAGCACATTCTCACGGCTTGGCTGGAAACGGCCGCCAATGCTGGCACGATTGATACGATTCGCCTTCGTACTATTGCTATTAGGGTTTGCTTGGGAATACGGGCTAACCTGCGCAAAACCGTTTATCGATGTGTACGGTGCCACCATGCCATTAGCTTGCGCAAAGTAGTCGTTACTACCGTAGCTGCTAGTCGGCGTCGCAGAGTACAGATTAACTTGCTGAGGCTGGAAGAAAACACGCTGGCCAACGCTAAAGCCCATTAATTGCTGGCCCGTCTTATCCATTGAGTAACGGCTCGACAAAGCCGCAGTGACCTGATTAGCATTAGAAACGCGGTCCCAGCCAGTAAAGATGTTCTCGCTGAACATTTGCGCATAGCTCACATCAGCGATACCGGTATCAAACAAAGGCAGATTAGTCTGATTACGGTATGGCACATATAAATAGTACAAACGTGGCTCAAGCGTCTGATTTAACGTGCGGCCAAAATATTCAGTCTTCCGATCAAAAATCATTCCCGAATCTAAAGACAAAATCGGCAATGTACGGGAGGCCGCGTCCGAATTAATACCCGTGGTACTACTACCCGAACTGGTTAGCTGACCCGCATTGGTATTGTATTGTGTGTAATGCACACCTGCTTTAGGTGTGACATAGATGCCCGGGGCTTGCCAGCTGGTGACAAACTGCGGATAGGCCCAGAGGCGATTGCCCTGCACATAGGATTGCGTCTGGTTGGTGAAGTAGGAGCTATTAGCCGAAACCAATGCATCCATACGCGCTGGTTGATCAAACATGCCATTACTCGATAGCACTTCAAGCTCATCGTTCTCATTCAAGCGCACATTGCTAAACCCTGCTGCATTAAGCAGAGAACGATTCATGGCAAAGTTTACTTGTGGCAGCAACTGGTAAGGTGTTGCCACAGGGTTGCTTGGGTTGAAGTTAAGCGTCTGATAACCCTGCGCCACAACAGACGCATTCCAGGTAGGGGCCGCATAATTAACCCGACCCGTACGTGGCAGATAAGACTGCGACATCGCCGCCAGAGAGTTATTCAAATCAGTGAAGTAGTAGGAATCTGAAACGCCCTGCAGATCCCACGCACCAGAAAGACCGGGCAGGATGTGATTAAACTGCTGTTGGTGCTGCGACAGAAAGCTCCAACGATCACGATTCATCAGGCGATCGTTGGGCATGTAGTTGAACGCGTCTTTGCCGGTGTAGGTCGGTACCGGACTCTGACCAGCATTACCAAGGTAACGCATCTCAGTATTAAACGAGACGCCACGCTTGCCATAGATGGCCGGTGCAAAAGTTGCATCGTAGTTAGGCGCCAAATTGAAGTAATACGGAACGATCGTCTGAAAGCCATTCAGTTTCGAAGAACCTAGGCTAGGCGCGAGAAAACCCGAATGCCGCCCACGATCCAACGGAAAAAAGGCGTACGGCATGTAGAGGAAAGGCACGTTCTGGAAGTAAAGCAACGAATTGGTTGCGCTTCCTTCGTTCTGTTCATAATCCAGATGATAGGTAGACGCACGGGCATACCAGCCGCTATCGCCCGCCGGACAGGTGGTGTAAGTCGCATCCTCTGCCCGATAGCGATTTTCGCCTTCGAGGTTAATGCGCGCTGCCTGCCCATGAGACATCGTCTCGACAATCTTTGCCAGCGGCGTCTGTCCCGGCAAGAAAGCCGTGCCACCCATGCTTGCTGTCTGCGCTTGTGTTTCTGCATCAGCACCGCTTGCGACCGCTTCATTGATCGCTGTCTGCTGCCCGGGCTGCTGCGTTAATGTCGAACTGGCCGCAACGCCATAGGTAGGCACGTTGGTGCCCCCCATCGGAACAGCCGCACCAGCGCTAGCGGTCGGTGTTGCACCAAGGGGCGGTGCATTAAACGACCACGGCCCCTGGTTAACCTGTGCAATCTGCTTTTTCTGGCGAATTTCGTAATTAGCGTTATTGATATAACCGGTTCTGGCTGCCACGACGATATCGGCATCCGTGCCGGCCATGGTTGTTCCTTGCGCCGGATCCCGGTAAAGGACATTGCCTTGCGCATCCACATTGTCTTCAACGATGCTGTAAACAATACGATCCGCATTAAGAATCGTGCCATCGCGGCGCAATTCGGCATTGCCCGTCGCCGTGAGCTCGAGATCATTACGACCCGTAATAACATCGGCCAGAAGTTCGGTCTGATCTTTGGCCAACGCAGGCGATTGAGGTTTGGTCGTTGCTTCGGCAACCGGCTGCGTTGGCGCAGGTGTCCGCGGTGCGCTTGGAGCGCTAGGCGCTGAAGGCGCCGGAGCCGGGGTTGGAGATGGCGCAGGCGCTGGACCGGGTTCGGGAGCTACTGGCTCTGGTGCCGGCTCTGATTTGACGGGTGCTGCAGCCACCTTGCTTGATTTTGCCGGTACTGGAGCAGTTGTCGGGGCTGATGTTTCAGCAACCGGCGCCGCTTCTGCAACCACAGGTTGTGCCGGCGCCTGAATAATCGGCTGTTGCACAACTCTTTTAGGCACGCCCTTCTTGCTGACAGGGCCAGGACCAGGACTAGGCATACCGCCCAGTGCCGCCGCACCTGAAGAAGGTGTCGCTGGCGCGCCACCCAGCAAGGCCGGATCCACGAGTAACGGCTCCATCCGCACGGGCGTCGCACTGCTTTGGGCAAACACCGGCGAGCTGACCATCAATGCGGCTCCGCCCAAACCCAGTGTTGCCACCCAGACAGCCAGCGGCAAGCGCACGCCCATAGGCGCTGGTGCGCCATAGGTCAGAAATTCGCGGGGAAATGTGGGTAAACGGGAAGGCACAACAATAAACAACGATCAGTTCCAGATAGGCACGCAAAGGAGCAAATTTCAGCCACTTGCCTGCACAAGGTAAAATACTGTCAATTCTAGCATTTTTACCCTTCAAAGACGCCTTTCGGCTACCCTCTGCCCCCATGAACTCGACAATTGACGCCCGCCTGCTTTCCGGCACCGAATTTGCCACCCAAAGCCAACTCTATCCGGGCACGCCCGTCCTGACCCCCGCTTCTGCAGATGCCAGTTTTCGCCGTTACTTCCGGGCGACATGGCCCGGTGGCGAGACGGCCATTCTGATGGACGCCCCACCGGACAAAGAAGATGTGCGCCCCTTTATCCAGATTGCCGGCCTCATGGCGGATGCCGACCTAGTGGCCCCTAAAATTCTGGCGGCAGACCCGACCAATGGCTATCTCTTGCTGAACGACCTGGGCAGCAGCGGCTATCTGAAAACGCTGCATGCAGCCGATACAAAAACTGCAGATACCCTCATGCGGGGCGCAATCAAGACACTGGTGCAGTGGCAAGCCAGCTCCAAAGCAGACATTTTGCCCACTTATGATGAGGCCCTGCTTCGTCGTGAGTTAGCACTATTTCCGGAGTGGTGTATCACACGGCACGCCGGTATCGAACTGACGGAAAAAGAACAGAGCTGGCTCGATGGCGTAATGGAAGCTCTTGTGGCATCCGCCCTGGCTCAACCCCAGGTCTTTGTTCACCGCGACTACATGCCACGTAACATGATGTTGACGGATGATCCGTCCACCCCCGCCATTTTGGACTTCCAGGATGCGGTTTATGGCCCGATTACTTATGATGTGGTGTCGCTATTCCGCGATGCCTTTATCTCCTGGGACGAAGAGCGCGAACTGGATTGGGTGATTCGTTACTGGGAACAAGCTCGCAAAGCCGGCCTACCGGTTCATCCTGACTTTGGCGACTTCTGGCGTGCCTACGAATTTATGGGGCTACAGCGTCACTTAAAGGTTCTGGGTATTTTCTGCCGTCTGAACTACCGGGATAGCAAAGGCCATTATCTGGAAGATCTGCCGCGTTTCTTTAATTACGCCTATCGCACCGCCGAGCGTTATGCTGAATTGCGCCCGCTGGTGCCTATACTCGAACGCCTATCGCCACGCGATCTTCAGATTGGCTACACTTTCTAAGGCCAGACCATGCGCGCAATGATTCTGGCTGCCGGTCGAGGCGAACGTATGCGTCCCCTCACCGATCATTGCCCCAAACCTTTGCTGCCCGCAGCAGGTAAACCGCTCATTGTTTATCACCTGGAGCGCCTGGCCGCCGCAGGGATCAAAGACATCGTTATTAACCATGCACACCTGGGCGAGCAACTGTTATCCCGCTTGGGTAACGGCTCAGAATGGGGTCTGTCGATTACCTGGTCGCCGGAACCTGTCGGCGCTCTGGAAACCGCCGGTGGTATTTGTCAGGCGCTACAGCACCTAGACGATGGAGGCGATGCGCCCTTTTTAGTCATTAATGGTGACATCTACTGCGATTGGCCTATTGCGCAGGTCACGATGCGCGACACGAATCTGGCACACCTGGTGCTGGTCAATAACCCGCCACAGCATCCTACTGGCGACTTTACACTACAGAACAATCGTGTCTCCGACAAAATTGAGGACGTGTCTGCACTCACCTTTGCCGGCATCGGTTTTTACCGTCCCAGCCTGTTTAAAGGACTAACAGTGGGCTCGGCTGCAAAGCTCGCGCCATTGCTACGTGCTGCCATGGCTGACCACCGCGTCAGCGGTGAACACCATACCGGGCGCTGGGAAGACGTTGGCACACCCGACCGGCTTGCGGCGCTAGATGCCGAATTGCGTGCAACCCAGCCCCTATAAGCCCTCAGCAAGGGTATGATCAGTTATCCTGTTAATAAGCCTGCATGATGCCTGACATCCGTTCGCTCCCCCTGCCACTTGCTCCTTTAGCTCCGAAAGCTTTTGACGCAGCACCTTTCGTGCATCGTCGACAACAGCTACTCGTGGAAATGCATAAAAAAGGACGTGGCGTGGCGATCATTCCCACCTCAACGGAGCTGATTCGCAACCGGGATACGCACCACCCTTTTCGCTTCGATAGCAATTTCTGGTACCTCACCGGCTTTGAAGAGCCGGATGCCGTACTCGTATTACTAGTTTCCGACAATCCGCAGAGCCTGTTGTTTTGCCGCGCCAAGAATGAAGAACGCGAACTCTGGGAAGGCTTCCGCTTTGGCCCTGACGCCGCCCGTGAACGCTTTCATTTCGATGCCGCCTACGCCTTGGAAGATCTTGATCGCATCGTTAGCGAGCACCTAATCGGCGCACAAACGCTCTGGCATAGCCTAGGTTCCAACCCTGAATGGGATGCACGCGCAGGTCGTTGGCTCGAACAAGCACGATCCCAGTCTCGCGCTGGAAAACAGGCACCAACCATGGTTGCCGACTGGCGCGCACTGGTAGAACCCATGCGACGCAATAAAGATGCCAGCGAACTTGCACTGATGCAACGCGCCGCTGACATTGCAGCCAACGCACATTGCCGGGCCATGCGTGCATGCGTACCTGGTCTTTACGAGTATCAACTGGACGCAGAACTGCAGTACGCTTTTTTGCAGGCCGGTGGCCACCCGCCTTCGTACCCCGCCATTATTGCTGGCGGCGCCAACGCCTGTGTCCTGCATTACACTGCCAACAACCAACTGCTGCGCGATGGGGATTTAGTCCTGATCGATGCCGGTTGCGAAGTGAGCGGCTACGCCTCGGACATTACCCGTACCTTTCCTGTTAATGGGCGATTCAATGCTGCCCAGCGTGATCTCTATGCCATTACGCTGGCCGCTCAAGAGGCGGCGATTGCAGCAACCCGCCCGGGCGCAGCCTTCCATGCGCCACACGATGCAGCCCTTCAGGTTCTGGTTCAGGGCATGATTGACCTGAAGCTCTGCAACGGCAGCATCGAGAGCGTGATTGAATCTGGAGATTTCCGCCGCTTCTATATGCACCGAACCAGCCATTGGCTTGGACTGGATGTGCACGATGCCGGGCCGTATCACGAAGATAACGAGTGGGTTTCCTTGCAAAGCGGAATGACTCTGACCATCGAGCCAGGCTTCTATGTACGCGCTGCCGACAATGTTCCCGCTACTTTCCATAACATCGGGATCCGTATCGAGGACGATGTGGTGGTGACCGATACTGGTTGCCATATAACAACCATGAACGCCCCCAAAACTATTGCTGACATCGAAAGCCTGATGTCCGACACGCCATGATCGCCCCCACTGGAAGTGCAACCGAGGAATACGACATCGTCATCCTGGGTGCCGGCCCCGTAGGCAGCACGCTGGCGCTTTTATTAGCAGGTACACGACATCGCGTACTCCTTCTGGAACAGCGCAACCTGGACGCCGGACAGACAGATCCACGCGCACTGGCGCTTTCCGAAGGCGCACGCCAACTGCTAGCGCCTGAGAACGCCTGGCCCACACCTACCGGCCAAGGCGATGGGCGCTGTACGCCGATTGAAACGATTCATATTTCACAGAACGGCGGATTCGGCCGTACATTGATTGATCGTAAAGATTACCGCCTGCCCGCACTCGGCTACGTTGTACGTTATGGCGCACTGATGCGCTGCCTGCACAATGCCTTGCATGCGGCCATCACTCGAAACCCGGGACAACTTTCCTGCCAGGACAATATCCGCGCCGAGATCGTTGAGCAACCCGTTGATAGCGATTCTTTTTTCCGGGCACTACAGTACGGCGACCGGACGATTCGGACAAGGCTTATCGTTCATGCCGAAGGCACACCACCTGATGAGAGCACGGGTGTCATTGCCCGAGGTTACGGTCAACGCGCACTCATTTTTGAGGCGGGTCTGGCAGAAAGCCATCAGCAACGGGCTTGGGAACGCTTTACACCCCAAGGGCCGTTAGCTCTGTTGCCGGTAGATGGGCTGAATGGCAAACGTGTTTCCGTGGTTTACACCGTGCCAGAAACTGAGGCCGAAGCTTTACTGCAACTGGATGACACAGCCATTCTGCAACGCATAAAGTCCGCGATTGGCCCGCATACACGCTTTACGGATGTCGGCCCACGCGCCAGTTTCCCGTTGAAGCTGCGCTTACGCCAACCCGCTCTGGACAATCGTGAACTCTGGATCGGCAATGCGGCACAAACCCTACACCCGGTATCCGGCCAGGGCTTTAACCTCGGGTTGCGCGATGCTGCCCTTCTCGCACAGCATTTGCGCAACGCCTTAGATCCCGGGTCCGCCCATACACTCACCCCCTACGCCCGTGGCCGACAACTGGATCGCTACGGTGCAGCGTTATTCACCGATGGCATTGTGCGTGCGTTTTCGACGCCATTACCGCTGTTGAATGCGGTACGCGGCATTGGTTTGAGTGCCTTAGATCTAGTAAGTCCGCTTCGCCACTTCGTGGCTCGCCGCATGATCTGGGGCGCACGAGCCTGGCCTTGAGGCCCGAGCCCGTTAACGCGCATCGCGCCACAACAAAACTGACTAAAATTTAGGCAAATTTATCAATTTCGGGTTATAATACAAGGCTTTCCTTCACGCCTTCCCGTCATGGATTTTGTCGGTTATCACCTTCGAAACAATCTGTTCGTTGCTCCGATGGCAGGAGTAACCGATCGGCCTTTCCGTCAGCTCTGTAAAAAGCTGGGCGCGGGGCTGGCTGTATCGGAAATGGTGACCTCCAATTCCTTGCTCTATGGCAGCGCAAAAACCCAGCGTCGCGCCAATCATGATGGCGAAGTCGCCCCGATTTCGGTACAAATTGCTGGCGCCGACCCGGCCATGATGGCGGAAGCCGCCAAATACAACGCGGATCGCGGCGCCCAGATCATAGACATCAATATGGGTTGTCCGGCCAAGAAAGTCTGTAATGTCATGGCCGGCTCTGCGCTGCTGCAACATGAGAGCCTGGTTGCCAAAATCCTTTCAACCGTTGTGAGCGCTGTACCGGACACCCCGGTCACTCTAAAGATTCGTACCGGTTGGAATGTCGACAATAAGAATGCGCCTGCGATCCTGAAGATCGCAGAAGAAAGCGGTATCCGGGCACTGGCCGTGCATGGTCGTACCCGCTGTCAGCAATACCGAGGTGAAGCCGAATTCGATACGATTGCCGCCGTCAAGGCCGCGGCACGGATTCCGGTCATTGCTAACGGAGATATCACCACCCCTGAAAAGGCCAAGGCCGTACTCGAAAAAACTGGAGCCGATGGCGTTATGATCGGCCGCGCCGCACAGGGCCGCCCATGGATCTTCCGAGAAATCGAACACTATCTGGCGACCGGCGAAAAACTGGCACCACCTGCGGTCTCGGAAATTCAGTCGATACTGCTGGAGCATCTAGAGGATCTTTATGGTTTCTATGGCACCGAAACCGGTGTGCGCGTGGCACGTAAACATATCTCCTGGTACACCAAAGGTCTGAATGGTTCTGCAGCATTCCGGCACCAGATGAATCGTCTGGATTCAGTCACTGAACAGCGCGCTATGGTGCATGACTTTTTTAGCGGCCTGGGACAACGTCACGAACACCTGGTCTACGACGTCAGCAGCGATGGCAACGAAGAGGAGCTGGCCGCATGAGCACCCAGAAACCTTCGGAATTAGCCCAAGCGGTTACCACCGCGCTGGAAAAGTATTTCACCGAACTCAATGGCGAATCGCCTAGCGCCGTCTATGACATGGTGCTTACCTGTGTAGAGCGCCCAATGCTTGAGATTGTGATGCGCCAGGCAGGCAATAATCAAACCGTTGCCGCTCATATTCTGGGCATTAACCGCAATACGCTCCGCAAAAAGCTGTCTGATCACGGACTGCTCTGAAACACTTTCTTCTTTGAACCTACCGTATCCTCATCATGAAAATTCGTCAGGCCCTACTCTCCGTTTCCGATAAAACAGGCGTTCTCGAGTTCGCCAAAGCACTCAACGCCCAAGGCGTTGCACTGCTATCCACCGGGGGCACGGCAAAACTACTCCGTGATGCAGGTCTGGCCGTCACCGAAATAGGTGATTACACTGGCTTCCCTGAAATGCTCGATGGTCGTGTAAAAACACTGCACCCGAAAGTGCACGGCGGCATTCTGGCGCGCCGCGATCTGGCTGCACACATGGCAACGATTGAGCAACATGGCATTCCGATGATCGATCTGGTTTGCGTCAATCTGTACCCGTTCCGGGAGACTGTGGCCAGGGCAGGTGTAACGCTGGAAGATGCCATCGAAAACATCGATATCGGCGGCCCGGCCATGGTGCGTTCGTCGGCCAAAAACTATAACGGCGTTGCGATTGTGACTGATCCGGTCGATTACAACAGCCTGATCGAAGAAATGAAGGCCAACGATGGCGCGCTATCGCTAAGCACCCGTTTCGGTTTAGCCAAGAAGGCTTTTACACATACTGCACGCTATGACTCAGCCATCGCCAACTGGCTGACCGGTCTGGATGCTGATGCCGAAACCAAGCCGGCAGAAGCAGCCCCTGCGCCGTCGATCTTCCCGAGCCATCTGCAACTGGCTTTTGATCGTGCCGAAACATTGCGCTATGGCGAAAATCCACTACAAAAAGCTGCTTTCTACCGAGACAGTAGCCCAACCGCTGGCGCAATTGCCAACTTCACGCAGCATGGTGGCAAAGAGTTGTCGTACAACAACATCGCCGATGCCGATGCGGCCTGGGAATGTGTAAAGACTTTCCGCGAACCCGCCTGTGTAATCGTTAAACACGCCAACCCATGCGGTGTCGCTGTCGATACGCAACTGCTCAAGGCGTATGAAAAGGCCTTCCAGACCGATCCGACCTCTGCTTTCGGCGGCATCATTGCTTTCAACGGCACCGTTGATGTCGATGTAATTGAAGCCATGAACGAACGCAAGCATTTCGTTGAGGTGCTGATTGCACCAGCATTTACGGCTGCCGCTATGGCGCTGCTGAATGCCAAAGCCAACCTGCGCGTTCTGACGGTACCGCTCCCCGTAGGCGATAGCCCCGTGTATCACGCACTTGAAATGAAGCGCGTTGGTGGCGGACTACTCGTACAGACGCCTGATGCTTTTAATGTGCAGGCATCGGATCTCAAAGTCGTTACCAAAGTACAGCCCACCCCCTCGCAAATCGCCGATCTGCTTTTTGCTTACCGCGTTGCAAAATTCGTTAAATCGAATGCTATAGTCTTCTGCGGTAACGGCATGACGCTCGGCGTTGGTGCCGGCCAGATGTCCCGAGTTGACTCAACCCGTATCGCTGCCATCAAAGCAGCCAATGCCAAACTCTCTTTGGCCGGCTCCGTTGTGGCCTCTGATGCGTTCTTCCCGTTCCGTGACGGCGTTGATGTACTGGCAGAAGCTGGTGCCAAAGCCGTTATCCAACCGGGCGGTTCTATGCGTGACGAAGAGGTCATCGCAGCTGCTGACGAACATGGTCTGGCCATGGTCGTTACCGGTGCGCGCCACTTCCGCCACTAATTCAGATTAACCATTCAGTAGCCACCGCCATGAATCGTTCACGCCTCATTACCGCCCTTCTGACAGCACTGTCCCTAAGCTGTGCGCCTGCCTTTGCAGACGAAGCGCCTGATGCCACTGCCGCAACTTCTGCAGATAGCCCATCAAGCACGACGGCTCCAAGCAGCACACCTCAAAGTGTGGTCGTTGTAGGCTCGCCTAACTCGAGTGAAAGCACTGAAAGCAAATCCTGGTACGCCTCTGCCTGGGACACGGCAGGACAGCACCTGTCAGATCTCTGGACCAAAGGCGATGTAGAACTCTACGTACCCTTCTGGAGCTACCATTTGCCTTATGCTTACAGCCCTGAAAAGCGTGCGAGCTATACCGAATACCCTGCCGGCGGTGGCTTGGGCAAAGGCTGGTATAACGCAAGCGGCAACTGGGAAGGCGTGTATGTCATGGGCTTCCAGGATTCACACGCGCAACCGATGTATATGGCAGGTTATGGTTGGGTACCTACGTGGAACCCGATCAATGAACAATCGCGCATTGGTATAGGCGCTACCGTTTTCCTATTCATGCGCTCAGACATCAACGGGTACGCACCAACGCCTGGCATTTTGCCAATGGCCACAGTGGGTTATGGCCCAGTAGATGTTCAGGTCGCTTACATCCCCGGTGGTGAGGGTAATGGTAACGTCCTGTTCTGGTGGGCCAAGTACTCATTCAAATAATTCGCTGTAGGCATTAACCCATTTAATTCGCAGGATCGCTTCATGAAAATTCTCGTTGTTGGCTCCGGTGGTCGTGAACACGCTCTCGCCTGGAAACTGGCTCAATCTGCTGGTGTACAAAAAGTCTATGTTGCCCCGGGCAATGCAGGTACGGCACGCGAAGCCGCTCTCGAAAACCTACCCATCACAGACATTCATGCGCTGGCTGATTTTGCTGCCGAAAATAAAGTCCACCTGACAGTTGTTGGGCCGGAGGCGCCACTTGCCGCAGGAATCGTTGATGTATTCCGCGAGCGTGGCCTGAAAATTTTTGGCCCAACCAAAGCAGCCGCTCAACTGGAAAGTTCGAAAGACTTTGCCAAGCGCTTTATGGCGCGCCACAAGATTCCTACCGCTGGTTTCGAAACATTCACAGACGCCACCGCAGCGCACGCGTACATAGACCGCCAGGGTGCGCCGATTGTCATCAAAGCGGATGGTCTCGCGGCTGGTAAAGGTGTCGTCGTTGCTATGGATCTTGCTGAAGCACATGCCGCTATTGACGACATGCTCTCTGGTAACAAACTGGGCAGCGCTGGCGCCCGTGTGGTCATTGAAGACTTCCTTGACGGGGAAGAAGCCAGTTTCATCGTTCTCGTCGACGGCAAAAATGTCCTGCCGATGGCAACAAGCCAGGATCACAAACGCATCGGCGATGGCGATACCGGACCGAACACAGGAGGCATGGGTGCCTACTCACCCGCCCCCGTAGTAACGCCGGAAGTTCATGAAAAAGCGATGCGCGACATCATTCTACCGACCGTGCGCGGGATGGAAGCCGATGGCATTCCATTTACGGGCTTCCTCTACGCCGGCCTGATGATCGGCAAAGACGGCTCGGTAAAAACACTCGAGTTCAACGCCCGCATGGGTGACCCGGAAACGCAGCCAATCATGATGCGTTTGAAATCAGATGCCGTCAAAATGTTCGAGCATGCCATCGATGGCACCCTCGACAAAACCAATACGGAATGGGATAGCCGTGTAGCACTAGGGATTGTTCTGGCAGCAGCGAACTACCCAGAGACGCCACGCAAGGGTGACGTTATTCACGGTCTGCCAGCTGGTAACTCAGCCGGTGAAGACGCCCATGTGTTCCACGCGGGCACCACCGATGAAAACGGCCAGGTTGTCACGAACGGTGGTCGTGTCTTGTGCGTTACCGCACTGGGCGAGAACGTAGCGCAGGCGCAGAAGCGTGCTTATGAAGCGGTAGCGTCGATTCAGTTTGATGGTATGCAGTACCGCAAGGACATTGGCTACCGCGCCATTAATCGTTAACAGGCCTAGCCATGCAGATGCTGACGGGCGCTGAACGCTCCACCGCAGTCCAGACCTACCTCCAGGATCTCCAATCCCGGATTGTCCAGTCCTTATCAGCGCTAGACGGACAAGCCTTCCGAAGCGATAGCTGGACGCGCCCTGCGGGTGGCGGTGGCACGTCCTGTCTGATCGAACAAGGCAACCTCATAGAGCGCGGCGGCGTGAACTTTTCCCATGTAATGGGCGAGCAGCTGCCACCCTCGGCGTCTGCTCATCGGGCAGAACTCGCAGGGAGACCGTACGAAGCCATGGGCGTTTCTCTGGTCATGCATCCGCGCAACCCCTATTGCCCTACAGCGCACATGAATGTGCGTTACTTTGTCGCGCACCCACCCAAAGACCAGCCAGATGCAGACCCTGTTTTCTGGTTTGGCGGCGGCATGGACTTAACGCCTTATTACGGTTTTCGCGAAGATGCTGTGCATTTTCACGAAACGTGTCGTGACGCTTTGGCCTCGCATGGTGATGTGTACTATCCGAGCTTTAAAGCTTGGTGTGATCAATACTTCTTCCTGAAACACCGCAATGAAGCGCGAGGTGTTGGCGGGATCTTTTACGATGACCTGAACGAACCCGGTTTTGATGCCAGCTTTGCGTTAACGCGTTCGGTAGGCGATGCCTTCGTCTCAGCCTATGCCCCATTATTGGAACGACGTAGAGATATTCCATGGGGTGAACGCGAACGCGACTTCCAGGCCTATCGCCGTGGCCGCTACGTAGAATTTAATCTGGTATTCGACAGGGGCACACTGTTTGGTCTTCAGTCAGGCGGCCGGACCGAATCGATTCTGATGTCGATGCCCCCCATCGTGAAGTGGCGCTACGACTGGCAGCCGGAAGCTGGTTCACCGGAAGCTGCTCTATATACCGACTTTCTACCGCATCAGGACTGGCTGGCTTAGTACACGCTATTGCGCAGGCTCGGCACACGGGGCAAGCCCGGCTCTCATAGCGCAAGCGCTCGAAATCGAGCCAAACTTACCCCATGCACCGATCATTAAATGCTTAGCGAATTTTCTGCGTCTCAATAAAATCGCGCGCCTTGGTTGTCCATTGATCTGCCACCATACGGCTCAACATCGTATCCGCAGCATCTAGCAAATCAGCATCACATTCACTGTGTGGCACTTGAACCAGATACATGACAAAACGCTCCTGATCACTACGATAGTGCCTCAGGTTACCCAGATGTGCCTGACGGCGGCAGCTCGCCAAAAAGTTCTGAGACAAGCCATCTCTGGGGCGCAACGAACGCACTTGTAATAACACGTCCTCCCAGCGTTCTGTACCGAGCAGCGCTCGAAGTTCAGTACGCAAACTTGCCGTGCTTCTAGGCGGTTTAACTTCGTGCTGCGCCAAGATGAGCACTTGCAACGCTGCATCAAACTGACGACGCGCAACCAGCATCTCGGCTTCCTGCTGCAAACGTGCGGCAACTAATGCACGATCATCAGCATCTACACGACCAAGCCAGACAGCGGCTCTATCCTGGTCATCCAGACCCTGAGCCGCGCGCGCCGCCAGCATATCTGCATAGCCCGTAGCAAAGCCCAGTTTGCGCGAGCGTTCGGCTGCCTTAATTGATGCCTCAAAATGCCCTTCCAGTAACAGCCGCAATGACGACAGAAATGTCTGCTCCCCCTTACGCTGCCGGCGCAAGGCTCGGTAACGCGCAATCCGCCCCGGCAATCGCAAAGTTCCTTGCAACAGCTTAAGCAAAAACGCACCCACCAGGAGCGTGCTGAGGACGGCCAACACAAGAAAATTCAGCGACATCTCGATACGCCAGGACGAGAGGACAATCAGGGCATAGCCATCATTCTGATGCATCAGATCAGCAACAACGACCGCCAGCGTTCCAAGCGCTAGCCCCCAAACCAGCAACTTTTTCATTCAGATGCTCCTTTGGACTTGGCGTCACTCTGAGAGGTCACTTCTGTCACAGGCGTATCTGTTACTGGCAATGGTTCGCCTGATACTGCAGCACGAGCTGCCGCCAAAGCGGTACGCGTTGCATCAAGACTCAGCGCCGATGGCTCGATATTCAACGCGGCCAGACGCTGCAGTATTGATAAATCAGTCTTAACGAGGGCATTGCTTCCATCACAGTATTTCTCGATCCAGAGACGCGCCTGGCTCAGTGTCTGCTGATAGATTGCCGTATTACGCTGAACTAATGCATGGCGCGCATCCAGAAGAAGCAAGCGCAAACCCTGTTGCAAAAATACCCGTTGCTCGGGAGCAATCAGCGCTGTCTCAGCACGATCCAGCCGCTGAACACGTACCATGCCCCGGATGGACTGCCAGAGTTCTTCAACGATGCCTGCCACCACCAGACGCGCTTTATCCATAAGGGTGTCCGCTGAGGATACCGCTGGCGCCTCATAGGGCACAGACTCGGTCTGGGGCAAACGACGATCCTGTACCAACGGCATTTGATTGATGCTGGCAATCACGCCATCAAGCTGCTCGATGCTCTCGCGCAGATCAGTCATTTGTTGAGACTTAATCTCTGCCTGATCTCGAGCCATGGCCAGTCGCAAGGCTTGGGCTGCTGATGTTGGATCATTAGTTAGCGCACTTTGACCCTCTTTAAGCGCATTCACCAGCACTTTGCTATCACCGGTTGCAACCCAGAGCTGCCATCCAGCATCAACACGCTCTTCGATCCGATCTAGTTGCAGTAAATTGCGCTCTTGTTGAAGCGTCTGACGCAACGATTCAATTTCCTGACGCATTTGTTGCTGGTTGGTTAATGCCGATTCCAGCGCTGCAAGCCTGCTATCAACCGTTACGACTGTTGTTTCTTCCCGATTCAACCCTTCCCAGAGCCGTAGCGCCCATACTTGCTGGCCAGCCACACCCAGAACCAGCAAAGCCAGAACAAACACAACCCAGCGACGGCTGCGTGGCGCGCGTTTCTTGTTAGTTTGCTTCGGGTCAATTTTTAAGTGATCAGCATCTTGGACATCAGTCATAGCACTTCCATTCCAGGCTCGTCGGTTAACGATTCTTGATTATACGATTGCAGAAATCTGAGAATACCTTCATCCCCACCAGCGCAAACGACCACATTTTTATACCCGAGGCTGATTGCAGCTTGAGCAATGCGTTCGTGGGGAACGATAACATTTAGCCGATACAGGGCTTGGGCAAGTACTTCAGGTGCTGATGCCATAAATCGCTGTAGCGACTCGCTACTTGTGACGATCATGGCTGAAGGCTTATCTACTGCCATCAGTTGAGCTACGGTCGTGATTGCTTCCGAAGCTAACGAGCGCTCGTATACGCCTGCCTCATCAACCTGAGCCCCCCGTTCACGCAATGTCCGGGCCAGCAAATCTCTGCCACCCTCACCCCGAATCAATGCAAAAGTGCTTCCTTGGCAATGCTCGGTTGCGAAAAACGGCAGCGACAGCAAACCCTCACTGTCAAACTGTACTTCTGGCTGCAAAACTTGGCGCACCCCTAATTGGCGTAATACGCGGGCCGTTCCCGGGCCAACGACTGCGGCTGCGAGACATTCTGGCCAAGGTTGATGCCCCGTTAATAGGGGCCACGCTGAATGTACTGCATTAGCACTCACAAAAAGACATGCTCGATAACCGGCCAAGTGCTCAGCAATGTTTTCGAGATCACTCAGATCAAAAGCTGTCTTAATTGCCAAAAAAGGAATATGCGTAGCGCGCCCACCTAATTGCTCTATGCCTGCCATCAGCGATGCAGCTTGTCCCGCCGGCCGCGTGACCAGAATATGCTGCCCGACTAGAGGACCAGTCAGCGGCTGCGGCATGGTTATCCGGCGTTAACCTGGCAAATCAGCACATCTGCACCCTGCGCCAACAGGCTTTCTGCTAGGGCAACGCCCAGAGTTTCTGCTTCTGCCCAGTCGCCTCGGCATTCACCAGATACGATCTGGGTACCATCAATCGAAGCCACTAAACCGCGCAACCAGAACTGTTGGTTCGATTCACTCACCGCAAAGCCGGCAATAGGCAAATGGCAACTACCGCCCAGACGGCGAGAAAAGGCGCGCTCGGCACGCACACAGGCTGATGTGGCTTCATCAGCGAGTCCATCAGCAATACGTTGCATGTCTGGCTGGCCGTCACAAATTTCAATGCCCAATGCCCCTTGCCCTGGTGCCGGCAGCATATCCGCTGGATCGATCCGTGCACGGATCCGATCAGCCAATCCTAAACGTACCAAACCCGCTGCTGCCAGAATGATGGCGTCAAACTCGCCGTCATCCAGTTTGCGTAAACGCGTATCAAGATTGCCGCGTAGTGGCTTGATGATTAATTTCGGAAAACGTGCCCGAAGCTGGGCTTCACGGCGCAAACTGGATGTGCCTACGATGGCACCCTCCGGCAAGGCAGCCAGCGACTCGTATTTTGGACTAACAAAGGCATCCCGCGGGTCTTCGCGTTCACTAATGGCGGCCAGCACAAAGCCTTCCGGCATATCCATTGGCACATCTTTCATCGAATGAACGGCCAGATCTGCCCGACCTTCAGCCATGGCCACTTCCAGTTCCTTGATAAAAAGACCCTTCCCACCAATGGCAGCCAGAGGGCGATCCAGAATCTGATCACCCCGTGTTGTCATGCCCAGAATCTGCACATCCCGCGTTGGATTTTGAGTTTGCAAAAGGCGTTGCACATGCTCTGCCTGCCACATAGCAAGGCGCGATTCGCGGGAGGCGATAATCAAAGGTTCTGACATAAAGCGGTTTCACAAAAGCCAAGGGCACGATTACCCTGAATGAATGTAATGCTAGCACGTGGACTCCCTTATAATGTGGGGTTTGTAGCCACTACACACTCTTCTGCCATGTCAGCCAACGAAAAGACCTCTACCTCGACCCCTTACACTTGGGCCGGGCGTTTTGACGAACCCATGTCGGAGCTCGTTAAACGATATACGGCTTCCGTTGATTTTGATCAACGTCTCTGGCAGCAGGATATTCGTGGCTCACTGGCTCATGCCCGCATGCTGGCCAAACAGAGCATTATCAACGCACAGGATCTGGCAGATATTGAACGCGGTATGGCGCAGATTCTGGGCGAAATCGAAAGTGGTGCCTTCACCTGGTCTTTAGATCTGGAAGATGTGCACCTCAACATCGAACACCGCCTGACTAGCCTAGTCGGCGACGCCGGCAAGCGTTTGCATACCGGTCGTTCTCGCAATGATCAGGTTGCTACCGACATTCGTCTCTGGTTGCGCGACAGCATCGATACACTGATCGAACTGTTCAAGCGTTTGCAAATGGCGTTGGTGACTCTGGCTGAACAGCACGCAGCAACGCCAATGCCGGGGTTTACACATTTGCAGGTTGCACAACCCGTTACTTTTGGCCACCACCTGATGGCCTATGTAGAGATGCTGGCACGTGACGCTGAACGCCTGACCGATCTGCGCCGCCGTGTGAACCGTTTACCGCTGGGCAGCGCCGCACTCGCCGGCACAACGTATCCGATTGATCGTCACTTTGTTGCCGAGCAACTCGGTTTCGAAGCCGTTTGCGAGAACTCGCTAGATGCCGTTTCGGATCGCGACTTCGCGATCGAGTTCTGTGCAGCTGCCTCACTGGCCATGATCCACCTCTCGCGCTTTTCGGAAGAGCTGGTACTGTGGATGACGCCACGTTTTGGCTTTGTGATGCTGGCAGACCGCTTCTGCACTGGCTCATCGATCATGCCGCAAAAGAAAAACCCGGATGTGCCTGAACTGGCACGTGGCAAAACCGGTCGCGTTATTGGCGATCTCAACACGCTGCTGGTTCTGATGAAAGGTCAACCGCTGGCCTATAACAAGGACAACCAGGAAGACAAAGAACCGTTGTTTGACGCGGCAGACACGCTGACCGATACATTACGCATCTTCGTTGATCTGGTGCCAGGCATTACCGTACGCCCAGAACCTATGGCGGCCGCGCTTCTACAAGGGTTTGCCACAGCAACGGATCTGGCCGACTACCTCGTACGCAAGGGTTTACCATTCCGTGCAGCGCACGAAGCTGTTGGCTTGGCCGTGAAGGCTGCTGAAAGCAAAGGGGTGGATCTGGCAGATCTAACGCTGACCGAACTGCAGGTGTTCTCACCGCTGATCGAAGCCGATGTCGTGCATGCCCTGACAATCGATGGTTCGCTGGCAGCCCGTAACCACATTGGCGGCACAGCACCCGCTCAGGTTAAAGCCGCCATAGAGCGCGCCAAGAAACGCCTCGGGTAATACCGGAGGCGCTCTCGACGTTTAAGCGCCTTTAGTTCTTCAGGTTTTCCAGCAAGGCTTGCAGTTCGCCTGCCTGATACATTTCCATCATGATGTCGCTACCGCCGATAAATTCGCCGTTAACGTACAGCTGTGGAATTGTCGGCCAGTTCGCATAGACTTTAACGCCTTCACGCACTTCAGAGTTTTCCAGCACGTTGACGCTGTAAAAACTGCTTACACCACATTCACGCAGCAACTTACAGGCGCGCTGAGAAAAGCCACACTGTGGAAACTGCGGGGTGCCCTTCATATAAAGGACAACCGGGTGACCTTTCACCTGTTCATCGATGAGGGCCAGTACGGGATTATTGTTGTCGCTCATAGTCTGACTCCAAATTCAGTTGGGGGTATTGAAGAGCTGCGAGTCTAGCCAAGCCCGCCCCACACGTCAAACTTACCTACGCGCTGTGACGCAGCTTTTCAATCAGACTATAGAGTGTCATGCCAGCTAGCAAACTGGCGATATAGATAATCCCCTCTGGAATGCCAGCGCCCAGCAGGACTAACCCGGGGCCAGGGCAAATGCCGGTAATGCCCCAGCCAATGCCAAACAGGACTGACCCTAGAACAAGTCTCAAATCAATTTTACGGCTTGTCGGAAGGTTAAGCGGTTCACCCGTTAGCGTCTTCGGCTGTTTTTTGAGCAGCGCAAAACCTATGCTGCCAACAACCAAGCCGCCCCCCATGACTAAGCCAAGGGAAGGATCCCAGGGGCCTGCCACATCGAGAAAACCAATCACCTTAGCCGGATTGGCCATCCCCGACAAAATCAGCCCCATGCCTAGCAACAAACCAGCCAGACCTGCAGTGACCCATTGCATGCCTCGGTTCACGCCGATGCCCCCAGCAGATGGCGTATAAGGTATACCGTTATCACAGCGGAACCCATGAAACTACAAACGGCAATCAGTGAACGCAGCGAAAAACGGGACAAACCACAGATCCCATGACCACTGGTACAGCCGTTAGCATAACGTGTACCGAGTCCTACCAGAACACCGCCCACGACAAGGCCTACAGAACCCGTCTGCTGAACGGTAGTTGGCAATGCTGCGAACAACATCCAGACAACGGGCGCACCGATCAGCCCGACCAGGAAAGCCAAACGCCAACCAAATGGTTCTCGTTTTTGCTGAACCACTAACTCAACGACATGTCCCAAAATACCGCTGATACCCGCAATGCGTCCGTTGGCCCAAGCCAACCAGACTGCCGCTAAGCCAATCATAAACCCGCCGATTAACGCGGATGCTGCCGCGTAAAGCGTAAATGCCTGCCAATCAATACTCATTAATTGCAACCCTTATTGCTGGCAAGCTTCGAATTGGTCTGTGACGGTGCAGAACAATAGAGCTGATGCAATACTTCCAAAATGACCTGCACATGCGGGTGCGACACACGATAGTAAATATATTTGCCATCCCGACGGGTAGCCACCAGGCCTTCATTACGTAGCACACCCAGCTGTTGGGATAACGTGGGTTGCTGAATATCCAGTAGCTCTTCGAGCTCCCCGACCGAATATTCACCTTGCAACATCTGGCAAAGTAACAACAGACGATCCGGATTGCCAATCACTTTAAGCAAAGACACCACCTGCGCCGCCTGACTACGCATCCAGTCCAAATCCAACACGGCGGCATTCGCTGCCCGAGTTTCCTGCACAGACAAAGCTTCTTCAGTTTTAGGTTTTTTTATGGCCACAGTGTCACCTGTTCTTTTGGGGTACTTTCTAAGCGTTCATTATACCACTATATATATAAGCGGCCGATGCAACTGATTTAATGCCCTAGGTTAGAATGCGAGCATGAGTCACTTTCCTACCTGGCGCAAACCAAGCGGTGCCCCCGTCTCATGCGTTGAAAAAATCAAGGTTCTTAATGAGAACTTCGCAGAGTTGCGCAATCTTGCTCAGGAAACACTAGACGACGCCCTGTTACTCGGATGTAGTGAAGCTCAGGCACGCCAGGCTTTGCGTCAAATGATCGATGGCCTCGCCACCTCTTACGATGAAATCCCGGAATAAACGGCTTACAGCCAACTAAGACGTCGGCCTTGCCAATCCAGGATAGCGGTTCGACGAATCATTTTCTTAGCGAGCGCCGGATAAGCCTCTTCGATCACTGCATGAGCAAATTCTGACAGGAAATGGGCTTTAAGTGCTGCACGGGCCTGATCTACACCGATGGCCTCGTAAGGCACTGAAGACAGCAATAAAAAACCATCGTCAGGAATACGCCCAGCCATCATGTTGGCTTCAATAATCCCAGCCGCTTTAATAATCGGTTCAGCGAGATTCGGACTATAGGGCCCGATAATCAACGCCAGATTTGGCGTGTGTAGAAAGTCAAAACCGCGCCCCAGACAAATCATCCACTCCCGGTGCTCGATATCAAGCTGACGAAGTCCTAACTTCGCTTGCGCTCTGATTGCTGCCACATGTTTGAAGTTCCCCTCCACAAGGGGCAACAAATCTTCGCGCATAGCGCTAGGCATATCGGGAAGCAACGTAGCAAGCCTAGCGCTCAACGCTGCCGGATCACATACTTCGAGATCGGCAACCCGAAGGATCTGTCCATTGTCACCATGCAAGACCAGCGCATCTTCATCCGTTTCGAAACCGCAAACTAGCGGATATACCGTGCCATGCGCCGCGCCAAAAATCGTTGAAATCTGCTGCTTAATTTCCTGTGTATGCTCAACTGCTGCCTGTTGGTCATAGCCGAAACCGGCACAGCCCCGGTGATGATCCCCCCGTGAAAAATGGTATGTCACCAGGAACAAAACCTGACGCCCCTCATGCACTCTATCCATAACGTACTGGGTAACGACCTCCCCCAGATGCGGCCACCCCAAATCAAAGCGCCCACCCAGATTACGAAATGGCATGAGTAAGCCGATGGGTGTACCCGTTGCTACCGGAATATTAATGCGGCCATCCATGCATTTAAGGACGGCAATCGCTGTTGGATGCTGACTCTGATATCGTGCCCTCGCCAATACCGCTTCAGGACTACGATAATCATCGCCGTGACGCGCTGCTAAAGCAGAAAGCCAATCAATACGCGTTTCAATCGGTTTACTATGAACATCGTTCACTTCAGCCCTCCGGTTTAAACAACAAGGTACTGATGCATCTATTGATAGACAGATCTTAGATCAATTAATACCTATCAGCGCATTTTGAGCACGTGGGTTAGCCAGACGTTCGAGCCACCATCGTTGCGCCGGACCGGGCTCTCGCCCGCCTACCCGCCACGCGTAAGACAAATGCGCCGGTCGACGCTGTGGCATACGTAACTTCTCGACTAATCGCCCAGCCTTTAATTCGTTGCGAATCAAGGGTTCTGGCAAATATCCGCAACCCAACCCACGAATCTGCGCCTCAATCTTCAATGCCATGGATGGCACCGTAAGCACATCCTGCCCAGGCAACAAGCCAATCGTCATTGGTGTCATTTGCTGTGCGCTATCGGCTAAAGCAATCATCCGATAAGGCATCAATAGTTCATCGGTAATGGTGCCGGTGACATCAGCCAGTGGGTGATCCGGCGCAACGACAAAAAGAAAGGGAATCTCACCCAGCGGTGCACTCTGGATACCGGCGGGCGGCGCCGGTTGATCAGCCACACCAATGGCCAAATCTGCGCGAGAACTGACTAAAGCCTCCCATGTACCGGACAAGGTTTCACGTGCTAATTTAATTCGCGTCGGTGGCTTTAGCGCCAAAAATTCCCCAATCAGATCCAGCACCGTTGATTCATCAATGATGCTATCTACGGCAATATTCAACACAGGCTCCCAGCCTGTAGCCACGCGCTTGATTCGTTGCCCTACCGTTTCCAACTCGGCTAATAATCGCTCACCCTCCTGAACCAACTCTGCGCCTGCAGGTGTCAGGCGGGCCTGCCGAGAACGGCGATCAAACAACAACACATCAAGCTGTTCTTCTAATTGCCGAATACTGTAGGTCACTGCTGAGGGCACTTTACCCAATGCACGGGCAGCTGCGGCAAAACTGCCACTTCTGGCTATCAAACTCACCATTTCCAGTAATTCAGGGGTCAGCGGGGAACGTTGCATAGATAGCCCAATAGTTCAAATTATTTGAATGATGCCATCAATTGTTAAAAGCCACATCCCCAGCCGACGGACTAAAGTACGACCATCAAGGAGAGTCACTATGTTGATCAAACGACCTGCCAATGAACGGGGCCATGCCGACCACGGGTGGTTGCGCTCGTTCCACAGCTTTTCTTTCGCAGATTATTTCGACCGCAATCACATGCATTTCGGTCCGCTACGCGTGATCAACGAAGACTGGGTTGCAGCCGGCACCGGTTTCGGGATGCACCCGCACAAGGATATGGAGATCGTCACCTACATTCTGGAAGGTGAACTCACACATCAGGATAGTATGGGGCACCAGGAAGTGATTCGGCCGAACGATGTACAGCGCATGTCCGCAGGCACCGGTGTCTTCCACAGTGAATTCAACCGGCACTCTGCCGACACCTGCCATCTGTTGCAAATCTGGATCATGCCGGACGAGAAGAATCTCCCGCCTTCCTACGAGCAGACTGCGTTTGATCCCGCCGAAAAACGCGGCAAACTGCGCCTCGTTGCTGCGCCTGATGGTGCACAAGGCGCGGTCACCATTCATATCGACACGCGCCTTTACGCCGGTTTGTTCGATGGTACCGAATCAGCCACACACCCGCTTGCCGCAGATCGTATGGCTTATGTGCACATCGCTCGTGGCACCATCACCATCAACGGCGAACCGCTTATTGCCGGCGATGCGCTGATGCTGCGTGATGAAACGGCCGTCACACTAGCCAATGCTCAACACGCCGAAGTCCTTGTTTTTGATTTACCCCTTCAGTAACCACCAACCAAACACCCTCAACGGAGAACACCATGAGCAAAATCGTTGTCGTCTATCACAGTGGCTACGGCCATACTGTCAAACAAGCAGAAGCCATCGCTAAAGGCGCGGGGGCTGAACTGATCGCCATCAACGCCGAAGGTGATATCACCGGCGAAGACTGGGGCAAACTCGAGGCCGCCGATGCCATCATCTTTGGCTCGCCCACCTACATGGGGACCGTAAGCTGGCAGTTCAAGAAATTTGCCGATGCCTCCTCCAAGCCCTGGTTTGGTCAGCAATGGAGAGACAAAATCTTTGGCGGCTTCACCAACTCGGCCACCATGAATGGCGACAAGCACTCGACTATTCATTACTTCATCACCTTGGCTATGCAGCACAGCGGCATCTGGGTCGGCACGGGTCTCATGCCGTCTAACAGCAAAGCAGCACAACGCAACGACATTAACTATGTCGGTTCGTTCGCTGGCGCCATGATGCAGACGCCTTCCGATGCTTCGGCCGATGAAGTGGCACAAGGCGACCTGGAAACCGCACGCCTCTATGGTGAGCGTATCGCCCAGATCACCCATCAGTTCAAAGGCTAATCGGCATGACGCTGCCCACGCTGTTCGTTCCTCATGGCGCACCGACTTTCGCCCTGCGTCCGGGTGAGGCCGGTGCGGCACTGGTGGCGCTCGCCCAGAGGATTGAGCGACCTAAAGCCATCATCGTCGTTAGCCCGCACTGGGAAACACGGGAACCCACCATGGGCAGCGCTGCCGATCTTGAAACCATCTACGACTTCGGTGGGTTCCCCAGTGAACTCTATACCCTGAAATATCCGGCACACAGTAACCCCGCATTGGCTCAACATGTCGCCGACTGTCTTAAAACTGCTGGTTACGCACCACGTATCGATGCACATCGTGGACTCGACCACGGCGCCTGGGTGCCGCTACGCATGATGTACCCGACAGCTGATATTCCGGTCATTCCACTTTCCATCAAGGCACACGCCGGCCCAGCCTATCACTATGCACTCGGGCAAGCACTCAAGCCGCTCAGCGAACAAGGCTTTCTGATCATGGGTACCGGCAGCATCACGCATAACCTACGCGACTACATGGTCTGCGTACATAACAATCTGCCCACGCCGGATTACGTCACACGCTTTG
Source organism: uncultured Dechloromonas sp. (assembly GCA_964498255.1). Taxonomy (GTDB): domain Bacteria; phylum Pseudomonadota; class Gammaproteobacteria; order Burkholderiales; family Rhodocyclaceae; genus Fluviibacter. The sequence continues at coordinate 84,871 of CAZCGW010000005.1, forward strand.
CCGATTGGGTAAATACCCAACTAGAGTCAGGCAGCAGTGCTGCACTTATTGATTATCGAAAAAACACCAGCGATGCCGCCCAGGCACATCCGACAGAGGATCACTTCATGCCTTTTTTTGTCGCTTTGGGCGCCGCCGGCGATAACCCAAAGTCGGAACGCTTCTACGCCGGTGTCGATGATCTAGTCATCGCGATGGACGGCTACTATTTCAGCCGAGCGGTACAATGACGTTTTATACCTCCGAAGAGTCACGATTATGTCCGCACCAGCTTGCCCGCAATGCACCCTTGAAAACACCTATCCAGATGGCTCTAATTTCGTCTGCGCCGACTGCGGTTTCGAGTGGCCAATGGAAGCCGAAGCCACTGAAGAAGACGGCCCACATATTGTCAAAGATGCTAACGGCAATGTACTGAGCGATGGCGACAGCGTTGTATTGATCAAGGACCTCAAGCTAAAAGGCTCTTCGAGCACGATGAAGGTAGGTACCAAGATCAAAAGCATTCGCATTGTTGAAGGCGATCACGAACTCGACTGCAAATCAGACTTCGGCAACATTATGCTGAAAGCATGCTTCGTTAAGAAAGCCTAAGTCTCACCCGCTTAAAAAGAAATGGCCACCCTAGGGTGGCCATTTCTTTGCATGACACCTGATCAGTTATTCGTGCCGTAACCGACTGGATCGGTTTTACCAGAGAACATGTGATACACACGCAGGAAGTAAAACACCACCAGCGGGAACATCACAATCGCACCCCAGAACATGAATTGCAGCGATACAGCCGGCGCTGCCGCCTCTTCGATCGTCAGTGAATAGGGCATCATATATGGCCAGAATGAAAGCGCCAGCGATGCAAACGCCGAAGCAATGATCAGCATGCACCAGGCAAACGGTGCGCGTTCATGTGGGCAATCATGACGGCTCGTGCGAAAAGCCCCCAGCAGCCCTACAAAACCCAATGCCGGTGCAATCCAGTGCCATAGCGGTGCCTTTTCCCAGGCATGACGTACCGGTAGATCGACGCCTTGCGTAATCAGGAACGCAACCAGCACAAAGACGCAGAAGGCTATCGACAATCCACGCAGCTGCGCACGGGCGCGTTTCGCAACTGCGCCTTCGGTTTTAAGAATCAACCAACCGGCGCCCAGCATGCTGTAGCCCAAGACCAAACCAACGCCGCAAAGTACTGGAAATGGCGCCAACCAGTCCCACCCATCACCAACATAGGTGGTGCCATCAATCGGAAGCCCCATGATCATGGTACCAATAGCCGCACCCTGTACGATCGTTGCGACAGCCGAACCGATCACGAACCCCCACTCCCACATACCTCTGGCCTTAAGCGCCTGCTCACGAAACTCGAATGCCACACCCCGGAAAATCAGCCCCACCAGCAACAACACGACCGGTAGATAAAAGGCCGATAGAAAAATGGCGTAAATCGCCGGGAATGCACCAAACAGGCAGGCACCCACAATAATCAACCAGGTTTCATTGCCATCCCAGAAAGGGGCAATGGCACCAACCACGGTATTGCGTTCTTCGTCCGTTTTAGCGGTTGCAAACAGCATGGCCGCGCCAAAATCGTAACCATCCACAATAATGTAAACAAGGATGGAAAAAGCAATTAGACCTGCCCAGAAGTAGGGAAGCCAAGGGCTCATAGACTCTAGACTCATACGGCCTCCGCAGTATTCGGGCCATCATTAGACGGACCCTTCTTGAAAAGATTCCAGATATAACGCAAACCAAAACTGTAAATAATCAGATAGACAACGACATACAGCGTGAGGCTGGTCAAGGCATGATTAAAAGTGAGCGATGGGGTTACTGCATCGGAAGTACGCAACAAGCCAGTAACGACCCAAGGCTGACGCCCCACTTCCGCGGTATACCAACCGGCCAGCACGCAAATCCAGCCTATCGGGAAGGAGATAGCGGCCACATTCAGGAACCAGCGAGACTTCTCGATGCTATTACGATAATTGTGCCAGCTGCCGTACCAACCAATAAAGAGCATGAGCAGCGACAAACCCACCATGATGCGGAAGCCGTAAAACGGTACCAGGAATGGTGCGCGTTCGTCAGCAGGCACATCCTTGATACCGCGCTGGTAAGAGTCGGGATTGCCCGAATCCACCACGCTACCAATAACAGGAATGCTGATCTCAAAGCTATTCTTCTCTGCCTTGTTATCTGGCCATGCCGCAACAATTAATGGGGCGCGGGTACCGCTTTCCCAACGGCCTTCAACGGCAGCAAATTTGCCTGGCTGGTAGTCACGGATAATCTCACCCGCCAAGTGACCAAAGCCCATCTGGATTGGCGTGAAGACTGCCATCAAACCCATACCCCAAATCAGCATGGCTCGAGCTGTTGTCTTGTAAAGGCCTTTCAGTGTGTACCAGGCGCCGGTCGCAGCAACAACGGTGGCCGTAGTAAGGTAGGCAGCCAGCAGCATATGCAACCAGCGTGTTAGAAACACATGGCCACCGATAATCTGCTGCCAGTCGGTAGGAATAATACGACCGGTTGCATCTACTGCATGGCCCACTGGAACCTGCATCCAACTGTTATTCGCCATAATCCAAAAAGACGACAGCGTTGTACCCAGAGCCACCAGCACACAAGATGTTAAAAAAGCACGCGGCGACACTTTGTTCCGACCAAATAGCACAACGCCAAGGAAGGTGGCTTCAAGAATAAAAGCGGTAAAGGACTCATATCCGAGCAGCGGGCCCTGAATCGGCCCTGTCTTTTCACTCAGAACACTCCAGTTCGTGCCAAACTGGAAAGCCATGACAATCCCAGATACCACGCCCATCCCAAAGGAGACAGCAAAAATCTTGACCCAGAAGTCAAAAAGCTTGCGATAAACCGGGTTGCCGGTTGCCTGATTGCGCCATTCCAGAACGGCCAGCCAAGCGGCCAAACCTATCGTAAAGGATGGAAAGATAATGTGGAATGTCACCACAAAGGCAAACTGAATTCGCGATAAATCTAACGCCGTTAAATCCAAAATACTCTCCCATGACAGGCCGGCAAAACCGGGTGTCCTTAAGACATCACAACTAGGAACGACAATGCCTTGCATCCAAAGCGGATATAGGCAAGTTCAAGCCGTATAATCAACAAGTTGCGTATTATATTTCACTGCAGCAAATTTCCCACATCTACTTTGTTTAATTTAAATGCTTTTGAGGGTCCGTAGACAATCATGCCCCACTTAACGCACGAGCTACTACTCAACTTCTGGTCTCCCAAAGCCCTTGAAGTCAACTTTGTGCTGCTTATGCACTTAGTTGGCTCCATGTTGTTGGGCATGCTGGTGGGCTATGAACGCTCTTACCATGGCCGTGCAGCAGGTATGCGTACTTTTTCGCTCGTTTGCATGGCATCCACGGGCATCGTGGCTATTTTTGGCTATCCAGAACTCTGGTTTGGCGGACAAAACATCAACAGCATTACCGCAGATGGCCCGTCAAGAGTGATTCAAGGCATTGTTACAGGGATTGGCTTTCTGGGCGCAGGCGTCATCATTCGGGAAGGTCATTCGATTTCTGGTTTATCAACGGCTGCATCCATCTGGACGGCTGCCGCAATCGGCATATTAATAGGCCTGGGATTTTATGCAGCAGGGATTGCCTTGGCGGTGTTATGCGCCTTCAGCATGACGATTGTGTTGCAACTTGAACGGTGGCTACCGCGGCGTAAACGTTACTTATTTGAATTGAGCTTCAACCTCCATGGGCACCCCAATGCTGAAACACTGAAACAACTGGGCGAGGCTAACGGATTCACTGTAGGCACAGACACCATCTCGATTAGCCTGGGCAAAAACCGCCAGTTCTGGTCCTACACAGCAACAACACGTCCACGAGTTAAGCCTGATATGGCGAATCTGGCCCAAGCGCTCCAGCAAATGGATGGCCTGGAGAAGTTCAGCATTTCCCCAACACGCATCTAGTGGCTCAGAATCCACATGTTTTGGATATCTAAGCATATGAGTGACTACTGTATAAGTGTATGAATCTACCCAACCTTATCAAAGAAATTGGCCGTGGCGCCAAAGGTGCCCGCTCCCTCTCGGCCGAAGACGCGGAAATGCTTTTTACAGCGATGCTTCAGGGTGTCGTGCCTGATCTTGAGCTCGGTGCCATTCTTATCGCTTTACGGGTTAAGAGTGAATCTGACGAGGAATTAATAGGGTTCTGTAAGGCAATGCAGTGCACCACGCGCACGCTTCAGGTTGTAAACGGTTCACCAGTCGTCATATTGCCTACCTATAACGGTGTTCGTCGTCAGCCCAATCTTCTACCTTTGTTAGCCAAGCTCCTCAACAACGCAGGTCTTAGCGTGTTAGTTCACGGACGACATGACTTTGATAATCGTGAAAACCCCTTCCCGCTCTTCAAGGCTTTTGGGATTCCCCTATCGGAATCGATAGCTCAGGCTCAAACACAGCTTAATGAAACGGGTATTGCTTTACTGGATATCGAACAGCTGAACCCGGGACTGAACGCACTTCTTAACTTGCGTAGTCGCTTAGGCGTACGCAATACCGCACACACGCTCTGCAAACTGCTGGATCCCTGCCCCGGGCAGTCCATTCGCGTGGTTAACGTCACCCACCCGGAATATCTTGTCCGCATGACTTCCCTGCTTGCAGCTCAGCATGCGCATGCCATACTACTCCGTGGAACGGAAGGGGAAGCTTTTGCTAACCCACGTCGCCGCCCTGAACTCATGGGCTTTAAAAACGGCAATGCAGAGATTCTGTTTCCGGCTGAAGAAGGCGGAACGCCTCCCATTGCTGGATGGCCAGAAAGTGCGGACTTTGATGAAAACCTCAAGTTGATTCATCACCTACTCGCTCAACCAGATCAGATACCACAACCGATTCTCGATCAGGTAGTAGCGCTCAAGGCGCTGACCTAATCGTTCACGCCACTTTAAAAATTAGCGACAGGCGGCACGCCCCAAACGATCACGCACCGCAAGCCAATCATCATTGGCTGGCAGCACCTGCACATAAATGTTGAGATAGCCTTTTTCATCCAATGCTCGCAAGACACGATAAAAGTCGTGGGCATAAGACGTGGGGTGATCAGCCAACACCACCACATCGGCGTGATGTCGCATTATTTCAGGTAGTGCCTTGCTGTCGCGCACGATAACTGCACAATGACCTGCAGCTAACTGCGCTTCAATTGATTCAAGAGACAACACGGTCAGCGGTGTTCGTGGTGCATAGTGTGATGCCAGGCTACCCGATACGCGCGGCGTATTGTGCAGTGTGCTTTGCACGGCACTTGCTGCCACAACAGGTTTACCCAAGACCAGTTCAATCTGCGCCGCGGTAATCGCGCCTGGGCGCAAAATAACCGGCGTACCTCGCGAGAGATCAACGATGGTCGACTCGATGCCAACCAGGCAATCGCCTCCATCCAGAATCAGTGGGACTGATTCACCCAGCTCAACTGCCACATGTGCTGCCGTCGTGGGGCTGATTCGTCCAAATTTATTAGCCGAAGGTGCAGCTACACCACCGCCCGATGGATTTTTATCGGCAAATGCACGCAACAATTGCAACGCGACAGGATGCGCAGGCACTCTAATGCCAACGGTGTCCTGACCGCCAGTGACACAATCGGGCACTCCTGCGGCCTTTTTTAGAATCAATGTTAACGGCCCGGGCCAAAACGCCTCTGCCAATGTCCATGCGTCCTCTCGTATATCCCGGGCGTAGTTAGGCATCAAATCATCGGCACCCAAATGCACAATCAAGGGGTGATCCGCCGGGCGCCCTTTGGCCGCAAATATTTTGCTTACGGCTTCGGGATTATTAGCATCTGCTGCCAAACCATATACGGTTTCAGTAGGTAGGCCCACAAGACTGCCGCCCCGAAGCAATTCAACGGCACGGGCAATTGCAACCGGGCCGGCAGCAATCTCAGGCATCAGGCAAACCTAGAATTGCACGCGCCTTCAAGGCCTGCTCATACACGAGCTTCGAATCTTGCCCGATGATCGTGAAGTGCCCCATCTTACGACCGGCGCGCGGCGATTCCTTGCCGTAGAGGTGCAAAGAAAGCCCTGGAATAGCCAACAAACCATTCCAATCAGGCTCACGTTGCTCACCATCAGCGAACCATAAGTCACCCAGCAAGTTCACCATCACAGCCGCGGAGTGCGCACGCGCCTCACCCAAAGGCAATCCACAGAGCGCCCGTACTTGCTGCTGAAACTGATTCGTTGCACAGGCATCCAGGGTGTAATGACCACTATTGTGCGGTCGCGGTGCCATTTCGTTAACGACGAGCTGGCCACGGCTCACAAAAAATTCCACCCCCAAGGTACCCACATAGCCAAGGCAACCCGCCAGCTTTTCTGCAACTTCACAGGCCGTATCAGCTAAACATTGTGAGCCCCAAGCCGGGACGATACTCACATCGAGAATGCCATTGCGATGGCGGTTTTCTGCCGATGGAAATGCTTTAACACTGCCATCCTGCCCTCGCGCCAGCACCACAGAAATTTCATAATCGAGTGGCAATTTGGCTTCAAGAATGCAACGCACTGATCCCAAAGAAACCCAGGCACTTTCAGCAGCCGCTCGATCTTCGACAACGGCCTGCCCTTTGCCATCGTAGCCCAGACGCGCTGCTTTCAGAATGCCGGGGAAAAGATGTTTTGGTGCGTTACGCAAATCTTCGATAGTGTTAATTTCTGTAAACGGCCCATGAGGCAAGCCATGAACCTTCAAAAAGGTTTTCTCAGCGATCCGATCCTGGCATACCGATACCGCGGCGGCTGATGGATGCACTGGCAGACGTTCAGCCAAAACGGCCAAAGTCTCGGCAGGCACGTTTTCAAATTCCGTTGTTACCGCTGCGCACCCTTTGGCCAATTCGGCCAAGGCAGTGCTGTCATCGTAATCGGCACACAAATGGCGATCAGCGATGCGACCCGCCGGGCTATCTGCATCCGGATCCAGCACCCAAACCTGATAACCCAGTTCATGTGCCGCCATAACGAAATAGCGGCCAAGCTGGCCGCCACCGAGCATGCCCAGCACCGCTGGCGCTGGAATAAAAGATTTCTTCATCAGACTTCCGGCAGTTTCATCGCCAGCACTTTGGCTGATTGCTGCTGGCGGAATTGCTGCAAACGTTCATTCAATGTCGCATCCTGGTTTGCCAACATGGCAACAGCAAACAACGCCGCATTAGCCGCACCCGCTTCACCAATAGCGAATGTAGCCACGGGAATACCTTTCGGCATTTGCACGATCGAATGCAAAGAATCGACACCTGACAATGCTTTAGATTGAACCGGCACGCCCAGTACTGGCACGGTGGTCTTTGCTGCCAGCATGCCCGGCAGGTGTGCTGCACCGCCTGCACCAGCAATGATGGCCTGCAGGCCACGAGCCCCCGCTGTTTCAGCATATTCAAATAGCAGATCCGGCGTACGATGCGCGGAAACCACACGCGCTTCAAATGGGACACCGAACTCTTTTAGCATCACGGCAGCTGCCTGCATGGTCGGCCAGTCAGAATCCGACCCCATCACGATGCCAATCAAAGGCGCTTTTGTATCTGCATTCATTTCACAGTTCCTTCGGCAAAGCGCTCAGCTGAGGTCAATGTATTCGCCAACAACATGGCAATCGTCATCGGACCTACGCCACCAGGTACTGGCGTAATGGCGCCGGCAATCGGTGCGACGGCCGGAAAATCGACATCACCACACAAACCGCCACCCGCTTCAGCAGGCAGACGGTTGATACCCACGTCAATGACCAGTGCACCCGGTTTCACCATGTCCGCAGTCACAAACTTTGGCTTGCCAATCGCAGCCACCAGAATATCGGCACGACGGGTATGCGCATTCAGATCCTTGGTGCGCGAATGGCACACGGTAACGGTACAACCGGCGTGCAGCAACAGCATGGCCATAGGCTTGCCAACAATATTAGAACGACCGATCACAACGGCTTCCTTGCCATTGAGATCAACGCCTGTTTCCGCCAGCAGCTTCATCACACCATAGGGCGTACAAGGAATGAAGCGAGGATCACCCTGCATCAAGGCACCCACATTGGCGGCATGAAAGCCGTCCACATCCTTTTCCGGGCGAATAGCCGCCAGCACTTCGGCCTCATCAAACTGTGGTGGCAGCGGCAATTGCACCAGAATGCCATGTACGGCAGGGTCACTGTTTAATTCAGCGATTTTGTCGAACACAAGCTTCGGGGCCACATCTGCTGCAAATGGAAAATCAAACGAAACCATTCCGGCCTCGTGGCAAGCCCTGATCTTGTTTCGCACATAAACCTGCGATGCCGGATTCTCGCCTACGAGAATGACAGCCAGTCCAGGCCGTGTTCCCTGAAGCGCCAATTCATCGGCACGCACTTTGAATTCGGTACGCAAACGTTTCGATAACGCGGCACCATCAAGAATTTGAGCAGTCATAGCTTGCTATTTTACTGCAAACCGCCACTGCGCCACTGAAATTCCCTGAGCAGCCACATCGGCTGTCAAACTATCGACATCCGCCCCGGAAACCAGCAGGTCAGGGCATCGTGCAGAAAAATCACGAATACTCCGCAATGGCAAAGGGCTGCTCCAGGCCAGCATTAGGCGATTACCAGCAAGCTGATCAAACTTTGATTGCCACCCCAGGTGTAATGCACCCGATTTGTCCCGAGTGCGCCGAAGCTCCTGGTTAAGCGGAGAGGCTTCTATGGCGGAGGTGAGTGCTATTTGCCTCGCAGAAAGCCACGATAAATCACCCACTTCTTCCTGTCTGCCAGTGACCAAAGCGCCGGACGACAAATTACTGCCACCAAATACTACGACCGGGACAAGGTATTCGGCTGAAAGCACCATGGCCTCTGCCAGCCAGGTTTCGGCAACACCTTGCGGCGCCCCATTCAACTCCAGCACCGGCACCCCAAGATTGCGTAAGGACTGCCGAAATAACCCTGCATCGCCATGTGCTTCCGGTTGATAACCATGCCATTGTGGTTCCTCACAGCGTAACCGGCTCAAATAGTAGGCAAAAGAGGCTTCTCGTGTAGACATGTTGTGATCATGCCACGCTCTTTATTAAAGAACGAATGAACCGCTTGACGCACGATGAATCGCACTTTAGTATTTTCACATAACAAGACGTTATTTCATATTGCAAAACAAGCAACCCGTCACAGCGGTTGTGCGGCGCGGAACTTCGCGAGGGCACATACCGCTATAGTCACAACGGGTTGTCCAAATCGAGTCTTAAACGCTGGTCGTCACGGGTTCCATAAAAATCCGTCTCAATAAGGAGGTAGCATGTCGGCAGAAAACGAAATGAATTCCATACCCGGTCAAAGCACTGATTCGGACCCCCAGGAAACCCGCGAATGGCAGGATGCTCTCACCGGCGTTATTAGTAATGAAGGGGATGAGCGCGCCCACTACCTGATCGAAACGCTGATTGATCAGGCACGCGCCAAAGGCATCGACATTCCGTATTCCGCCAACACCGAATACATCAACACGATTCCTGTTGCACAACAGCCCAAGTATCCGGGCAACGCGGACATGGAGATCAAGATCCACTCCTATATCCGCTGGAACGCCATGGCGATGGTTGTGCGCGCCAACAAACACACCAACGTCGGCGGACATATCGCTTCATTTGCTTCGGCAGCCGCCCTCTACGATGTGGGCTTCTCACATTTCTGGCACGCGCCATCGGCCAACCACGATGGCGATCTGATTTTCTTCCAGGGTCACTCGGTACCCGGCGTCTACGCACGCGCCTTCATGCTTGGCCGATTTACCGAAGCGCAGCTTGATCATTTCCGTCAGGAAACTACCGGCAAGGGGATCTCCTCCTACCCCCACCCTTGGCTGATGCCCGACTTCTGGCAGTTCCCCACCGTATCGATGGGCCTTGGCCCGATTCAGGCGATCTACCAGGCGCGCTTCATGAAATACCTGGCGAGCCGCAACCTCATTAACGCTGAAAAAGCGGCACAACGTAAGGTTTGGGCCTTCCTTGGCGATGGCGAGACCGACGAAGTGGAATCGCTCGGTGCCATTGGTATGGCCGGTCGCGAAAAACTCGACAACCTGATCTTCGTGATCAACTGTAACCTGCAGCGTCTGGATGGCCCGGTGCGCGGCAACGGCAAAATCATTCAGGATCTGGAATCGGAATTCCGCGGTGCCGGCTGGAATGTGGTCAAGCTGATCTGGGGCACGCATTGGGATGCACTGTTCCAACGCGACACCCAGGGCATTCTGAAGCAACGCATGATGGATCTGTGCGATGGCGAGTACCAGACCTTTAAGTCCAAAGATGGTGCCTACGTTCGTGAGCACTTCTTCAACACGCCCGAACTGAAGGCGCTTGTCGCCGACTGGACTGATGACGAAATCTGGCAATTGAATCGCGGCGGCCATGATCTATTCAAGATCTTCGCTGCTTACGACCGTGCCATTAAGCATAAAGGCCAGCCAACGCTAATCCTCGCCAAAACCATTAAGGGCTTTGGTATGGGCAAGGCCGGTGAAGCGATGAATACCTCGCACCAGCAGAAGAAGATGGATAAGGAGCAGATCGCGCGCTTCCGCGATCGTTTCTCGCTGCCGGTGAAAGATGAAGAAATTGAAGCACTACCCTATCTGAAATTCCCGGAAGATTCGGCAGAGCACAAATACATGCTGGAACGCCGTATGGCTCTGGGTGGTTTCCTGCCACAGCGCCGTCGCAAAGCCGAAGCGTTAACAATTCCGCCGCTGTCGTCCTTTGATGCTTTGCTTAAAGCGTCTGGCGAAGGGCGAGAACTGTCGACCACCATGGCCATTGTCCGCATCATGAACATGATGCTCAAAGACAAAGCAGTAGGCCGTAATGTCGTCCCAATCGTTCCGGATGAGTCGCGCACCTTCGGTATGGAAGGCATGTTCCGCGCCGTGGGCATCTGGAACCAGGAAGGCCAGAACTACGTGCCGGAAGATCATGACCAGCTGATGTTCTATAAAGAGAGCAAAGATGGTCAGGTTCTTCAAGAAGGCATTAACGAAGCGGGCGCCATGAGCGACTGGATTGCCGCTGCGACTGCCTACTCCGTGCATGGCGTTCAAACGATTCCGTTTTACATCTGCTACTCGATGTTTGGCCTACAGCGCACCCTGGATCTGTGCTGGGCTGCAGGCGATCAACGTGCGCGTGGCTTCCTGATTGGCGGCACGGCCGGTAGAACAACGCTCAATGGCGAAGGTCTTCAGCACGAGGATGGCCACAGCCTGCTACTCGCGAACCTGATCCCGAACTGCATCTCCTACGACCCTACATTCCAGTACGAAGTTGCTGTCGTCGTTCAAGATGGTATGCGTCGCATGCACGTTGATCAGGAAGATGTTTTCTACTACATCACCGTGATGAACGAAAACTACGAACATCCGGAAATGCCTGCAGGCGCAGCCCCCGACATCATCAAAGGGATGTACGCCTTCAAGAAGGGTACAGCTGGCACTGGACCGCGTGTACAACTTCTAGGCTCCGGCACGATTTTCCGCGAAGTTATCGCCGCTGCAGAACTACTGCGCAAAGACTGGGGCGTCGAATCGGATCTGTGGGGCTGCCCAAGTTTCAACGAGCTGGCTCGCGATGGTGAAGATGTGGCTCGCTGGAATATGCTCCACCCGACGGATCCGCAACGTATCTCCCACGTGGAATCGAAGCTCGCAGGCACCAGCGGTCCGGTAGTTGCTGCAACCGACTATATCAAGCTCTACGCAGAACAGATCCGCCCATTCATCAAGAAAAACTTTGTTGCCCTCGGCACGAACGGCTTCGGCCGTTCTGATACCCGCGAGCACCTCCGTAACTTCTTCGAGGTCGACCGTCACTGGGTCACGGTAGCAGCACTCAAAGCACTGGCCGATGAAGGCACGATTGGCCGAGACAAAGTGGCTGCAGCCATCACCAAGTATCAGTTAGATCCAAACAAACCAAACCCGATGTCGGTTTAAGCGAGAAACCACCATGAGCCAACTGATTGATATCAAGGTCCCGGACATCGGCGACTTTGCTGATGTCCCCGTGATTGAAGTGTTTGTTAAACCTGGCGACGTCATCAAAATTGATGACGCACTCGTGACACTGGAATCTGACAAAGCCACTATGGACGTACCAGCCTCTGCCGCTGGTGTTGTCAAAGAAGTACTCGTGAAGCTGGGCGATCGCATCGGCGAAGGCGCTGTTGTTGTGCGTGTTGAAGCCGCGAACGCAGCAACAGCCGCGCCCGATTCTGCACCAGCTGCGACACCTGCCCCGACGGCTGCGCCGCAAGCAGCTGCTCCTGCCGCAGGTGGTGGCATTGTGGACGTAAAAGTACCTGATATCGGCGACTTCGCAGAAGTGCCGGTGATCGAGGTTTTCGTGAAGCCGGGTGATGTCGTCAAAGTCGATGATGCTCTGGTAACGCTGGAGTCAGACAAAGCCACCATGGATGTGCCGTCCTCTGCCGCAGGTACCGTCAAAGAGGTATTGGTCAAACTCGGCGACAAGGTAGGTGAAGGCAGTGTGATCGTTCGCCTTGAAAGCAGCACAGCCCCATCTGCTAGCGTAGCCGCGCCTGCACCAACCGCTACTACGCCAGTACCGCCTACGCCAGCTGCGGTACCCGTTGCCGCACCGGCCGTCGCTGTCGCAGCAATTGCATCGGCATCCAGTTTGCCCAGCCTGCCCATCGGCAGTGCCGTTCACGCCAGCCCGGGCATCCGCGCTTATGCACGTGAGCTCGGTGTCGATCTGACACAAGTTAAAGCCAGCGGCCCAAAACACCGCATTGTGCGCGAAGATATTACTGGTTTTGTTAAGGGTGCCATGAGCACCGGTATCGTTCCGGGCAAAACCCCTGCTGCTACCGGTGGCAATGGTGGCGGCCTGGATCTGCTACCGTGGCCTAAGGTCGACTTTGCTAAATTCGGTCCGATCGAAGTACAGCCGCTGTCACGCATCAAGAAGATTTCCGGCCAGAACCTCTCTCGTAACTGGGCGATGATTCCCGCCGTGACTTATCACGAAGATGCCGACATCACTGACCTGGAAGCTTTCCGCGTTCAACTGAACAAGGAAAATGAAAAGGGTGGCGGCGCCAAACTTACCATGCTTGCCTTCCTGGTAAAGGCTTGCGTCAAAGCCATGCAGCGGCACCCCGAGTTCAACGCCTCACTGGATGGTGACAACCTGATTCTCAAGCAATACTTCAACATCGGCTTTGCGGCAGATACCCCGAATGGACTGGTCGTCCCGGTGATCAAAAATGCCGACAAGAAATCGGTCTTTGAAATTGCCCAGGAGTCTGGAGATCTGGCCAAGCAAGCTCGCGATGGCAAACTCAAGCCTGCCGATATGCAAGGGTCCTGCTTTACGATTTCTTCTCTCGGCGGCATTGGCGGCACCTACTTTGCCCCTATCGTTAACGCGCCGGAAGTCGCCATTCTCGGCGTCAACAAGAGTGCAATGAAGCCAGTATGGGACGGCAAGCAATTCGTACCACGCCTGACGCTACCGCTCTCGTTAACCGCCGATCACCGTGTGATTGATGGTGCTCTGGCAACGCGATTCAATGTCTATCTGGCTCAAATGCTGGCGGATTTCCGCCGCGTTGCGCTCTAAGGAGAAGTCTCATGAGCCAACTGATTGAACTGAAAGTACCCGACATCGGCGACTTTCCCGAAGTGCCTGTCATTGAGGTCTTCATCAAGCCGGGGGATGTCATCAAGGTTGATGATGCCTTGGTGACTCTTGAGTCCGACAAAGCCACGATGGATGTCCCCGCTTCTGCAGCCGGTACGGTCAAAGAAGTGCTGGTAAAACTTGGCGATAAGATCGGCGAAGGTACCGTAGTCGCTCGTATCGAGGCGACTGAAACTGCCAGTGCATCAGCAGCCAGTGCACCAGCTTCAGCGTCCACGCTGGCCACTCCTACCCCTCCTGCAGCAGCCGCAACGTCACCTGCTCCCGCTGCGCCAACGCCAGCTACAAGCTACACAGGCACTGTTGATGTCGATTGCGATGTGCTGGTGCTTGGCGGTGGTCCCGGCGGCTATTCCGCTGCATTCCGCGCCGCTGATCTGGGTCTGAATACAGTTATCGTTGAACGCTATGGCACCCTCGGTGGTGTTTGCCTCAATGTCGGCTGCATTCCCTCCAAAGCGCTGCTACATATCGCCGGCGTGATGGAAGAAGTCACACACCTGCACGAACTCGGCATTGTAGAAATGACATCGGCCAAGGTTTCCGTAGAGAAGCTACGTGAACATAAGACCAAGGTTGTCACCAAACTCACCGGCGGACTTGCCGGCATGGCCAAGGGGCGCAAAGTAGCGCAGGTCCGAGGCCTCGGCACATTCATTGATGCACATCATATGAGTGTAGAAACCACGAGCGGTGATGGCCAAAAAACAACGGGCGATAAAAAAGTCGTTCGCTTCAAACAGGCCATTATTGCTGCGGGCTCGCAATCTATCAAACTCCCCTTCATGCCAGTCGACCCACGCATCGTGGACTCAACTGGCGCGCTAGAACTGAAAGATGTCCCCAAACGTATGCTGGTCGTCGGTGGCGGCATCATCGGCCTGGAAATGGCAACGGTTTACGCAACTCTAGGCACGCAAATCGACGTGGTAGAACTCGGACCGGGTCTGATGCCCGGTGCTGATCGCGACCTGGTTAAAGTCTGGGAGAAGATGAATCTCTCTCGATTTAACCGTGTCATGCTCAACACCAAATGTATTGCAGCCAAAGCAGAGCCTGCCGGAATTACCGTTCAGTTTGAAGGGGCCAACGGCACCGAAACGCCCGTGGCCGGTATCTATGACCGCGTGCTAGTTGCGGTCGGACGCTCACCCAATGGCAACAAAGTGGGCGCAGACAAAGCTGGTGTGTTCGTCGATGAACGCGGTTTCATCAAAGTCGATAACCAGATGCGCACTAACATACCTAATATCTTTGCGATTGGTGATCTTGTGGGTCAGCCTATGCTGGCACACAAAGCGGTGCATGAAGGCCATGTTGCCGCTGAAGTTGCCGCCGGTCATAAACGAGTCTTTGACCCGTTACAAATTCCATCCGTTGCCTATACAGACCCTGAAGTTGCCTGGGCCGGTATGACTGAAGAGCAATGCAAAGCCAGTGGCCGCAAATTTACCAAGGCCATGTTCCCCTGGGCAGCATCAGGCCGCGCTATTGCTAATGGACGAGATGAAGGTTTTACCAAGCTGCTGTTTGATGCGGAATCACATCGCATTATTGGTGGTGGCATTGTTGGCACCAATGCCGGTGACCTCATCGGTGAGGTCTGCCTTGCAATTGAAATGGGTTGTGATGCTGCGGACATGGGGCACACTATTCACCCGCACCCAACACTCTGCGAATCAGTCGGTCTGGCAGCAGAAGTTGCTGAAGGTGCCTGTACCGATCTACCGCCACAAAAGAAGAAGTAAGCAGCGCACCGCTAACCGAAGACCCAAAGAAAAACCCCACGTTTTCACGTGGGGTTTTTTACTGCGTGTTGCCTAGAAAAAGAAACTTACTTCTTCTTAGCAACAGCCTTCTTGGCTACTGGCTTCTTAGCAACAGCTTTCTTAGCTGCTGGCTTTTTAGCAACGGCCTTCTTGGCTACTGGCTTCTTGGCTACTGGCTTCTTAGCAACAGCTTTCTTAGCTACTGGCTTCTTAGCAACAGCTTTCTTAGCTACTGGCTTCTTAGCAACGGCCT
>CAZCGW010000005.1:100762-130196 GCA_964498255.1 uncultured Dechloromonas sp.
CAACAGCTTTCTTAGCTACTGGCTTCTTAGCAACGGCCTTCTTGGCTGCTGGCTTTTTAGCAACGGCCTTCTTGGCTGCTGGCTTCTTAGCAACAGCTTTCTTAGCTACTGGCTTTTTAGCAACGGCCTTCTTGGCTGCTGGCTTTTTAGCGACGGCCTTCTTGGCTGCTGGCTTCTTAGCGACAGCTTTCTTAGCTACTGGCTTTTTAGCGACGGCCTTCTTGGCAACTGGCTTCTTGGCGACAGCCTTTTTAGCGGCTGGTTTCTTGGCCGCTGGCTTTTTAGCAGCAGGCTTCTTCGCAGCTGCTTTTTTAGCGGCTGGTTTTTTGGCAGCTGGTTTTGCAGCAGCGGCCGGTTTCTTAGCGGCCAGTGTTGCAGCCAGGGTCATGAACGACGAGGTTGTTTCAGTTGACATCTTGGCGTCTCCTTCCAGAATGGATTTGGTAAGCACAGTTTATACACTTCATGTGGTGTGTAAAGATTTTTTTATGCTTTTTTTCAATTAATTGAAAGAGGTGTGACAATTTTTTCATGCACTGCTTTGAAACATTTTCCTTCATTGGTCGCAACAAAAATTTATAGCGACGATTAAAGCGGATAATGTGCGGACGTTTTTTAACGTGGCTCACAGGAAATACGATGACACCAGAACAACAAAATCAACTCAAAAAATCTGTCGCACAAGCCGCTGCAGATTACGTTGCTCAAAACCTGCAAACCGGCGCCATACTTGGCGTTGGGACGGGTTCAACCGCCAACCTTTTCATCGATGCGCTTGTGCCGATTAAAGAAAAAATTCGTGGGGCGGTAGCCAGTTCCGAAACCACCGCACGCAAACTCATCGAGATTGGCATTCCATTAGTCGACCTCAATGACATCGACTCACTGCCCATTTACGTTGATGGCGCCGACGAAATTGATCACGCCTTCGCCATGATCAAAGGCGGGGGTGGCGCGCTTACCCGTGAAAAAATCATTGCTGATGTTGCTGACGTCTTCGTTTGCATCGCCGACGCATCTAAATGCGTGCCTATTCTTGGTCACTTTCCGCTTCCGGTTGAAGTGATTCCCATGGCCTCCGCTCAAGTAGCGCGTGCACTTCGCAAACTAGGTGGCTCACCGGTTCTACGCCCGGGCTTCGTTACCGATAACGGAAACCATATTCTTGATGTATCCGGCTTAACGATTAACGATCCGATCAGTTTCGAATCTAATCTCAATCAGATCGTAGGCACGGTCACCAATGGCTTGTTTGCGCGCCGTGGTGCTGATGTCCTTCTACTGGGTACGCTTGAAGGCGTTGAAAAGCGCACACGGTAAATCCACACCGTTCAAAGCAAAAAGGGACTCAAACTGAGTCCCTTTTTTTCACCTGAGCTATTCAGCCATTAGGCTTTGGGTGGCGAAAACCCTTCTACCTGATCAGCACCTTCTCCGAAGAAATGCTTCTCACACTGCTCACGCAAATATTCACGATGGCGCACGTCTGAAAGATTCAGACGATTCTCATTAATAATCATTGTTTGCAACTTAACCCACTGCTGCCAGGCTTCCTTGGAAACCGAGGCCATCAACTTCTGACCAAAAGCTCCCGGTACCGGAGGAAAATCCAGACCTTCGGCCTCTTTGCCCAGTTTGATGCATTGAACTGTACGCGCCATTTTTATATTCCCTGTGGTGACGTTATTAGAGGTTCTTCACAAATACTTTGGAGTTGCGCTGATAGTTGTACATCTCGCGCTTCCGATCCGGCAAATCTTCAACCTTCGCAGGTTTGTAACCGCGCTCGATAAACCAGTGTGCAGTCCGGGTTGTCAGCACATACAAGCGACGGATACTCTGCGCACGCGCCCGTGCTTCAATCGCCTGCATAAGACGTTCGCCATAGCCCCACTCACGATGCTCATTGTCCACGGCCAAACAGGCTAATTCAGCGTTCTCCGTATCCAGCAAATAGAGCGCCGCACAACCCACAATCACATTATCGTGCTCAAGCACAGTGAACTGACTGACTTCCTGTTCGATACGCTCACGTGGCCGAGGCACCAGCGTGCCATCCTGTTCCAGCGGTTCAATGATGCCCAACAACCCGGCAATATCATCCGGCCGCGCATCGCGCAGACGATCCAGAGAGTCGCGCGTAATGATGGTGCCCACACCATCGTGGGTAAACAACTCGAGAATCATCGAGCCGTCATCGTTATAACCCACCAGATGTACGCGCCCCACACCCGCACGACACGCACGAATAGAGCACGGCAGGAATCGGCGCATATCAGGCGACAACCAATCAGCACGCTTAAGCAACTTATCGGCGCCTTCGGTTGTCAACTCTTCAATCAGCGACCCGTCTGCTTCCAGCGCGCCGGCTGTATCACCTATATAAATAAGCTTATCGGCACGCAACGCTACAGCAACGGCTTCAGCGACTTCTTCCATAGCCAGATTAAAAATCTCGCCGGACGGGCTGGCACCCTCGCATGATTGCAAAACAATGTTGCCCAATGAGTGCTGCGCACGCATACCGTCTGCATCCACTTTGCGAACGATGCCGGCGTATTGCATATCAACCCCATCGATCACACCCATCGGTCGGGCAGTCAGGAAGTTGCCTGCCACCACACGAATCGTGCTGCCCGCCATGGGGGTATTCGGCAAACCTTGAGAAAGCAACGCTTCGATTTCCAGATACACGCTGCCCACGGCATGCAATACACAATCGAGTGTGTCTGCATCCGTCACCCGATAGTTGCCATGAAAGACGGAAGGCAACCCTCGATCTCGTAACTCTTCTTCAATCTGCGGGCGCGCACCATGCACAACCACCAATCGGATACCCAGACTGGCTAACAGATTAATGTCGTAAGCAAAAGTTTTGGCCAATGGGCCACTAATCGCCTTGCCACCCACTGCGATGACAAAGGTCTTCCCTCGGAAGCTATTAATATAGGGCGCAACCGAACGGAACCAGGCAACGAAATTTGGATCAGGCACGGCACTCTCCGCCAGCAGAATTCAAGCGTGGAATATTACCGCACATTAGCGCAGATCACCGGCTATTGCCTGAGTTACCGCCAACGCCACCGGACCGGCCGTCTCCGTTCTGAACACACGCGGCCCCAAACGGAAGCACAAAAACCCCGCCTCTTTCGCAGCAACAATTTCTTCCGAAGCAAATCCACCTTCCGGACCAATCAGTATCGTGAGATCCGTCAGCGCTTGCTGTCGTTCCAACCAGACCGGAAAACTTTCCGTGGCGTCCGGGTCCAGCATCACGCGAACTCCCGAGCCAGCTGTTTGCGCTAAAGCCTGTGTCAACGTCTGAACCGGCAACAACTCTGGCAGCCGATTCAAACCACACTGTTCAGCTGCAGAGACGATCACCCCTTGCCAATGCGCATGCCGCTTCTCTGCGCGCGCAGCATCCAACCGGGTGACGCAACGACGCGTTTCAATAGGCACGCATCGATGCACACCTAACTCAACCGACTTTTGCCAGGTGTAATCCATGCGTTCCGCTGCCGACACGCCCTGCCACAAGCTGATTCGCAGCTGACTCGTACGATCATCCGTTTGAAATTCGTCTAGCAGCACATCCGCTACAGTCTGCCGACTTTGCCGAGATTCCCGCTGTTTTTTAGACGGTACCTCTTTTGTGTTTTCTTCACGCGCGAGCAGATGCCCGGCATAAGCCCCGCCTTCGCCATTAAAAATCACCAGCGGATCACCCGGCTGCAATCGCAGCACACGCACGGCATGGTTCGCCACCGTTTCAGGCAGAGAAATACGCTGACCAACGGCCAGGGGCTGGGGCACATAAAAACGGGGAATCACCATGGTTGCTATTATAGAGCGCATGTCTGCTCCCCTGATCTCTGAAACTGCCTTCTGGGCAACCTGCGCCATTGAATTAAGCCAATCGCTACAAGCACTGGCCAGCCAAGAAGTCATGCCGCGCTTCGCACATGCACAGGTCAGTACCAAAACAGATGGATCCTTACTCAGTGACGCCGATCTGGCGGTACAGGACGCCTTACCCGCCATGCTGTCTACGCTATACCCTGCGCCCCTGCTTGGCGAAGAAATGCCCGTCGAGATTCAACGACAGCTCTGGCAAGATTGTCAGCTTGGCAAAACCAGCCTATGGATTGCCGATCCGATTGATGGCACCACCAATTTTGCCAACGGACTCCCCTGGTTCGCTATTTCTGTAGCACTGGTCCACAAAGGCAATACCGTATTGGGTGCCACCATTGCGCCCGCCTTACAACAAAGCTGGTATGCCTCTCTAGGGGGTGGCAGCTTCTGTAATGGCACACGCCTTACGCTCGGCCAGGAGCCACGGCGTCTCAAAGACTGTGTGATGGGTGTCGACATGACCTATCTTCCTGCCCACTTGCGCCAGCAGATCGCAAACATTTCGCCGGCCGGAATTACGCGCGACGATGCACAAACAGCACCATGGCGAGGCTGGCGCAGCCTAGGGGCCAGCACCCTGGAGTGGTGTGCGCTCGCCTCCGGTCAATTCAACGCATACGTTCACGGCGGTCAAATGCCCTGGGACGCTGCCGCTGGCCGCCTCATTCTTGCTGAAGCCGGTGGCCACAGCGACCAACTCTCTCGTGCACTCGGACTTGCGCAACATGGCACATCCCTAAGCCCCACAGGCTATGCCGCCGCTGCTCCCGGCGTGTGGAACGTCTGGCAGCAATGGTTACGTGATCAAGCGGGTTGAACCCAGTACAATCTCACCTAATCCTATTTAATTAGCGAAATCCCATTATGAGCATCCCACTCTCCCGCTTTCTGATCGAACAACAACGTGAATCCAAAACACTGGATCCTGATCTTCGCTTGCTGATCGAAGTGGTCGCCCGAGCCTGTAAGGCCATTGCTATTGCCATTGGCAAAGGCAACCTAGGGGATGCAATGGGAACCGCCGGTACCGACAACGTTCAGGGCGAAGTTCAGAAGAAGCTGGACGTGATTTCGAATGAAATTCTGCTCGACGCCAATGAATGGGGCGGCCACCTTGCCGCCATGGCATCAGAAGAGATGGATCTACCCTTCTGCATTCCTAACCGCTACCCCAAAGGCGAATACCTACTGGTCTTCGACCCGCTCGATGGTTCCTCGAATATCGACGTCAACGTTTCTGTCGGCACGATATTTTCGGTACTGCGTGCGCCTGAAGGCATTGAATGCGCCAATGGCGATGCATTCCTGCAAAAGGGTGCCACACAGGTCGCCGCTGGTTATGCCGTCTATGGTCCAAACACCCAACTAGTACTGACCTTCGGTCACGGTGTCCACGTGTTCACTCTGGATCGCGAAGTCGGCACCTTCCGCTTAACCCAGGAAAACCTCAAGGTTCCTGAAGATACGCGCGAATTTGCCATCAACATGTCAAACCAGCGTCATTGGGAAGAACCCGTTCAGCGTTATGTCGCCGAACTGCTCGCAGGTAAAGAAGGCCCGCGTGGCGAAGACTTTAATATGCGCTGGGTGGCCTCGATGGTGGCTGATGTCCACCGCATTCTGTCGCGCGGCGGCATCTTCATGTATCCGATGGACGCCAAAGTCGCCAAACAGGGTGGTAAATTGCGCTTATTGTACGAAGCCAATCCAATGTCCCTGCTCATTGAACAGGCCGGCGGCGCAGCTACAACAGGTCGCGAACGCATCCTCGACCTACAACCGACCAGCCTGCACCAGCGCGTACCGGTGATTCTGGGCTCAAAGAATGAGGTTGATCGCGTAACGTCGTATCACGCTCAGTAAACCTTGTTAAAGCAGCGGGGTACCCGCCGCTGAGCGGTAGCAGTACACGGGGCAAGCCCGGCTCTCATAGCGCAAGCGCTCGAAATCGAGCCAAACTTGACCCCGCATACTGCCTTGAATTTCCTGTGGTTTTTAACTCAACAACCCGAAGCAATTCCAAGGCGCATCCTGATTCAAAGGTTAGCCCGATTTGCGACGTTTTTTGTCGATGAGGGCGCCTTTGATCAGGGTGTGCCTGAACTCTGAGCCGTAACTAACCACTCCAAAAGAACTTTCTGGTTTTTAGGCCGTATTCAGTCCCCATTCTTTGCAGACGCGCCGGTTTTAGCCGATAATTGCGTCTTTTGCCGGGCTAACTTCGTGTCTTCCCTGTCTGCTGCCAACACCCCATCCCGTCCTGCCCGCCCAGCACCTGCTGCACCGGCCTATAACGAACTAACGGGTGCGATCCGCGCCCTGGCCATGGACGCCGTCCAGCAGGCCAACTCCGGCCACCCCGGCATGCCGCTTGGCATGGCCGAAATCGCCGAAGTGCTCTGGCGCCAACACCTTAGTCATAACCCGGCCAACCCGGCCTGGCCAAACCGTGACCGCTTCGTGTTGTCTAACGGCCATGGTTCGATGCTCCTCTACGCCCTGCTCCATCTGAGCGGCTACGACCTGACCATCGAAGACCTCAAACAATTCCGTCAATTACATAGCCGCACACCGGGGCATCCGGAATATGGCTACACAGCTGGTGTTGAAACCACCACGGGTCCGCTCGGCCAGGGTATCGCCAACGCCGTGGGCATGGCCATCAACGAAAAACTGCTAGCGGCCGAATTCAACCGCGACGGCCACACCATCGTCGATCACCACACCTACGCGTTTATGGGCGATGGTTGCCTCATGGAAGGCGTATCGCACGAAGCCTGCTCACTGGCCGGTACGTTGGGCCTGGGCAAGCTGATCGCCTTCTGGGACGACAACGGCATCTCCATCGACGGCCAGGTTGAAGGCTGGTTTACCGACGATACGCCGGGCCGCTTTGCCGCCTACGGCTGGCAGGTGATCCCCAACGTCAATGGCCATGATGCCGCTGCACTCGATGCCGCCATCAAAGCAGCCAAAGCCGACACCGCGCATCCAACACTCATCTGCTGCCGTACCGCAATTGGCATGGGTTCGCCCAACAAAGCCAACAGCGCAGACGTGCATGGCGCCCCACTGGGTGCCGACGAAATCGCCGCAACACGCGCCGCGATTGGTTGGACGCACGCCGCATTTGAAATCCCGGCTAACGTTTACGCCGCCTGGAACGCCCGCGCTGCTGGCGCTGAACGCGAAGCCAGCTGGAACAACGTATTCGCCTCTTACAGCAAAGTATTCCCGGCCGAGGCCGCCGAGTTCACCCGTCGTCTGTCGGGCGCACTGCCAGCCAACTGGTCGAGAACTTCACAAGACTTCATCGCCGCCACACAAGCCAAGGCCGAAACCGTTGCCACGCGTAAAGCCTCGCAACTGGCCATTGAAGCACTCGCGCCGAATCTGCCGGAATTGCTGGGCGGCTCAGCCGATCTAGCTGGTTCTAATCTGACCTGGTGGAAGGGCGCCAAGGGCGTTACTGCCAGCGATGGTGGTAACTATCTGTTCTACGGTGTACGTGAGTTCGGCATGACCGCCATTGCCAACGGCATCGCCCTGGCCGGTGGCTTCATTCCCTACACCGCCACCTTTATGGTGTTCTCGGATTACGCCCGTAACGCCATCCGCATGGCCGCACTGATGAAAGTACGTCAGATCATGGTCTACACCCACGACTCTATTGGTCTGGGTGAGGATGGTCCGACCCACCAACCGGTGGAACATGCAGCTTCGCTACGCATCATTCCTAATCTGGATGTCTGGCGCCCGGCCGATGCCACAGAAACGGCCGTTGCCTGGGTCAAGGGTCTTGAAAACGCCAGCGGCCCAACAGCCCTATTGCTGTCGCGCCAGAACCTACCACCGGTTGCTAACAAAACCGCTGCCGCAGACGTTGCGCGTGGTGGTTATGTCATTGCGCCCGTCGCTAACGCCAAGGCTGTGCTGATTGCCACCGGCTCTGAAGTCAAGCTAGCGCTCGACGCACAAGCCGCACTGGCCGAAGCCGGTGTTGCCGTAAACGTGGTGTCGATGCCTTCGACCACCACCTTCGACAAGCAAGACAAAGCCTGGCGCGACCAGGTGCTGCCGGCCAGTTTGCCACGCGTTGCGATTGAAGCTGGCCACCCGGACGGTTGGTACAAGTACGTCGGTCTGGATGGTGCAGTGATTGGCCTCGCCCGCTTTGGCGAATCGGCACCGGCTGGTCTGCTCTTCAAAGAATTCGGCTTTACCGTCGAAAACATCGTTAACACCGTTCGCGGTGTGCTCTCAAACTAATCTGCAGTCTCACATTTAAATACACGGAGATTTACCATGGCTATTAATGTCGCTATCAACGGTTTCGGTCGTATCGGTCGCTGCACCCTACGCGCAATCTATGAGCTGGGCCTGCAGAACGAGTTCAACCTGGTCGCTATTAATGCATCAGGTGACCTGAAGACCAATGCCCACCTGCTGAAGTACGACACCACGCATGGCCGCTTCCGTACCTCGGTAGAAACCGAAGGTGAAGACTGCATCATCATCGACGGCAAGAAGATTGCCTTCTACTCGACCAAAGACCCTAAGGCCATCAACTGGGCTGACCACAAAGTCGATATGGTGCTGGAATGTACCGGTGCCTACACGTCGAAGGCCAAGGCTCAAGCCCTGCTGGAGCAAGGCGCCAAGCGCGTGCTGATCTCGGCACCCGGCGGTGACGATGTGGATGCGACGGTTGTGTTCGGCGTGAATACAGAAGTACTGAAAGGCGACATGACCGTTGTGTCGAACGCCTCATGCACCACGAACTGTCTGGCACCAGTTGCCAAGATTCTGTCGGACAACGTTGGCATCAAGTCTGGTCTGATGACTACGGTTCACGCTTACACCAACGACCAGGTTACCGTCGATGTCCGTCACAAGGATCTGCGTCGCGCCCGTGCTGCTGCTCAGAACATCATCCCGACTAAAACCGGTGCCGCCGCTGCTGTCGGCCTGGTGCTGCCACAATTGAAAGGCAAGTTCGATGGTTTCGCCCTGCGCGTACCAACCATCAACGTGTCGCTGGTTGACCTGACCTTCACCACCGATCGTCCAACCACCAAGGACGAAATCAACAGCCTGATGACGGCCGCTGCAAATGGCCCGATGAAGAATGTGCTGGCCGTGAACAACGATCCGCTGGTTTCGTCTGACTTCAACCATGACCCACACTCCTCGACCTTCGACGCCACACAAACCCGTGTGATTCAAGCCGAAGATGGTTCGACACTGGTTAAGGTTCTGGCCTGGTACGACAACGAGTGGGGTTACAGCTGCCGCATGCTGGACACCGCCCGCGCCTGGGTTAATGCAAAATAATTGCCAGTAATCACCGTTACCACGGAGCCTGATCATGAATGTTAAAAAGCTGACCGATGTCGACGTAAGCGGCAAGCGCGTTTTCATCCGTGCCGACCTCAACGTCCCACAAGACGATGCCGGTAACATCACCGAAGACACCCGTATCCGCGCATCGATCCCGTCGATCAAGTACTGCCTGGATAATGGTGCCGCCGTGATGGTGACCTCGCACCTCGGTCGTCCGACCGAAGGCGAAGTTAAAGCCGACGATACCCTGATGCCGGTTGCCGTGCGTCTGGGTCAGCTGCTTAACAAACCTGTACGTCTCATCCAGAACTGGGTGGATGGCGGTTTTGAAGTCAAACCAGGCGAAGTGGTGCTGCTGGAAAACTGTCGCTGCAATAAAGGCGAAAAGAAAGACAACGAAGAGCTGGCTCAGAAAATGGCCAAGCTGTGCGATGTCTACGTCAACGATGCCTTCGGTACTGCACACCGCGCTGAAGCCACCACGCACGGCATCGCCCGCTTTGCCCCGGTCGCCTGCGCCGGCATGCTGATGGGCGGTGAAATTGACGCCCTGGCCAAAGCCATCGAAAACCCGGCTCGTCCACTGGTTGCCATCGTTGGTGGCGCCAAAGTGTCGTCTAAGCTAGTGATTCTCAAATCGCTGGCCGAAAAAGTCGACCAACTGATCGTGGGTGGGGGTATCGCCAATACCTTCCTGTTGGCTTCAGGCCATCGCATCGGTGAATCGCTGGCTGAACCGGAACTGGTTAAAGAAGCCCAAGCCATCATGGACATGATGAAGGCCCGTGGCGCCGAAGTGCCACTGCCGGTGGATGTAGTGGTGGCCGATGAGGTCTCCGCACTGGCTCGTGCCAACAAAATCCCTGTGGATGAAGTGGCTGCACACGACCGTATTCTGGATGTCGGCCCTAAAACAGCTGCCCGCCTATCGGACATCATCGCCCACGCCGGCACCATCATCTGGAATGGCCCTGTTGGCGTTTTCGAGCATGATCAATTTGCCGGCGGCACGAAGATGATGTCTTCGGCCATTGCTCACTCGGACGCATTCTCGATTGCTGGCGGTGGCGACACCCTAGCCGCGATTGCCAAGTTCAAGATCGCCGATGATGTTGGTTACATTTCCACCGGTGGCGGTGCTTTCCTGGAATTCCTGGAAGGAAAAACCCTGCCAGCGATTGAAGCCCTCGAAGCACGCGCCAACGGCTAATCAGGAACCCTTATGCTCCGCAGCACAAAGATCGTCGCCACCCTCGGCCCCTCCAGCTCATCGCCGGAGGCGCTGGGTGCGCTAATCGCTGCGGGCGTAGATGTGGTTCGCCTCAACTTCAGTCATGGCACGCCTGATGATCACCGTGCCCGCGCGAAACTCGTGCGCGAACTGGCGCAGCAACACCGCCGCCCGATCGGCATCCTGGTCGATCTGCAAGGACCAAAAATCCGCGTCGGCAAATTCGCCGATGGCAAAATCACCCTAACCAAGGGTGCTGACTTCATCCTGGATGCTGCCTGCAAGCTAGGCAATCAGGAACGCGTCGGCCTGGACTACCCGGAATTGCCGAATGATGTACACGCCGGCGATGTACTGCTACTCGATGACGGCCGCGTCGTACTGAATGTCACAGCGGTTAACGGCCCGGAGATTCACACCAAGGTTCATGTGGGTGGCCCCCTGTCCAACAACAAGGGCATCAACCGTAAAGGCGGCGGCCTCTCGGCACCAGCACTGACCGATAAAGACAAGGCCGACATGATCACGGCGGCCGAGATCAACGCCGACTTTCTGGCCATCTCTTTCCCGCGTGAAGCCGCTGACATCCATCTGTCGCGCGACCTCATGAAAAAGGCGAGTGGCAAGTCACTCATCATCGCCAAGATCGAACGTACCGAGGCTATTGAAAACCTCGCAGAAATCCTTGAAGCCTCAGACGGCATCATGGTTGCCCGCGGTGACCTGGGTGTCGAAGTTGGCGATGCGGCTGTGCCCTCACTACAGAAACGCATGATCCGCATGGCCCGTGAGATGAATAAGCTCGCGATTACTGCCACGCAGATGATGGAATCGATGATCAGTTCACCGATTCCTACCCGCGCCGAAGTTTCAGACGTTGCTAATGCCGTACTAGACGGCACCGATGCGGTGATGCTTTCAGCCGAAACGGCCAGCGGCCAGTATCCGATAGAGACAGTAGAAGCTATGTCGCGCATCTGCCTGGAAGCCGAACGAACCTATCCGGTAATGCTGGAAAGCGAATTCCTTGATCGCGTATTTACACGCGTCGACCAGTCGATCGCCATGGCCGCCATCTGGACAGCGCATCACCTCAAGGTTAAAGCCATTGCGGCACTCACCGAATCCGGCTCGACTGCCTTGTGGATGAGTCGCCTGAATTGCGGCGTGCCCATCTTTGCCCTAACTCCGGACGAAAGTTCGCGTAATCGTATGACGCTCTTCCGCGACGTCTACCCGATGCTCATGCCACGAAGCCAACCAGACCGTGACATGATGCTGGCCGATGCCGAAACAGTGCTTATCGACCAGGGCGCCGTAGAACGCGGTGATCTGGTGGTGATGACGATTGGCGAACCCATCGGCACACCCGGCGGCACCAACACCTTAAAGATTGTTCATGTCGGGGACCACGCCACCCCCGATCTTACTGGCTAAGTTTTTCAATTCCCTGACCGGCACCCTTTTTCCGGAGTAAACCATGTCTCTCGTTTCCCTGCGCCAACTGCTCGACCACTCCGCCGAAAACAACTACGGCCTGCCTGCGTTCAACGTTAACAACATGGAGCAGGTCTGGGCCATTATGGAAGGCGCTAACAAGCTGAATGCGCCCGTCATCATGCAAGCCTCGGCTGGCGCCCGTAAATATGCCGGCGAGCCATTCCTGCGTCATCAGATCCTGGCCGCGCTCGAAGCTTACCCGCACATTCCTGTCGTCATGCACCAGGACCACGGTCAAAGTCCCGCCGTCTGTATGGGCGCTATTCGCTCAGGCTTTTCATCGGTCATGATGGATGGCTCACTGATGGAAGACGGCAAAACTGTTGCCTCGTTTGATTACAACGTTGAAACTACCCGCAAAGTAGTCGAGCTGTCGCACAGCATTGGCGTCTCGGTAGAAGGCGAACTGGGCGTGCTCGGCTCGCTAGAAACCATGACTGGCGATAAAGAAGACGGCCATGGTGCGGAAGGCAAGATGACCATGGAACAGCTGCTGACCGACCCGGATCAGGCTGCTGAATTCGTTAAGGCCACCCAATGTGATGCCCTGGCGATCGCCATCGGTACCAGCCACGGCGCCTACAAGTTCACCAAAAAGCCTACCGGAGACATCCTGGCTATCTGGCGCATCAAAGAAATCCACGCCCGTATCCCGAACACCCACCTGGTGATGCATGGTTCATCTTCCGTCCCGCAAGAACTGCTGGCTGAAATCCGCGAATTCGGCGGTGACATGAAAGAAACCTACGGCGTACCGGTTGAAGAAATTCAGGAAGCCATCAAGCACGGTGTCCGCAAGATCAACATCGATACCGATATCCGCCTGGCCATGACCGGTGCGATCCGTCGTTATATGTTCGAAAACCCCAGCAAGTTCGACCCGCGTGACTATCTCAAGCCAGCGCGCGAAGCGGCTAAAAAGGTGTGCGAAGCCCGCTTCGAAGCGTTTGGTTGTGCCGGTCAGGCCAGCAAGATCAAGCCGATTCCACTGGATGTGATGGCACTGCACTATGCCGAAGGCAAACTGAACCAAGTCGTCCGTTAATCTTTTCCGGTACTCCCCATGTCTCAAGCGCTATTCGAATCGACCATTACCAGCCTGCCCCTGATTGCCAAGGGTAAAGTGCGCGACATCTACGCCGTCGGCGATGACAAACTGCTCGTTGTCAGCAGTGATCGCCTGTCGGCGTTTGATGTGATCCTGCCGGATCCGATTCCGGGCAAGGGCAAGGTACTCACACAAACCGCCAGCTTCTGGTTCAAGAAGCTGGCCGACATCGTGGCAACCCATAGCACCGATATCGATCCTGAGACAGTCGTTGCCGAAAATGAACGCGCACAGGTACGTAACCGCGCAGTTGTCGTAAAGCGTCTGCGCCCCCTGCCGATTGAAGCCGTTGTCCGTGGTTACATCATTGGCTCAGGCTGGAAGGACTACCAAGACACCGGCGCCGTTTGCGGTATCAAGCTGCCTGCGGGTCTGCAGCAAGCCGATAAGCTGCCGCAGCTGATTTTCACGCCAGCCACCAAAGCCGCTGTCGGCGATCACGACGAAAACATCTCTTTTGAGCAAGCGCAGGCGCATTGCGATAAAGAACTGAACCCCCTGCTCCAGGGCACGGGAAAAACGGGCTCGAAGCTAGTCACGGAAGCTCGTGACGCCGCATTTGCCCTGTATCAGGCTGCCGCCGACTACGCTGCCACCAAGGGCATCATCATCGCTGACACCAAGTTCGAATTCGGTATCGACGACAAAGGCACGCTGCACCTGATCGACGAGATCCTAACGCCAGACTCATCACGCTTCTGGCCGGCCGACGCCTGGAAGCCGGGCAGCAACCCGCCTTCTTACGACAAACAGTACGTCCGTGATTATTTAGAGACGCTGGACTGGAATAAAAAAGCACCCGGCCCCACATTGCCACAAGAGGTGATTGAACAAACGGCTGCCAAGTACCACGAAGCCTTTGAGAAACTCACCGGACAGAAAGTGACCGAGTAATTTCTCCGGAAACAATTAACAAAAGCAACACAGGAAGCCCCGACATGAATCCACTTCTCGATTTTGCGGGGCTTCCCCGCTTTGACGTTATCCAACCGGCCGATGTTAATCCGGCCATCAGCCAACTGCTCAAAGAAGCTCGGGCTGAAGTAGAACGTCTGCTTGATCCCAAAATGCCTGCCACCTGGAACGATTTTGCACAGCCGCTGCAAGATAATCTGGAGCGCCTGTCGCGCGCCTGGGGCATCGTGGGCCACCTGCATAGCGTTAACGACATTCCGCCCTGGCGCGAGGCTTATAACGCCATGCTGCCCGAAGTCACCCGCTTTTATGCCGAACTGGGTCAGAACCTTGAACTCTTCAAGCGCTACCAGGCCATGGCCGCCAGCGCCGAGTTCGCCACATTAAGCCCGGCACGCCAGCGCATCCTGCAAAACGAGATCCGCGATTTCCGTCTATCCGGCGCCGAACTGCCCGATAGCGAAAAACCCCGTTTCCAGGCTTTGCAAGAACGTCTTTCACAACTGGCCGCCAAGTTCTCTGAAAACCTCCTGGATGCGACCAACGCTTTCCATCTGGATATTACCAATGAAGCAGAACTGGATGGGCTGCCGGCGGATGCCAAAGCCGCCGCTAAAGCTGCGGCAGACAAGGCTGGTATTAGCGGTTGGCGCTTTAGCCTGCAGGCGCCGTCGTATCTACCCGTTATGCAATACGCGAGCCATCGCCCGCTCCGGGCCAAAATGTATCGTGCCTATGCGGTGCGTGCCAGCGAGTTTGCTGATTGCGCCAGCCTGCCTGAGTGGAACAACGATGCACTCATCAACGAAATTCTCAAACTGCGCTCCGAAATGGCGCAAATGCTTGGCTACGACAGCTATGCTCAGGTCTCCTTAGTGCCAAAGATGGCAGACAACGTGCCACAGGTGCTGGACTTCCTGCGCGATCTGACACAACGCGCTAAGCCCCATGGCGCGGCCGACCTGGCTGAACTGACTCAATTTGCACAAACAGACCTGGGCTTTACTGAAGTGGAGCCCTGGGACATTGCCTACATTTCTGAGAAGCTCAAGCAAGCCCGCTACAGCTTTTCGGACGATGAGGTGAAACAGTATTTCCCGGAACCCAAAGTACTCGGCGGTCTGTTCAACGTAATCGAGCGTCTATTCAGCGTACAGATCACACCAGATACCGCACCTGTCTGGCACCCCAGCGTCCGCTTCTTCCGGATTAGTAAAGACAACCAGCTGATCGGACAGTTCTATCTGGATCTGTATGCCCGTGATGAAAAACGCGGTGGCGCCTGGATGGATGAAGCGCTGACCCGACGTCGTATCAGTGGCGGTATCCAGACCCCGGTGGCCTATCTTAACTGCAACTTCCCGGCACCGGTCGAGAGTGGTGGCAAACTCAAACCCGCAACCTTCTCGCACGATGACGTGATCACCCTGTTCCACGAAACTGGTCACGGCCTACATCACATGCTCACCCAGGTGGAAGATCTGGCCGTCTCTGGTATTCATGGTGTGGAATGGGATGCCGTCGAGTTGCCATCACAGTTTATGGAGAACTTCTGCTGGGAGTGGTCGGTGTTGCAAGGCATGACCGGCCATGTTGACACGGGCGAACCCCTACCGCGGGCGCTCTACGACAAGATGCTTGCCGCCAAAAACTTCCAGAGCGGCCTCTTCGCGCTGCGTCAGCTGGAATTTGCACTGTTCGATCTTCTCATCCATAGCGATCCAACTTGCAGCACACCCGTTATGGATACGCTAGCCCAGGTACGCCAGGAAGTCGCCGTGATTATGCCACCGGCCTGGCATCGGTTCCCGAATAGCTTCTCGCATATCTTTGCGGGCGGCTATGCCGCAGGCTACTACAGCTACAAATGGGCCGAAGTACTCTCGGCTGATGCCTTTGCCGCCTTTGAAGAAACCGGCAACCCAGTCGACTCGGCTACCGGCGGCCGCTTCCTGAAAGAAATTCTTTCCGTAGGCGGTTCCCGGCCAGCCATCGAATCCTTCCGCGCTTTCCGTGGACGTGATCCACAGGTCGATGCACTGCTGCGTCACTGCGGCATGACGACTGAAGCCGCCTAAAGCAAACACTCAAACGGGATTCAGCGCACATGGAAACATTAACGAGCCTCCACTCTCTCGAGCTTTTTCCCTTCTTCAAGAACTTACCACTCGCCATCGTTGGTCTGTTCGCGGCGTTGTGGATTAACGTTTTCTTTCTGCGCCGGATCGCCATCAATTTCGAAATCCGCGGCCGCGCCTGCCTGAATAGAAACTACCCGAATGGCGTATTTCATCACTACTTCTTAGCCATCACTTATCTCATGATCGTCCAGATCATGGTGATCATTTTCTGGGGGATCGCACTCTATGGCTTATCCCTTATTAAGGATCCCATGAACGCCATCATGTTTGCAGGAAGCTGTTACACCACCATGGGTATTGTGACGGAAGTCATGCCCACCGGCTGGAAATTCATCGCTATTGTCATTGCCCTGTCTGGTTTATTCGCTATCGCCCTCGCTACCTCTTCCATGATTAACATGTCGACGCTGTTCCGCAGAGCCTGGCTGATTAAACACGCAACAAGGATTCAGGCTATTTTGCAGCGTGAGCACATTGAAATCCCTGATTTCATGTCTGTTGAAGAAACCATTAAGGTCAAAGCTGAGATCAAAACCACGGACAAACCAGCAGCATGAGCCTGATTAAATTTCAGTCGCCTACCCAGGGCAGTGTCATCATGTTCGGGGAAGACGCGCAAACGCTATTAAATGTTTTGAACCTGCCAGCGCATGGTGAAATGACTATTGCACAATTACCCGAATACCTACAGCGTCTTCAAACTGCCGTTGATACTGACAAGGCAGCCAATCCGGTAATTTGGCCCGAACTGTTACTTACAGACGACGAAAAGAACGAGCCTGTCATTGTTCGCTTTTCTCAACGGGCCACGCCTATGGTTCAGTTGATAGAACGCTGCATCAGCGCAACCGAACCTATTCACTGGTAACGCTAGCTATACGCCAAATGGTAGCCCATCTTCCTGGGCTACTATGCGTTCAACCAATGGCATCAAATCTAACCCGGTATCCGCTTCCAGCTTTGCACAACGTTCTCGGAGCGAATCCTCATCTAACTGCGCTGTAGCAGATAGCGCGCCCAGCGCAATCACATTCCCACCTGGCGTTTGCGGCAACAACCGACTTTGCCCATGAAAAGCAGCATCCAACGCAATACAGCTTTTCAGGAAACGTGGGCTACGGCTCAAGAAGTTACAAACGAGTATGCCGCCGTATGCCAAACGAGCCCGGCAATGCTGATAGAAAGACAGGCTCTCTAGCTCTCCTGTATAACCCTCTGCGTCAAAGCCGTCGATCAGGATCAAATCATATTGCTCGGTTGACGACTTTATCCAGGCAGCCCCTTCGGCAATTTCGATCTGTAACCGATCTCCCAGTGGCGGCAAATTAAACGCCTGCCGCGCCGCACCCACAACCACCGGTTCTAATTCCACCACCATCTGATGTGCATCGGGCACATAGGCATAGATAAACCGAGTTAAAGAAGCTGCGCCCAGACCGATTTGCAGGACTCTCTTAGGCATCCCCGGCCAGTAGGCTGACAGCATCAATGCAGCCATCATTTCCCGCGTATAGGCCAACTCGAGATCGCGCGGGCGACTAACCCGCATAGCCCCCTGTACCCAGTCCGAACCGAAATGCAGCGTACGCACGCCTCGGGCTTCGCGAATCTCAATGGGACAAGACATAAGGAATATCAGTCATAAAAGCGTAAGCTTAAACCAGCAATGCTAGACTGCACCAATACAGCGCTCAGTGACATCATCATGGCTAAAAAAGATAAGCAATCTGACCTGCTCAGCAAACTCGATAAACGCATCACCAATCGAGAGTTCAAACTACTGCTTAAGCCTCGCGGCCTAGACAGGCGGCACCGCATTACGGAACTGCAAACAGAAATTCACAATCTCTGCGAAGAGCAGGGATTGATTTTTACCTCGCCAGAAACACTCAATAGCGGCATGCGCAACATCTACTTCGTAGACACGATGGATAGTGCACTTCGCCGTAACAAATTGATTCTGCGCGTTCGCGAATCGCGTAAAGAAGCCTGGACAGATGATTGGTGTGAGGTTACGTTCAAATGTCGCTCGGAAGACATCGACCGCGCCTGGGACCTGAACCCGATTCCTAAAACCGACATCCCTTTCCGTATCCGCTTCAAAGAAGAAATCCTCAAAGACGGCCCAATCGGTTCTATTCGTCGTTTGTACTCGCACAATGCAATGATTGACCAGGTGCCAATTGAACGCGTCCCTAAAAGAAAGCTGTCGGCACTGCTACCCGTTTTTCCCGGTTTAGCCGAGGTAAACCTGCCATTTGATCAACCATTGCGCATCGTCGGCAATGCCAAAAACAAAGTACTAGAGGCGTGCGTCACACTGGGCAACATCGCCTTCTCAGATACGGTCCACGCCCATTGTGAAATCGCCATCTGGTTTCATACCGTTGGCGACCCCATGGTTGGCGAACTCGCCTTTGCCTACCGGGTGCATAAGAACAACCGAAAAGACATTGAGGCACATCGCCTTGCCGACGCATTCTTTATCAAGCTGCAAGAGTTTTTCGCCAAAGACCTCGCCCTGGGCACCACTAAAACGGCAATGATCTATGGCCGCAAAGAATAAGCCGGCTCCTCAGCAGATTACGCTCCACCAGATCTTCTGGCAATTCTTTGTCGTAGGTGCCATCAGCTTTGGTGGCGGCATTGTTGCCTACTTGAAAGAACTCTTGGTCAACCGTTATCGCTGGGTCGACAACGACGAATTTATCGTCATGCTCTCCATCAGCCAAACCATGCCCGGTTTGAATTCGGTGAACATCGCCATTCTTATGGGTGATCGATTACGCGGTGCCCTGGGTGCCTGGGCTGCAAGCCTAGGCCTATTACTGCCCGGTGCAGCCATCGTCCTGAGCATTGGCCTGCTATACGGCATCAATAGCGACCACCCCATGGCTAATCACGTGCTCGGCGGTATCGCTGCCGCCGCGGCAGCTTTACTCGCCACTGTGACTTGGGATATGGGTACTCGCATCTTCAAGAAACGTAAATCACTCGCCTTGCTTGTGCTCACCTTTGTATTGATGAGCGTTGTCAAATGGCCCCTCTACCTAGTGCTGGGTGTCGTATTACCGCTCGCTCTCTATATCTACAGGCCGACACAATTGAACAAAATGGAAGCATCAAAGTGACTTCCTGGATACAACTCGCCAGCGTTTTTTCCATGCTATCACTGCTGGCCGTAGGCGGGGGCTCTGCCGTATTGCCAGAAATGCAGCACCTGCTTCTCGAACATTTTGGCTTCAGCCAAACGGAGTTTGTGCATGCTTACAGCGTTGGGCAGATAGCCCCAGGCCCTAACATGCTTGCCGTGCTCATCATGGGCGACATGATCGATGGTATCGCAGGCGCTTTCATAGTTGCGCTAGCCTTCTTTATTCCTTCCAGCATTCTCTGCCTCTATGCAGGTCGCCTATGGGCACGCATTGGTGACACGCCATGGCGGCACTCCCTTCAACAAGCACTCGAACCAGTTTCGATCGGCCTCATGTGTTCTGGCGTCTACACCATCGCCAAAGAATCATTAGTGAACTGGCAATCCTGTGCCTTAGCGCTTCTGGTCGGCGTATTACTCATTAAAACCAAAATCAACCCGGTCATACTGATTCTTGGTGCCGGAGTCATCGGTCTTTTGGGTGCTTACATAGCCTAAGACTAGAACAATAATCCCGCTTCAACCATGATGCGCATCTGATTATTGTTCAGACCATTAGCACCAAAAGCTTGACCTGCCAGTGGATTAAAAGCTTTGACGTAGCTCAACTCACCACGTGCAAATACTTTGCCCCACTGCACTGTTGGCGTCAGCGTACCCGACCAGGCCGCACTCCCCGGACCATACATCAGCCCCGCTGGATTATTGGCTAAATTGTTATTGCCGTAACTACTTTGATATTCAAAACGAGCCGGTATAGACACATGAAACTTCGGTGCCACCCCATTCTGCAATGGGGTCACATGATAGACAGACAGCAAAGCAAAACCTAGTGATTCTGATTGTCCATTGATGCCGATTGCTGTATTCGATGGCACGTAGGTGTATTGCGCATAGGGCATAAAGCTCCACCGCTCATCCTGGTATTGGTAGATCAGATTCGCTATCTGCGAATTGTTCTGCAAGAGCGGTGTCGCTGTCGTATTCTGCGCATTGCCGGAAACAGACCCCGTCCAGCTGATAACCACATTGCTATAACTACCTGTCTTAAGCCCCAACGAGCCACCTAGCCAGTTATAGACATCGGAATATGCGCCATTGTTCCAGGCAAACGATGCTGAAAAAATGTCTTCAGAAAAATTTAGCTGCATACCCTGCGTAATGACATTGGTCTGGCTCCAGAGCAAACCACGCTGAATATTTCCATTCTGGAAAGTGAATGCTGCCTCACCACCACCCAGCGCTGGTAACTTGCCAATCGAAAGCGCCCAGTTTTCATTCGGCGTCACGGACACATAGGCCTGTGGCAAGTAATTGTAATAAGACTCGGTAGTAGGCTGTGCTGTTGTGTATGGAACGCCTAGCGCTGGCATCGCATAAAGGCCGGTCTGCACTAAAAGCTGGATCGGGCCATCCGTTTTCTGCACAATCATTTGTGCATTTGAAAATCCCGAATAATCACTTGCATTCGATGAAACTGGATTGGTCTGACGAAACGATAGACCCGTAGCCACACCCTGAACCGACCAATCGCCGTATTGGGCAGAATTAACCTGCAGTGGATTCTCGGAAAAGCCGAGCGTGCTGCCCATTGAAAAAGCGAGCACCGGTCCCGGACTTTCGGAAGACGCTTGAGCAAAAACCAGTGAATGACCCAGCAGACCTAATGTCAGAAACAACAGCCGGGTTGCCTTGGCGCAGACATTCATAAACTGCACACACTCTAAAGGACTTACTAAGTTAATTGGTGCCTCGGGTCGGAATCGAACCGACACTCCTTTCGGAACCGGATTTTGAGTCCGGCGCGTCTACCAGTTCCACCACCGAGGCACGCGAAGCGCATTATACACGCGAGTTTGCCTTGCAAACCTTTATACTTGCGCCCCATGAGCGCAAATGCATCAAACTCTCTTTCTAAACTCAGCGATTACGACTTCGAACTGCCGGATTCGTTAATCGCCCAGCACCCGGCTGCCGAACGTACGGCCAGCCGACTGCTACTGGTGAACGGCAGCAGCTTTACTGATCAACATTTCACCGATCTGCCCAGCCTGCTTAACCCGGGCGACCTGCTGGTGATGAACGATACGCGCGTGCTACGCGCCCGCTTCTTTGGCCAAAAAGATACCGGTGGCCAGGTAGAGGTGCTTATCGAGCGCATTCATGGCGATGGCACGGGTTTGGGTCGGCTCGCCCGCGCCCAGATTCGTGCCAGTAAATCCCCAAAGCCTGGTACCCGTTTGCGCTTGGCCGATGCCTTTGACGTAGAAGTTACTGGTCGAGATGGTGAGTTCTTCATCCTGGCGCTACCACCAGCAGAAACTCGCGATTTCTGGCAACTGACCGAAGCCCATGGTCTGCTGCCTTTGCCGCCCTATATTACACACACCCCAGGTAGCGATGACGAGACACGCTACCAAACCGTATATGCCAAAAACCCGGGGGCCGTTGCTGCACCTACGGCTGGCCTGCACTTTGATGACGCTATCCTGGCACAACTCAAGACCAAGGGCATTGAAACGGCCACCGTGACCTTGCACGTGGGTGCCGGCACCTTCCAGCCCGTGCGCGCAGAAAACCTCGACGAACACGTAATGCACCACGAGTGGTATCACCTCCCGGAAGCCACGGTAAAAGCCATTGATACCTGCCGCGCCCGAGGCGGCAAGGTCGTTGCCGTAGGCACCACCTCTTTACGCGCACTGGAATCGGCCGCCCGCCATCAGAACATCGAGCCCGGCGGCTCTTTACATGCCGACAGCCGGGAAACCGATCTCTTTATCCGCCCCGGCTATCAGTTCAAAGTCGTGGATCGTCTGATCACCAACTTCCACTTACCTAAATCCACGCTGCTGATGCTGGTGTCGGCCTTTGCCGGTTACGACACCATGCGCGCCGCCTACCAACACGCCATTGAACAACAGTACCGTTTTTTCAGTTATGGCGATGCCATGCTGTTAACCCGAACCGAGCACGCTTCATGAATTTTGATCTGATCACCACCGATGGGGCCGCCCGCCGCGGCCGACTCACCCTGGCGCATGGCCAGATAGACACCCCGGCCTTTATGCCGGTGGGCACCTATGGCACCGTCAAAGCCATGACGCCCGAGGCACTGGCCAACACTGGCGCCCAGATCTGCCTAGGCAATACCTTCCACCTCTGGCTGCGTCCGGGTATGGAAGTCATCAAACAGTTCGGCGGCCTGCATAAATTTATGAACTGGGATAAACCGATCCTTACCGATTCCGGTGGTTTTCAGGTATTTTCGCTAGGCGATCTACGCAAGATCACAGAAGAAGGCGTCAAGTTTGCCTCCCCAATCGATGGCGCCAAGCTCTTTCTGACCCCGGAAATCTCCATGCAGATCCAGAAGGATCTGAACAGTGACATCGTCATGATCTTTGACGAATGCACCCCCTACCCGGCCGATTACAAAACTGCCGCCGAATCCATGCGCCTGTCGCTACGCTGGGCACGCCGCTCGCGCGACGAGCACGACCGCCTGGAAAATACCAACGCCCTATTTGGCATTGTTCAGGGCGGAATGCACGAAGCCTTGCGTGACGAATCGCTGGCGGGATTAAAAGACATCAATTTCAACGGCTTCGCCATTGGCGGCCTCTCGGTCGGCGAGCCCAAAGAAGACATGATGCGCATTCTGGCGCACACCGCGCCACAGCTACCCACTGATAAACCACGCTACCTTATGGGTGTCGGCACCCCGGAAGACTTAATGGATTCGGTGGAACAAGGCATTGATATGTTTGACTGCGTGATGCCGACACGTAACGCACGTAATGGCCACCTGTTCACGCGTTTTGGCGACGTTAAGATCAAAAACGCCCGCTTTAAAACCGAACAAGGACCGCTCGACCCCACGTGCAGCTGCTACACCTGCCAGAACTTTAGCCGTGCCTACCTGCACCACCTGTTCCGTGCGGGCGAGATCCTGTCCAGCATTCTCAACACCATCCACAACCTGCACTATTACCAGACGCTGATGGCCGAAATGCGCAGCGCCATCGAAACCGGTCAGTTCGCCACTCGCGTCAGTGTATTGCGCGCCGATCGCCAGCGCGGCGTTTAACTCGGCTACTGCCTTAAAAATGCTAGAATCAGCATTTAGTTAATCCACTTCTACGGAGACGTAACCGTGAACGCATCGCTTCAAGAAAATCTAAGCCAGTTTCTACCGTTGATCGCCATGTTCGCGATCCTGTACTTCCTGATGATTCGTCCACAGATGAAGAAGGCTAAAGAGCACAAAGCGCTCATCGCTGGCCTACAAAAAGGTGATGAAGTCATCACCCAGGGCGGCCTGACAGGCAAAGTGACTGCCATCGGTGACAACTACGTCAAAATCGAAGTCGGCTCGAACAGCGCCGGTGCCGTAGAAATTACTGTGCAGCGTCCGGCTATCGGCATTGTTCTGCCGAAGGGTTCGCTGAATTCGCTGTAACTGCGCGCTGTAATCAACCGGATTTGCACCCTATCGTGCATGTTCGACCCGGGGGCTTTTGCCCCCGTTTGACTTTTCTGTGACCTGTCATGAATCGCTATCCGCTCTGGAAATACATTGTCGTAGCCATCGCCCTCGTTATCGGCGTGCTCTACACATTGCCCAACTTTTTTGGTGAAACACCTGCCGTACAGGTATCACCGATCCGTGCCACGCTAAAGTCTGACGATAAGCTACTCCAACAGGTCACCGTAGCGCTCGATAAGAACGGCATCTCCAGCGCAGGTGCATTTCTAGACACCAACGGCGTTAAAGTCCGCCTACCAGATACAGATACGCAGCTCAAAGCGCGTGACGTTCTGGAACATGCATTCAATCCGAAAGCAGATGACGCACAGTACGTTGTGGCGCTGAACCTGCTTTCCGCATCACCCAAATGGCTCACCTCGATTCATGCACTGCCGATGTACCTAGGCCTGGATCTGCGTGGTGGCGTGCACTTCCTGCTGCAGGTTGATCTGCAAGGCGCACTGACTAAGCGTATCGATGCAACATCCGCCGATATCCGCACACTGTTGCGCGACAAAAACATTCGTCATGCCGGCATCACCCGCGAAGACCAACGCGTAGTGATTCGCTTCCGCGAAGCGGATTATCGTAACCAGGCGCGTGCTGCACTCGTGATCGGCCAGCCAGACATCAACTTTGTAGAACAAACCGTGAGTGGAGATGCCGCCCTGGTCGGCACCTTCAAACCTGAAGCCATCAAGCGCATTCAGGAATTTGCCGTTAAACAGAACATCACCACGCTGCATAACCGAATTAACGAACTGGGCGTTGCAGAACCCATCATCCAGCAGTCAGGCCCGGATCGCATTGTTGTACAGCTACCCGGCGTACAGGACACCGCCAAGGCTAAAGACATCCTGGGCCGTACCGCCACGTTGG
The DNA here is from genome assembly GCA_964498255.1 of uncultured Dechloromonas sp. Classification (GTDB taxonomy): domain Bacteria; phylum Pseudomonadota; class Gammaproteobacteria; order Burkholderiales; family Rhodocyclaceae; genus Fluviibacter. The sequence continues at coordinate 125,483 of CAZCGW010000005.1, forward strand.
AAATCCGCATGGTGGACGATACCCCGGGCGCACTGGAATCGGCACTTAACGGCAATGTGCCAGCTACCGCAGAGCTTTACACCGAACGCGGCGGCAACCCGATCCTGGTTAAGAAAGTGGTTGTCCTCACCGGTGAACGTCTGAACGATGCCCAGCCGGGCTTTGATAGCCAAACGCAAGAACCCGCTGTGCACCTGACGCTGGACTCGGCCGGTTCACGCATCTTCCGCGACATTACCCGTGAAAACGTGGGCAAACGCATGGCCATCCTGCTTATCGAAAAGGGCAAGGGCGAAGTCATTACCGCCCCAGTCATCCGTAGCGAAATCGGTGGTGGCAAAGTACAGATCTCCGGCCGCATGACCACCGTAGAAGCTAACGAAACCTCGCTGCTGTTGCGCGCTGGTTCGCTAGCTGCGCCGATGGATATCATCGAAGAGCGTACCGTTGGCCCATCGCTCGGCGCCGAGAATATCTCGCGCGGCTTCCATGCCACGCTGTGGGGTTTTGCGGCCATCGCCGTGTTCATGATCATCTACTACGGCATGTTTGGGGTGATCTCTGTGCTGGCGCTGTCATCGAACCTGCTGTTCCTGGTGGCCATTCTCTCGCTACTACAAGCTACCCTCACCCTGCCAGGCATTGCCGCTATTGCACTGGCACTGGGTATGGCCATTGATGCCAACGTGCTGATTAACGAGCGCATCCGTGAAGAATTGCGTAACGGCTCTACGCCACAAGCAGCAATTGCCGCCGGTTACGAACGTGCCTTCGACACCATTCTCGACTCCAACATCACCACGCTGATCGCCGGTCTGGCGCTACTGATTTTTGGTTCGGGCCCGGTACGCGGCTTTGCGGTCGTGCACTGTCTGGGCATTCTCACCTCGATCTTCAGCGCTGTGGTTGTCTCACGCGCGCTAGTGAATATCATCTACGGCCGCCAGAAGCGTCTGACCAAGATTTCGATTGGTCAGGTCTGGAAGCCTGAATCCAACCAACCAACGGCCTAAGACGGAGCGACGATCATGGAACTTTTCCGCATCCGCAAAGACATCCCCTTCATGCGCCATGCGCTGGTGTTCAACATTATTTCGTTGGTCACCTTCCTGCTGGCAGTATTCTTCCTGGCAACCCGTGGCCTGCACTTCTCGGTAGAGTTCACCGGCGGCACGCTCGTTGAAGTGCAGTACAAGCAAGCCGCTAACCTCGAAGCCATTCGTGGCGGCCTAGCGAAAGCCAACTTCCAGGACTATGCCGTTCAAAACTTTGGCTCCAGCCGTGACGTGCTGATCCGCTTGCCACTCAAGCCTTCACAAAGCACTGCGGCTATTGGTACCGGTGTTATGGAAGCACTGGATGCCAGCGCCCCTGGCGCCCAGCTGCAACGTGTCGAGTTCGTTGGCCCACAAGTGGGTGAAGAGCTGGCACATGATGGCGGCCTAGCACTGCTGCTGGTCATCATTGGCATCATGCTTTATCTGGCATTGCGCTTTGAGTGGCGATTCGCCCTCTCAGCCATTATTGCCAACCTGCACGACGTGATCATCATTCTGGGCTTCTTCGCTTTCTTCCAGTGGGAGTTCTCACTACCCGTGCTGGCCGCTGTACTGGCCGTGCTGGGGTACTCGGTGAATGAATCTGTGGTGGTGTTTGACCGCGTGCGCGAAACCTTCCGCAAAAAGCGCGGCATGACGACCCCGCAGATTCTGGATCATGCGATTACCAGCACCATCTCCCGCACCATCATCACCCACGGCGCAACTGAAATGATGGTGCTCTCGATGCTGGTCTTCGGTGGCGATGCCCTGCACTACTTTGCCTTGGCGCTCACTATCGGTATTCTGTTCGGCATCTACTCATCGGTGCTGGTCGCCAGTCCCCTCGTTATGTGGCTAGGCGTATCGAAGGAACAGTTCATCAAACCGGTGAAACGGGTTGAAACAGCCAATGAAGATGGGGCTTGCGTTTAATTAACGTCAGCTCCAATGCAAAACGCCACCTGAAATTCAGGTGGCGTTTTTGTTTAGCGTTTGGTTCGATTGTATGGTGATTGATTTGTAGGTTTAAGTGAAACCCCAAGTTCGGAAGCCTTTGACTGCACGGCCTCTGGTGTTCGTCCAAGCTTTAAACCTGCAACTCGAGTTGGCGTATTTTCTTTTGCCAGAGATTTAAGCTGAGAGATATCCTGCGAAGCCCACTGTTTGCCATGGTTTGCTGGAGGTTTGGCCATTTTGCTCTCCGTATTAAGCGTGAATCGGTTCTGCGTGCAGCTTGACGCCAAGGGCACGAACAAGCTTTAGCACCGTGTCATAGCGGGGCTTGGCGCCTTCACTCAGAGCTTTGTAGAGACTTTCACGGCCAAGACCCGCATCTTGGGCTAGTTGAGTCATGCCACGAGCACGAGCAATGTTTTTGACGGCAAGCAGCAACATCTCTGGATTTGGATCTTCCAGTGCCATGTTGAGGTATTCAGCAATGGTTTCTTCGTCATCGAGGAAATCTGCAACGTCGAAAATCTTAGTTTTGATAGTCATAGCTACTCTCCTTTAGCTAAGCCACGCGCAAGTTCAATTGCACGTTTGATGTCCTTCTTCTGAGTGGATTTATCCCCACCAGCCAACAGCATATAAACAACGGTCCCAATCCTCGTGTAATAGACCCGGTATCCAGGGCCCACATGGATCTTCATTTCTGAAACACCTTCCCCGACTGGTTTGCACTCCCCGAAGTTTCCCAGGGTTGCAGCATCAATACGGTTAAACACCCGAGCCTTGGCCACGCGGTCTTTTAGACCATCAAGCCAATCGTCAAATTCGTCGGTGCTTTGAAATACGTTCTTCATGTCGTGATTGTATCCGTTTGGATACTAGTGTCAAATAAAACTCCGATTGACACCTAAGGAGTCAGAAATGGAAGCTAAGAAGGCCCCCTGGAACAAAGGAAGGCTGATCGGCCAGAAGCCACCGCTCAAGCCCAAACAGCAATAGCCAAAATATACAAAGCGGATGGCGGAAAATTTGTAGAAAAATTCAGAGACTACACGGGCATGAGCGGTCACATAAAGCTTGCCCATTACTCTGACACCGATAGCAAAAAGAAAACTGACGAGGTGAAATCCGCAGCCAAATCAGTCATTGATTTCTTAGCAACAAATATCGGAAATGATATTTGTAACTACGAACTTAATTGAGCAGTGTCTCCGCTAATGAACGCCACCTTTTCGGGTGGCGTTTCTGTTTCAGGCCGTCTGATTCGATAGGCCGAGTTCTTTGGCAAGCTTAGCCATGCCGTCCGCCCGTTTTCGCCAGCCTTCACCAAAGTGCACATAGGTTGGCAACAATCGGTAGAAACGCTGGCGCGCATCTGTATAGGCCTCGATCAGCGCATGTAGGCCATGTGCCGCGACGTAGTCATTCACCGCAACGATAGTCTTCGGGCCAATACGGCCATCGGCCGGTACGCCAACGGTTCTTTGCAATAGACGTGCTGCCTGAGTCGGCCCGGTATTTACCGCCGTATCGAAGACGGCCAGATCCAGTCCATCCGGTAACTCATCACAACGACAAGCATCCCAGTAAAGCTTACGATAAATGGCCGCTACCTCTGCATCAGAAATATGGCGCAGCTCGTCTTGGCTGCTGTCCCGGCCAAGATAGCTGTTATAGGTGCGCTGGGTGATGCCCATCATGGTGGCCCCACCCGGATCATTCGGGTTATTGGCCCAGCCACCCTCGAATTGAAGGGTGTGCGCCAGCGCCTCGGGAAAGTTACGTTCCATGGCGCTGGCTGATTACTCAGCCTTAGGCCGGCAGATCTTCGACAACAGCAAAGACATGCTTAACACGTAGCATCTCTGCCCCGTTTTCGGCAATCGCCAGCAGGCGGTCGATATTGGCATGCTTGCCTGGGTGGGTGCGCGCGTCCGCTGTATGCTCGGCAAATACTTCCAGGCCTTGCTTGGCAGCATCAACATTGATTGAGCCCCACACCTGCGCCAGGTGGTTATAAACAGCGAGCGAACCCTGACTACCGGATTTGTTTTCGATAAGTGCTACGAGGTTACCCTCTCCATCACGCAGTTCAATAGCAGCCAAGTGAGAAATGCCCGGTAGCTTTTTGAGGTTATCCGAAAATGCCATTTCTATGATTCCTTAAATGCGCTTGGCCAGTTCAGCGGCCTTGCCGGTGTAATCCCATGGCGTTAGTTCCAGCAGTGCCTTCTTGGCTTCAGCCGGAATTTCCAGGGTGTTCACGAAAGCTTGCATACCTTCACGCGACACACGGGTGCCGCGGGTGAGCTCTTTGAGCTTCTCATACGGATTGGCGATACCGAAGCGGCGCATGACAGTCTGGATTGGCTCGGCCAGCAGTTCCCAGTTGGCATCCAGATCCGCCTTCATCAGGTCGGCATTGATTTCCAGTTTACCCAGACCCTTAAGCAGCGAGTCGTAACCCAACAGTGCATAACCCAAGCCCACGCCCATGTTACGCAACACGGTGGAGTCGGTGAGGTCACGCTGCCAACGCGAGATCGGTAGCTTTTCTGCCAGGTGCTTGAGCATGGCATTGGCCAGACCTAGGTTACCTTCGGAGTTTTCAAAGTCGATCGGGTTGACTTTATGTGGCATGGTCGATGAACCGACTTCACCAGCTTTAACCTTCTGCTTGAAGAAGCCAAGCGAGATGTAACCCCAGACGTCACGATCCAAGT
>CAZCGW010000006.1:0-101627 GCA_964498255.1 uncultured Dechloromonas sp.
TGCTGGTGGCTCTTGATCTTTAATCAACTTACGTCTGCTATCGACCCTAAGCGGAAGTTGAGCATCAGGGCGCTCTGGGTCAGCTTCACACCCCGAAGCTGACGATGCAGAATGTCAGTCAGAGTATAAATCTTCCTTGCTAGTCAGTAATCAGGAACCTAACAATGAGACTCAAGCAGTATCAGGTTGACGCATTTGCTACACGTGTTTTCGAGGGTAACCCGGCAGCGGTGTGTCCGCTGGACCATTGGCTGGACGATAGCCTGCTCCAGGCGATTGCCAACGAGAACAATCTTTCCGAAACCGCCTTTTTCGTCCCCACCGAACATGGGTTCCATCTTCGATGGTTTACGCCGGTTGCCGAAGTCGACCTTTGTGGGCACGCCACACTAGCTACAGCTCATGTTCTTTTTAATATCCTTGGTTACACCGGAAAGCAGATTATTTTTCAAACCAAGAGCGGAAAACTAGTTGTCGAGTCAAACGACGGACTGTTGACGATGGATTTTCCTGCGCGACCACCGGCGGTGAAACCCATTCCCGATGCTCTGGCTATCGGACTGGGCCACCCCCCTCTCGAAGTCTGGGCGGCAAACGATTACATCGCTGTTTTCGAGGATGAGGACACCGTGCGCTCTATCAGTCCTGATTTTGCCAAACTTCAGGAACTGGATTTGCGCGGAGTCATTGTTACAGCACCCGGCACCGATGTTGATTTTGTAAGCCGGTTCTTCGCACCAAAACTTGGAATACTCGAGGACCCGGTCACCGGGGCTGCTCACTGCGAACTGACGCCTTACTGGGCGCAGCGTCTCGGGAAAACTTCCTTCGAGGCAAGACAGGTTTCAACCAGAGGCGGAAGGCTCTCATGCCAACTACAGGGCAATCGTGTGGTGCTTTCAGGAAAGGCTGTCACTTTCATGATTGGCGAAATCGACTTGGGTGGTTAGGCAGCAAGACTGAAGAGCCGCTACCCGATAGAGAGCAGCCAGATGTTTTGACAAACTGAGCGGCAGCAGTTGGCCGATAGCAGCCCATGCATTGGTAATCCACAAACAGAAGATACCTACTTAGCGAGCATGTTCCTAGTTAGCCTTGCTCTTGTGCTTGGCGCTGCGAATCAACCTCGCGGCTCTGCGGCGGTCTATTTCAACCTTAGGCTGGAACAAGCCACTGCTCAACACCTTGGCTGGGGCATTCAATGGTTTAGGTCGATTGCGGGCTCGTTTGGCCATGATGATTCCGGACTCAGGCGACTTTTTTCACAAGCGAAATCTGTAACTCGCAACCAACGGCTTGAGCGTATTTTTTCAGTGTCGCTAGTGATGGCGCATGCTTACCAACGCCCTCTAGCCTTGATACAGCGCTCTTGGTTGTACCCATCAACTCGGCAACCGCATCCTGGGTGAGCCCTGCTTGCGATCTGGCCGTGAGCATTTGATCGGCGAGTTGGTATTCCAGCGCAAGCGCTTCATAGGCTTCATTAAAGCCTTTACGCTTGGCTGCTCTAGCCAGAAGCTCTTCGTGAGAAATGCGAACCGGTTCATATTTCAGATCAGGCATTGATAACCTCCTTCATGCGCTTGCGTGCTAACTTTAATTCCTTATCGGGCGTTTCCTGCGATTTCTTAATGAAGGCATGAACAATCACCACCCGCTTTCCAATGAGAAAACAATAAAACGCCCTACCAATACCCGAACGACCACGCGGTCGAAGCTCGAATAAACCATCCCCCATGGCTTTTGAGTGTGGCAATCTGAGATCAGGCCCATGCGTGATTAGCAATTTGACTAGTCTCAGATAATCCGCATGCACGTCCACAGGCCATGCTTCAATGTTATGCAATATGCGTTCTTGAAAGAACTCAATCTCAAATGCCATGCAAGGCTCCAATGTTAGCAAATATGTGAACATTCTCGCAATACGAAAATTTCACATTTGCCTAGCTTAGAGCCCGAGAGTCTCACCAGATGAGCTTCTCGATCGAGGTCCGAATTAATTTCTGATGGCGACCCTGCCGACCCACACGGCGGCCAGCACATTAAAGGTGGCTGCTACTAGCCCGACCCACACATAGCCGCTAATCAGACCATCTGGCGCTTGTGTGATGAAGAGGCCACCCACCATACTGGCCAGACCCATGGCCATAGATTGCACAGTAGCGTTGAGCGATAGAAAGGTGCCCCGCTCGTGTGGTTTAACCGCTGCACCCACGATGGCCAGCAAGGGCACCATGCGGCCAGACACCAGAATAAAGAATAGTGTGGTGATGACAAGCCAGACGCTCAGATTAGTTGCGCCAATGTTGGTGACCAGCAAAACGGGCACACAGGCACCAATCGCTACCACTCGAAACAGCAGCACTTTGCCAAATCGATCGGCCAACGCTCCAATGAGTCTTGCGGTGATTAGTGTGGCGGCGCCGCCCAGAAAGTAGATTAGTGGAATCTGGTCACCAGCAATACCGACATTGCTGATGGCATAAAGAGTGATGTAGGGAATAACGGTAAAGCCGCCAAAGATCACCAGCCCAGTGAGCAGCATGGCCTTCATGTGATTAGGCTCAATCGCCACCGAGATCATCTGCCGAATCGCTTGCCCTTCTTTACGTGTATTCAAATGACCACGAAATTCGGGCAGGGATTTATAGCCGAACCAGATAAGCAGCGCACTGAGCAAGGCAATAAATAGAAACGGCGCCTGCCACCCCATAGCATCCGCCATTAACAACGATAGCGGCACCCCGGCAATGCTGGAAACAGAAAAGGCTGTAGCCACATAACCGGTGGCTTTGGCGCGGCGTTCAAAGGGGATGGCATCTGCCACCATGGTGTGCACCATGGCACCCATCATGCCGCCAAAGACACCTGCCAGGCCTCGAGCAAGCAACAGGGTGGTGAATCCCGGTGACAAGGCACAGAGCAATGTGGCAATCGCAAAGGCTAGAAAGATGCCGAGCAAAAAGCGCTTACGTTCAAAACGATCAACGATGGGCGCCATGAGCAAGCCCGCAACGGCTGCGCTAAAACTATAGCTGGCGACCAGCAAGGCAAACTCATGTGTGGAAATACCCAGGGCGCTGATGAGAAACGGCCCCAGCGGCATCATGATCATGAAGTCCAGCACATGACAGAACTGGATACCCGCCAGAATGAATAGCATGGCGCGCTCGGAACGCGCCAGCACTTTGGCTAGGTCAGGCACGACGCCAGATGGTGCCCTGCGGCGTATCCTCGAGCACAACGCCCGCTTCTAGCAGTTCGTTACGTACACGATCAGAGGTCGCAAAATCTTTAGCCTTGCGTGCCGCCAGACGCTCCTGAATACGTACTTCGATCTGCTCTGGCGTTAAGCCTTCGGCATCAGCACCGGTAGCGCGTTGTAAGAATGCTTCCGGTGCGCGTTGTAACAAGCCAAGAACGCCCGCGAGAGCTTTGAGTTGGCTAGCCAGCGCCCCGCTTTGTTCACGGTTAACCACCTGTGCCATTTCAAAAAGAACCGCCATGGCTTCTGGTGTATTGAAGTCATCATTCATGGCCGCCGCAAACTTCTGACCGTACGGACTTTGCCAATCTACCGGCGTTTCCACCGGCGTTTCTACCGGCGGCACATTACGCAATGCCGTATACAAACGTTCCAGCGCGTTGGCGGCATCATCCAGATGCGACGTCGAATAATTCAAGGGGCTGCGGTACTGGGCGCGCAGGATAAAGAAACGGATGATTTCCGGGTCGTAGACCTTGAGCACATCACGGATGGTGAAAAAGTTGCCCAGAGACTTGGACATCTTCTCTTCGATGCCATCTTTCTCGACACGGATAAAACCGTTGTGCATCCAGACGTTGGCAAAGGTGCCGCCATGTGCGCCTTCGGACTGGGCAATTTCGTTTTCATGGTGCGGGAACTGCAGATCAGCACCCCCACCATGAATATCAAAGTGGTTGCCGAGCAAGGCGCTGCTCATGGCGGAGCATTCGATATGCCAGCCGGGACGACCATCGCCCCAAGGCGATGCCCAGGCCGGTTCACCGGCTTTGGCATGCTTCCAGAGCACGAAATCCAGCGGATCTTCTTTGGCACCAGCTACCGCCACGCGTTCACCGGCACGCAAGTCATCTAGGGATTTACCCGATAACTTGCCGTAACCTTCGAACTTGCGTACCGCAAAGTTCACGTCCCCGTCACCACCCTGATAGGCCAAGCCTTTATCTTCTAGGGTGCCGATCAGATCCAGCATTTCCTGCACGTATTCGGTGGCACGTGGCTCTTTGGTTGGACGCAATACGCCGAGCGCGTCGCTATCTTCGTGCATGGCAGCGATGTAGCGATCCGTCAGCTGCTGGATCGTTTCGCCCCGCTCGTTGGCGCGATTGATGATCTTGTCATCAATATCGGTGATGTTGCGCACATATTCCACCTGGTAGCCCTGCGCCATGAGCCAGCGATAAACCATATCGAAGACAACCATCACCCGGGCATGGCCCAGATGGCAGAAGTCATAAACGGTCATGCCACAGACGTACATGCGCACCTGCCCCGGATGAATCGGATTTAACGGGGTCTTTTCGCGGGCAAGGGTGTTATAGATCGAGAGCATGACGGACTAAAGTAATCTGGAAAATACGGATAAAATGCGTCTTTGAATATAGCACGAACTACAACAACCTCCCCCTACACTCAGGAGCATTGATCTATGCAAACCGTCGTTCTAAATACCAATATGGGTGCCATTACCGTAGAACTCGACAGCGAACACGCGCCGGTAACCGTTGCCAACTTTCTGTCGTATGCCAAAGACGGCACTTACAACAACACTATTTTCCACCGCGTCATTCCTGGCTTCATGATTCAAGGCGGCGGTTTCGAGCCAGGCATGAAGCAAAAGCCAACCAAGGCACCGATCAAGAACGAAGCCAACAATGGCTTGAAGAACACCACCGGCACCCTGGCCATGGCACGTACCAGCGATCCGCATTCGGCAACCGACCAGTTCTTTATCAACGTGGCCGACAACGATTTCCTCAACTTCAAGAGCGAAACACCACAAGGCTGGGGCTATGCTGTTTTTGGTAAGGTGACCGATGGCATGGATGTGGTCAACAAGATCAAGGCCGTTAAAACCGGTACCAGCGGCTTCCACCAGGATGTGCCCAAGGAAGACGTGGTGATCCAGTCGGTTACCGTTAAATGATTTTCTTTGCGTCCGATGTGCATCTGTCATCGGACACCCCGGCGATTACGGCACGCTTCCTGAGTTTTCTGGAACGTGCCCGCCGGGAAGCCCAGTCGGTTTATTTGCTGGGCGATATCTTTGAATCATGGGTGGGCGATGAAGACTTAGGTCTCAAAGCCTATCAACCCATATTCAACGCACTGAAAGAAACAGTTCAGGCGGGTGTTGCGGTCTATTTCATGGCCGGTAACCGGGACTTTATGGTGAGTCATAAAGCCCTGGCCGAACTGGGCATCGTGCCTCTGGAAGACCCTTACGTGCTTTCCACACAGAACTGGCAGTTTGTTCTGTCGCATGGCGATCTTTACTGTACGGGGGATGTTAAGTACCAGGAATTCCGCGCAAAAGTCCGCGTCCCCGAGAACCAGGCAAAATTTCTGCGCCTGCCCTATTGGTTGCGACGGGCCATTGCGAGCTGGATTCGCTGGCGTAGCAAAGGGCGCCGCTACGATGCCCAAACCGGCAGAATTACGGACGTTGATTTAGGCACGGTTGAAGACGAGGCACGTCGCTTTGGTTACGCCACGATGATTCACGGCCATACGCATCGCCCAGCAACACATGATGTGATTGTTGACGGCATTCATGTCGAACGCTGGGTATTAGCCGATTGGTCCGCCGAACGGGGGGAATATCTCTCCTGGGATAATCAGGCGGAAGCGGCCCAGCTTATCCGCCATACTATTTAAAGCCCCTTAAGTCGCTGTTAAGCTGCATCGGCTTGAATTGGGGTTTTCAGATACCATATAGGCGCTGAAACGCTTTATTGCACGTTTGTTCACTTTGATTTTATTGAGGAATTACCATGGATGTTCGCTCGACCTCGTCTTATAGCGGCGTAACCATTAACGCAGGCCGTAATCAGGTACTTCGAAACACCTACTGGCTGCTGGCGCTATCGCTGATCCCTACCGTTATCGGTGCTGTTGTCGGCCTTAGCTCTGGCGTACCGATGTTGATGGCAGGCAGCCCGATCATGGGTACGCTAGTGTTCTTTGGCATTGCCTTCGGCTTGATGTGGGCTATTCAACGCAACCAGAATAGCGGTACTGGCGTGCTCCTGCTGCTGGCCTTCACCTTCTTCATGGGTGTGATGCTGTCGCAGATTCTGAGCGTTGCATTGGGCATGGCACACGGTGGCGAGCTGATTGCCATGGCGGGTAGTGCTACGGCGGCGATCTTTTTCTCGCTGGCCATGTACACCAGCGTGAGCAAGCGCGACTTCAGCTTCATGGGTAACTTCCTGTTTGCTGGTCTGATTCTGCTCATTCTGGCTTCTATCGCCAATATCTTCCTGGCTATTCCGGCTATGGCCATCGCCATTTCGGCCATTGGTGCTCTGCTCTTTACCGGTTACCTGCTGTTTGACCTGAGCCGTATCGTTAACGGTGGTGAGACCAACTACATCACGGCCACCCTGGCGGTTTATCTGGACATCTACAACCTGTTCGTCAGCCTGCTCAACCTGCTGATGATCTTTACCGGCAACGACCGCGACTAAGGCGTTTTCTGCCAGACACCGCTAAAGAGCCCTGCGGGGCTCTTTTTTATTGTTTATTTTCAACAGGTTAAAAAATTGTTATCAATTCTGTCAACGCTTGTTAATCACCCTGCGTTATTTGCCCTACGCGGTCTGCAATCTGGGCCGATTAACCATACAGAGGTTTATCAAATGGGCAAGAAAGCTTCAACAGAATTGGTCGTGCGCCAGCTGGAGCACTCGCTGCACATGACGTCTAAAGAAATCGAAGGCCTGGGTCGCAATTCTGCCGTTTGCGACTACGATCTGGGTCTGCTGGATCAAACCAGCATGAAGAAGTGTCTGGCTGACTCCCTCAAGCTATTTGTTGAGGAAATCGCCCGCTTCAAAACCAAAAATGGTGCCGCCTACAAGCTGGCGCGTCAGCTCTTTTCGGATTCCTATCTGAATAGCGCGCAGCTGATCGTTAAGGTAGCCGCCTAAAAATACTGCCACCGCTGCAGATAGAAAAACGCCCGAGCAATTATCTCGGGCGTTTTTTTATGCGCCGCCGATTACACTACGGGCGGCGGAACATGGCGATGGATTCCACATGAGCCGTGTGCGGGAACATGTTGGCAATACCCGCACCCAACATTTCATACCCCTTGGCATTCACCAGAATATCGGCATCCCGCGCCAGGGTGGCCGGATTACACGAGACATACACAATGGTATGCGGTGCATTACCACGGGGCACATCGGCATCCGGAAGCGCCTGCACTAGCGCCTGGGCGCCATCCCGTGGCGGGTCAATCAGCATACGATCCAGCTTGCCCAAGCGTTCCCAGATCGGCTGGCAATTCAGAAACAGATTGGCCGCGAAAAAGCTCGTTTTGTCGCTCAAACCGTTGAAAGCGGCATTCTCTGCCGCCCGCTGTACGAGCGCTTCACTACCTTCAACACCAACGACCGTGGCACCGCTGTAGGCAATGGGTAAGGTAAAGTTACCTAAGCCGCAGAACATGTCGGCAATCCGCTCGCCGGGCTGGGCATCGAGTAGCCGCATGGCTTTGGTAACCAGGGCGTGATTGATCGCCGGGTTGACCTGGGTAAACTCCGTTGGTGCAAATTGCAGCGTCAGGCCGTAGTTAGGGATGCGGTATTGCAGCAGCGGCGCATCCGTTTCCAGAAGTGGTTTCACAGTCGCTGGGCCACCTGATTGCAAGAACCAGCGAACCTGATGCTGCGTGCCAAATGCTTGCAGCATTGCCAGATCCTCATCAGTCAGCGGATCCATATGACGTAGCAGGAAAACGGTATCCAGCACACCCACATTAGATGGATGCTCCCCTACGGCCACTTCCAGTTGCGGTAACCGATCCGGGGCTGACATGCCGGCAAAGAGTGCCCGCAATGGCAGCAACAAATCAGAGACGTGTTTCGGCAAAATGCTGCAGGAAGACATGTCGGCGATATAGCTACTGCGGCGCTCATGAAAACCGACCAGCACGCCGCCTTTTTTGGGCACCAGACGAACTGATAGACGTGCGCGGAAGCGGTAATGCCAGGCGGGTCCGGCTATCGGAGAATAAATCGATGACGGACGCACATTGCCAATATGACGGAGATTGTCTTCCAAGACGCGTTGCTTGGTCGCAATTTGCAGCGCAGGATCTGCATGCTGAAGGGAGCACCCGCCACACACACCAAAATGCGGGCAACGGGGCGTTACCCGTGTAGAAGCGGCGCGATGTACTTCCGTGACCCGTGCCTGTTCGAAACTCGGCTTACGCCGATAGCTCAACCAACTGACCAGCTCGCCGGGCAATGCGCCCTCAACAAAAATGGTTTTGCCGCCATCTCTGGCTATTCCCTGACCGGCATGGTCCAGAGATTCAATCGTTCCAACTGGCATATGTTTTAGGCGCTAACCCGCGCATGAAAAGTAAGAAGAACAAGGCCAGAATTGTACTCGATGACTTTGCTGAAATTCCGGATTTAATGCCCCTGTTGCCAAGGGTCAAACTGTGTATAATTTAAATCAGACTGCTTGTGTAGTCATGTCTTGCTGGGTCTTTCCGGCAGGATATTCTTCAACGACCTTTATCAAAGGGAAGAAAATGAAACAATCACTTCTGGTTGCTGCTCTGATCGCTCTTGCTGTTTCTGCTTGTGGCAAAAAAGAAGCCCCGGCTGCTCCTGCTGCCCCGGCTGCTGCCCCAGCTCCTGCTGCTGCCGCTCCTGCTGCTCCAGCTGCTGCTCCTGCAGCCGCTCCTGCCGCTCCTGCTGCTGCTCCAGCACCAGCTGCCAAGTAATCGCTTTCGCGATCTTGGAACCGCTTCGGCGGTTACAAAAAACCGGCCTTCGGGCCGGTTTTTTTATACCTACCGGTGCCTACGATAGCTGGATCGTTAACCAGTCAAAACCCTCTTGCTGGTTCGCCAGATAAAAGCAGTCTGGTACCTCACCTAGCACTTCTCTCACAGACTGCAAAACATGCTCCGGGCTATTATTGGACTGCGATAAATGCGCGGCAACGACATGTTGCAGACGATCCAGATTCAATCCCGCCAGGAACCCTGCCGCATCGCGATTACAGAGGTGCCCATAACGGCCGGCAATACGTTGCTTGAGGCTATCGGGATAAGACGACTGGGCCAGCAACTCAGGATCATGGTTGAACTCAAGCACCAATCCATCACAATCTTGCAATGACCGTTCAACATGCGCGGTAAGCATGCCCAGATCGGTAAGCACACCTAAGCTCAGTTGGCCGCAAGCAATAACGTATTGCACCGGCTCACGCGCATCATGCGGCACCGGGAACGGACGCACTTCAACTGTGCCTAGTTCAAAAGGATCGTGACTATCAATCAGTTTGAGCGTGACGCCATTACAGGCTTCGGCCGAACGGGTATGCAAAGCGGCATGGGTACCATGCGTTAAATAGACTGTAGCCCCCGTCTTACGTGCCAGAGCCATCACGCCACCAATATGATCACCATGTTCATGCGTGACGAGAATCGCATCCAGACCTTTGGGGTCTACCCCGCGCGCTTCTATTCGTGCAAGCACATGGCGCAGGGGTAACCCACAATCGATCATGAGGCGGGTTCCTTGCGAGCCCCCCGCCTCGATCAGTAATGCATTTCCCTCGCTACCGCTGCCGAGAGAGGTAAAACGAATCACCGCAATTGCTGGAGCAACAGATCCAGAATCTGACGCGCAATCGGCGACACATCCGCTTGACCAGAGTTACCCGGAGCCAGAACGATCACGTTGGTCTGGCCACCCGATTGCTGCTCACGGACGCTAATACGATATTGAACCTTGGTGGGCACCTTGTCGTCTTTGCTACGCCAGAAGGCCAGGCTAGACCAGAAGCCGCCCTCACCCTTTTCTACAACCGATTTATCATCGGAGTCGACATAACGCACGTAATACAAGCCGCTGGCCCGTTCACGATCTTCCACGGTAAAGCCAACCCGATCCAAGGCTAGACCAATACGACGCCAGCTACGATCAAAGTTATCATCGACAACCAGCATGGCACCACCATCGGGTGCGGTTGCCATCTTTGCTTTATCCACGGAGACTGATTTACCGCCGTCAAACTCCTTGGCCAGTTTCTTGGCTTCAACTTCATCTACGCCATCAAACTTGAACATCAGACGACGCAACATTTCTGCTTCCAGCGTTGGGTCGGCATCACGCGGTTGCCAGCGTGTTTCGCTCTTACCCTCGGTAACATACACTTCAACCATGCCGCGATGGCTGATAAAGATATCAGTGGTACCTGGCTTGGTACCCTTTTCAAGGCGCGTGCGGTATTTATCGCGTTCCGCCGTTGAATACAAGGTGCCGAGCACTTTACCCAGGAAGCCTTGAATAGCGCCACCGGGGACGCTGGCACGGTTTTCAGCCCAGTCCGTTTCCATCACACCCGTCTGCGGGTTTTCACTCTTAAGAATAAACCCATTTTCCTGCCAGAAAGCCTTAGTAACGTTCCAGGCTTTGTCCTCAGGCACCGTCACGACCAGCCACCGATGATTGCCCTGACGCTCAACCTTGGCGACACCACGCGCACCTTCCGGCAGCACCGTTTCGTCTGAATTCTGACGTTGAGCCACTTTGTTTTTGGCGTTGATCTGCGAGAACACCGCAGTACCCGTAGTAGCCACGTTGGGTGCAGCATACTGACCGCTATTTGTCGGACGCGTCAGATCCGGTGGAATATCCAGTGGTGGTGCTTTAGCCGCAGTGCCGTAATCAATTTTCTTCGATTCAGGCAGGTAGGAGCATCCAGCAACCAGCGCAGCCAATGCAACCAGGCCAAGCTGTAGCGAACTACGGGTCATTAACTTCATTAGATCAGAGTCCTGCCTGCTTCATGGCCGCACGCACGCGTTCATGGAACGCCGGGGTCAATTGCGTTAGAGGTAAACGTAGGCCATGCGACATCAGCCCCATTTCGGCAACTGCCCACTTCACCGGGATCGGATTTGCTTCGCAGAACAGATGGCGATGCAGACCAATCAACGGACGGTTAATGCGTACTGCTTCAGCGGCATTACCCGCGGCAGCGGCGGCGCACATGTCGTGCATAGCGCGCGGCGCCACATTGGCAGTAACCGAAATATTGCCGTGGTAGCCCATCAGAATGGTAGCCATACACGTCATGTCATCGCCGGAATACAGCGCAAAATCTTTAGGTGCGCGTTCAATCAGATCCCAGGCACGATCCAGATTGCCCGTAGCGTCCTTAACGCCGATAATGCCGGGCACCTGGGCCAGACGCAGAATCGTGTCGTTGCTCATATCGGCAACGGTACGACCCGGTACGTTATACAGAATCAAGGGAAGCTGCACCGCTTCGGCAATGCTGCGGTAGTGCTGATACAAACCTTCTTGTGATGGCTTGTTGTAATAAGGCACCACTGACAAACCGGCATCGGCACCCGCATCCTTGGCGCGCTGGGTGAGATAAATCGCTTCTTTAGTGGAATTAGCGCCCGTACCGGCAATAATGGGAATCCGTCCTGCCGAATGAGCTACCGCAATCTCAATCAGCTGACAATGCTCATCCACATCAACCGTTGGCGACTCACCCGTGGTGCCCACTACCACGATGGCATCGGTCTTTTCTTTGATGTGAAAATCGACCAGGTTGCGAAACGCTTCCAGATCCAGCGAACCATCCGCTTGCATGGGGGTAACAATAGCAACAATCGAACCGGTGATCATCAGGGAACCATCCTTGAAAATGGCAAAACTAAGACGTTAGACAGATTAGTTGAAAGCAGACGCACATGAGATACGTCGATTTCCTTGAAAACCCTCGTATTCTAGCCGAAGTTCAGATTTCAGCGAGTGCTCGTAGGTGTGCAGTCACACTTCGGGCTAAAGCCGACATCACATACCCACCTTCCAGCATAGAAACGATACGCCCCTTGGCATAGCGTGCCGCCACATCCCGTAACTGGGTCGTAACCCAGGCGTAATCCTTCTCGAAAAGCTTCATACCCCCCATATCATCTTCATAATGGGCATCAAATCCAGCCGAGATAAAAATCATCTGCGGTTTAAACGCATCCAGACGGGGAATCCAGGACTCTAAAACGGCTGCCTGAAGCTCTTCCCCCCCCGATCCACCGGGTAGCGGCACATTCACCATATTCGAGGCGGGTTTGTCTGTGCCGGAATATGGATAAAACGGGTGCTGGAAAATACTGCACATGAGAATCCGCTCGTCACCGGCACAGATGTTCTCAGTGCCGTTACCGTGATGGACATCAAAATCAATAATCGCCACGCGTTCCAGTTTGTGGTGCGTTAATGCGTAATGCGCAGCAATGGCAATGTTATTGAAGAAACAGAAACCCATCGGGGTTTCCCGTTCGCAATGATGTCCGGGCGGACGAATCGCGCAAAAGGCATTTTCGGCCTTGCCTTCCATGAGCATATCAACCGCCAGAATACCGGCGCCCGCTGAACGCAGTGCGGCCTGCCACGTATGTGGATTCATCGCGGTATCCGGATCAAGATGCGCGATGCCGAATGCGGGCGACGTGTCTTTAACTTTTTTAACATGCGAAGCCGGATGCACCAGCATCAATTGCTCAAGTGTCGCCAATGGCGCATCGTAATGCGTGAAATACATATCGATCCCCTGGGCAATCAGGTGATCATTAATCGCGGTGAGTCGTCCCGGTGCTTCCGGATGCAAATCGCCCATGTCGTGTTTCAGGCAATCCGGATGTGTAATGAATGCGGTACTCATAAGCCCTACCCCTCCCCCTGGCGCATAAAACGCCTCGCCCGTGCTGAGACACGGGATCTGATTATTTTTAACAATTATCTGCCCATTCGGGCATGGGTTCAAGGGTGTGGGACGAAGCATCGTAAATGTGAAAAAATGTGGGTCAATTTAAGAACTGCTCCTATATGACCCTGTCTTGCCAACGCACCTTGCATCGTCTACGCGCCACTGTCTTGCCGATGTTTTGCCTATTAATCTGTGGTTTAGTGCTACCGACAGAGTCAGCGGCTAAAGCCAAACCAAAAAAAGCTCCCGTTGAGGCACAGCAACCATTCATGTCGCGCAACCCTGAGGTTCAGCAATTCATCGCCGATATGCAGGAACGCCACGGCTTCGATAGCGCTTCGCTCACTACCCTATTCGACCAACAACGACCAGATAACCGAGTGGTCAAGATCATGGCGCCCGCGCCAGCCCAACTGACGCCTAACTGGGCCGCTTATCGTAGCCGGTTCGTTAATGCACGCCGGATCAATCGTGGCGTAGATTTCTGGGATGCCTACGCCGATCAACTGACACGCGCTGAAAAGCAGTTTGGCGTGCCGGCCGAAATTATCGTTGCCATTATTGGTGTTGAAACTGAATATGGGCGCAACATGGGCAGCTTTAGCGTACTCAATGCCCTGGCCACGATTGGTTTCTATGGCGAACGGCGCCGTGATTTCTTCCAATCCGAGCTAGAGCAGTACCTGCTCCTGGCTCGTGAAAATCAGCTGGATCTGGCAGGGAGCAAAGGGTCTTTCGCTGGTGCTATGGGCATACCGCAATTTATGCCCAGCAGCCAAAGGCGTTGGGGCGTGGACTTCGATGGCGATGGTCGTATTGACCTGAGACAAAGTCCGATCGATGCGATTGGTAGCGTTGGCAACTTCCTCAAGTCGCATGGTTGGCAGACTGGGCAGATTGCCGTTATACCAACGGTTGCTCCCAACCCCTTGCCAAGCCAGTTCGAAAAAGTAGAGATCAAACCAGGGATTAGCCTAGAGGCTTATCAAACGGCTGGTTTCTCGTTCAGCAGCAGTCTCCGAGACGAAACGCTCGCCACACTGGTGAGTCTGTCTACACCCAATCAGCCAACTGCCTACTGGCTAGGTTTGCAGAACTACTATGTGATCACACGCTATAACCGTTCTGCCGCTTATGCCATGTCGGTTATTGATCTCGGTGCTGCCATCAGAGATGCCCGGATTTTACAGACCAACGCACCCCTGGCCCGCAACGATTCAGAGTAAGGAATCGGGGGTCAACCGACGACCCCGGACTATGCCCTGGAGGCGTACCAAGGCCTCTGACTGAATCTGCCGAACGCGCTCTCTCGTTAAATCCAGATCGGCAGCAATTGCCTCTAGCGTTTCTGGCTCGCCGCCACGCAATCCATAACGGCGTTCAATTACCTGTCGCTGGCGTTCAGGCAACATGTCTACCCAGGCCAATAAAAGCGTGACCGATTCCGAACTGGCTAATGACTCATGGGGGTCATCGCCCTGCTCATCGGGCATCAGTTCGCCCAGGGTATGCGTGGAACCTGTCTCAACCGGTTGATCAAGCGATCGTGTTTGCTCACCCCGTTGTAGCAGCGTTTTAATTTCATCACTCGGTCGACCCATCAACCCTGCCAGCTCCTCAATCGAGGGTTCCCTGGCATGCTTAGCCGCAAATTGCCGCCGCTGCCGGTAAATACCATTGATATCGCGAACCAGATGTACCGGTAAACGCACCAGCCGCCCCTGGTTAATAACCGCTCGTTCAACGCTTTGCCGAATCCACCAGGAGGCATAGGTCGAAAACCGAAAGCCGCGCTCCGGGTCAAACTTATCCAACGCATGCATCAGACCGAGATTACCTTCTTCAATCAAATCCAGTAACGGCAAACCACGGTTCATGTATCGACGCGCAATAGACACCACTAACCTGAGGTTTCGCTCAACCATTTCCTGTCGGGCAGCAAAGTCACCTTGCTTGACTCGTCGCGCCATCTCCAATTCCTCGGCCGCCGTTAACAACGGACGCGCACCAATTTCGTTGAGATAGGTTTGTGTGACATCCGCCGCAAAACGTTCCGACCCGGATTCATCCTGCCCGTCTTTAACGGCGATGCCATCTGTAGCCAATGGCAAAGCATCAAACTCTGCGGCCATTGACTGCAGGTCAGCATCAGCTGGTTCTTCCGGAAAAGACGATACTGCCAGCGCATCTACTGGCAGAGTATTTATGCTGTCGTCATTGTGTTCTGCCACACCACCGGAACGCTCATCATGTAGGTGACGTTCCGGTGTGCGCGGCATATTAGGTTCCGCGCTGACTCAGAAACTTCATTGGATCAACCGGCTTGCCCTGTCGCCGCACCTCAAAGTGCAGCATCGCCGTATCAGCATCGCTATCACCCATGTCAGCAATTCGTTGTCCACGTTTGACCACGTCACCTTCTTTAACAAGAATCTTGCTGTTATGAGCATAGGCAGTCAGATAGTTACCATCGTGCTTGATGATCACCAGGTTACCGTAACCGCGCAAACCGGAGCCTGCATAAACCACTTTACCTTCGGCGGCAGCATCGACCGGCTCACCCATCTTGCCAGCGATGTTGATGCCCTTATTGGAAGACTCGTTAAAACCGGCAATCACCCTGCCCTTAGCCGGCCAGGCAAAACGCACACCATCTACCACCGCAGCTGCTGTAGCACTCGATGTGCTCGGCATGTCCTCAACCGGCTTTTTACTTGCCACGGGCGCTGATTTATCAGCATCAACGGATTTCTCATTGGACTTAGCCCCGGCGTTAGCAACCGTATTAGCGGGTGGCGTCTTTTTCGTGCCCTTTGAGGCTGTGCGTCTAACGCAGAGCGTCCGATCTAACTGAATAATATTCGGGTTAGCCAGCTGATTCATTGCAGCAATATCACGATAATCAGCACCTGCATCCAATGCAATACCGATCAGGGTGTCACCCTTACGCACCGTCCATGTCTGCGTACAGTCCTTCGGCAATGGTGGGTAAGGCGAGACAGAAGCAGACTTGCCATCATCCACCGGCGCTTTCGAAAGCGAGGTACACCCTGCCAGCATGGCTACCAGGAGCGCACCCACCAAACCAATTTTATTTACGGACTGCGTCATTCAACACCCGGCAACATAGGGACAAACTTCACGGGCTCCATCAACCGCTCGTTCCAGCCTGTCTCTGTTCTTTCAATAACCAACATACGCTGAATGGCAGCATCAGTTGATGCACCAAACGGCAGAACCATTCTGCCACCAACTGCCATTTGCTGTAAGAGGGCTTCCGGTACTTTAGGTGCTGCTGCCGCCAAAATAATCGAGTCAAAAGGCGCCACTTCGGGAATCCCCAGATAACCATCCCCATGCTTAAGGCGTACGTTAAAACATTTGATGGCTCGCAAATTCAGCTTGGCACGTTCGATAAGTCCGGCCAGTCGCTCAATCGAATAGACCTCTTTGGTCAGCCCCGCCAATACAGATGCCTGATAACCGCACCCGGTACCAATTTCAAGTGTTTTACCCAGAGACCGGTCGCCCGCTCTCAGGCACTCGATCATCCGAGCCACAATAAAGGGTTGCGAAATCGTCTGACCCTGACCTAATGGCAACGCCGTATCTTCATAAGCCCGATGCGCAAAAGCCTCATCAACAAACAGATGCCGTTCTACTTTGTTAATCGCAGCGAGTACGCCTTTGTCTTTAATCCCCTGCTGCTGGAGACGTTCGACCATACGCGCCCGCGTACGGGCCGATGTCATACCTTGACCAAGAGCAGCACGACTCATTAATTAACCCAGCCAGCCACGAACTGCATCGAGTTGATCGGTATGGGTCAGATCAAGTCGTAATGGTGTAATAGAAACATAGCCTGCTTCTACCGCATGAAAATCAGTGCCAGGACCGGCGTCTTGTGCTGCCCCAGCCGGACCGACCCAGTAAACAGTCTCACCACGTGGATTAACCGCCCGAATCACCGGCTCCGCTTTATGGCGTTTGCCCAAACGCGTAACGCGCATACCTGCCAATTGCTCAAAAGGCACATCGGGCACATTAACGTTAAGAAGCACAGGCTGACCCACCGGACGTTTGATGAGCTTCTCGGCGAGCAGGCGGGCAACCTGTCCGGCAGTCTCAAAATGCCGACCTTCTTTGCCAACCAGTGACACGGCCATAGCCGGCACGCCTAGCAAAAAACCCTCGGTTGCCGCTGCCACCGTACCCGAATAGACGGTATCGTCACCCATGTTGGCCCCATGATTGATCCCGGATACCACCAGATCAGGCAAGGTATCGATGAGGCCAGTAACAGCCAAGTGCACGCAATCTGTTGGTGTGCCATTTACAAACCGGAATCCATTTGGCGCGGTACGCAAAGTCAACGGGCGATCCAGGGTCAGCGAATTACTCGCCCCGCTACGATCCCGCTCGGGTGCAACAACTTCTAGCTTACCCAACGACAACAAGGACTGATGGAGCACACTCAACCCAGTCGCAAAATAACCATCGTCGTTCGAAAGAAGAATATTCATGAGCACCTCGTTTAGCCTGTAAGGATAACCCAAAGGGCTCAGTAATTCCCATACAAACCCCCAAAAGAAAACGGGGTCGATGACTCGACCCCGTTTTCTTTATGCAGACCGCCTTAGCGAATCAGCAGGCTTTCCAGCGAACGACCCTGGTTAAGTGCATTTTGCACCCACAGTGGCTTACGGCCACGGCCGGTCCAGGTTTCAGATGCATTCGATGGATTGGCATATTTCGGTGCAACTGGCTTACGTGTACCGGACGATGCTTTCCGTGTTTTCTTGGTGCCAGCCAGTTCTTCCAGTGAATAGCCATGCTCGCGAGCAATTGCCTTCAGCTTTTCAATAGCAGCTTCACGAGCAGCATTGGAAACTTCTTCTGTGCGGCGCTTGATTTCAGCAGGAATCTTTTTAAGCAAATCTTTTAATTGCTCAACATTTAGTGTCGACAGATCCATAATAACTCCAGAACAAACTTTGTTTAAATTAACCGGTTCGAATTAGGATTAACTCGATTGAGATTATTCTAATGTTCCAATCATTCCAACGCAAGTTTATTTTATTAAAGACCGTTTAATCAGAAATGTTTTTGCGATTTTTATATAGGTACGTAGATTCAAATTCGAAGTGCAACGTTGATTGACCGGTTAAGCGGCTGAGGATGTTTTAGGATCACAGCTTCTTGACTCCCCAGTCGAAGTTGCCATGAGCTACAAACACCTCAGCCAGAATGAACGTTATCAGATTTACGCCTTGATGAAAGCCGGACATAACCAACTTGAGATAGCCCAGATCCTGGGCAGGCATCGCTCGACGATCAGTCGAGAGGTAGACCGGAACTCGGGTCTGAAAGGCTATCGCCCCAAGCAAGCCCAAGAACTGGCGTGCCAGCGTGCCGAAGGCTCGCGTAACGCACCTAGAGTCCCGGAAGCCACGCTTCAGGTCGCCGCTTACTTCCTGCGCCAGGACTGGAGTCCTGAACAGGTGGCTGGTCTTGTTCCTGTCAGTCACGAAACGCTTTACCGCTTCATCTATGCCGATAAAGCCCAGGGCGGTACTTTGTGGCGCAGCTTGCGCTGCCAGAAGAAGAAACGGAAGCGCTATGCCGGTGGCCGGGATCGTCGGGGCCAGTTGCCCAACCGCCGCTCGATTCATGATCGACCGGCTGCCGTAGAAACTCGATCCCGTGTTGGGCATTGGGAAGGCGATACGGTGATTGGTGCTGCTCACAAGCACGCGATCGTGACGGTCGTTGAACGCAAGAGCGGCTTTGCCGTGCTGTCCAAGGTGGAGAACAAGACTTCGGAGGCTGTCAGCCAGGCCATCATTGAGCGGCTCAAGCCCTATGCCGCCAGAGTCATCACCCTGACTTATGACAACGGGAAGGAATTTGCTGATCATGCGCGGATTGATGCTGAACTTGATTCAACCGGATACTTCGCTGATCCCTTTGCCAGCTGGCAGCGCGGTAGCAATGAGAACTTCAATGGCTTGTTGCGCCAATACATTCCCAAGAAACGCCCTTTATCAACCGTCACAGATGCAGAACTGAAAATGATTGAAGACAAGTTAAACTTCAGACCAAGAAAAAGATTGGGATTCAGGACGCCGTACCAGGTGTTTCATGAATCCCTAAACCGTGTTGCACTTCGTGATTGAATTCGCCGTATAAAAAAACCGGTTCGCCCTAGCAGAACCGGTTTAATTAAAACACCACAAACTAATGGTCGGCGTGACAGGATTCGAACCTGCGACCCCTAGTCCCCCAGACTAGTGCGCTACCAGGCTGCGCTACACGCCGACAAGGGCGCCATTCTACGACATGGCGCTTTTTTACTCAATCTCAGATACGCAGCAAATCAATAATTTCGCCGAGCACCGCCCGCAAATCAGCAGGCGCGCTCGCAGTATTTACTGCTGGCGCCACCGAAGCATGTCCCGGATGGCTTAACTGATTGCGCGCACCATGAATCGTGTAACCCTGATCATAGAGCAGCTCACGAATACGGCGCACTAAAAGAACTTCGTGGTGTTGATAATAGCGTCTATTACCACGGCGCTTTAATGGCTTAAGCTGAGTAAACTCCTGCTCCCAGTAACGCAGTACGTGAGCTTTAACACCACACAGGTCACTGACTTCACCAATGGTGAAATAGCGTTTAGCGGGAATCGGGGGCAACGCCGAGCTTGGCGCTTCCGGCGTCGTATCGACCACAGACTGGCTGAACAAATCAGACATATGAACGAGCGCCTAACTTAGTGACGTGCCGTTTTCTGAACGTGCTCGACTTCGTCTTTCAGCTTCTGGCTCGGGTGAAAAGTCACCACACGACGCGCTGTAATGGGAATTTCTTCGCCAGTTTTAGGATTACGACCTGGACGCTGCGGCTTATCACGCAGCTGGAAGTTACCAAAGCCAGACATCTTGACCCACTGGCCCGCACTGAGCGTATCGGCAATCTCGATAAAGAAGGCCTCAACCATATCCTTCGATTCACGCTTATTCAGACCGAGATTCTCAAAGAGGATATCGGAAACTTCGGCCTTGGTGAGTGTCGTCATGATGCAATACTTTCGAAAAAACAGAGGGCATGCAACGGAGGTCGCTTGCCAGTAACAATTTTAGCTGAATATCAGGTTCGCAAGGTTGCGCCGGCTTGAGTCAGCTGTCCCAGCAAATGGGTCATAACTGCTTCAACCTTTTGATCTTCAAGGGTTGCTTGAGTATCCTGCAACGTAAAGCGGAAGGCAAGACTTTTTGAACCTTCTGGCACACCTTTACCCTGATACTGGTCAAAAAGATTGACTGAACGCAGCACATCTGGGGCTTTCGTCCACAGCAGATCCATTAGCGTCTGCACCGGCAATTTGGCGTCAACCAGCACCGCCAGATCACGCACAACCGCCTGGAAAGAAGAGACTGGCTCGTAGACTGATACTTTGGCAGGTGTTAGGCCATCGATATCCAGTTCAAAAAGCACTGGGGCAGATTCCAGCTCATATTTCTGCACCCAGCGCGGATGCAGTTCACCAATCCAGCCAATCGCCTGGTTGTCACGCAGCACACGGGCGCTGCGTCCCGGATGAAATGCGGGATGTATAGCAGCCTCAAAGCGCAGCGGTTGTGCCGGGCTTAACGCTTCAACATCTGCTTTGACATCGTAAAAATCGACTGGGCGTGTCGGCACGGCCCATTGTTCTGGCGCAGCACCACCCCAAGCCAGACCACCGATACGTAGCGTCTGACGATACCCATCAACCTGACCAGCGTCTGTAACCTGCTGCTGCCGCTCGAAAACACGACCGCTTTCAAACAGACGTAAACGTGGCTGACGCCGACGCTGATTGTTGATTAGCGTATTAATCAAACCGCCGATCAACGATGAACGCATCACAGAGAGGTGGCTGGCAATTGGATTGGCCAGTTCAACCGGTGTTGCGTTTGCCGAAAAATCGGTTTCCCAGGCTTCTGGCGTGAAGGCCAGATTAATGACTTCCTGGTAGCCACGCTCAACCATCGTACCGCGCAGCGCATCCATCGGGCGCGACCTCTCCGTCTGGCCTTGCATATTCATCGGGCCAATCGGTGGTTTGGCAGGGATATTGTCGTAACCGATAACGCGAGCCACTTCCTCGATCAAATCTTCTTCGATCGACAAATCATGACGCCAGCTCGGTGGCACAATTTCAAGCCCAGCTTCAACGGGCTTCGGCTGAAAACCCAAACCATTAAAGATCTTCGTGATTTCTTCATCCGAAGGATCGATACCCAACACCTTGCGAATGCGTGCGAAACGCACTTTTACCGAAGGGCGCGCTGGCAGCTGGGTAACCTGATCCACCACTGGCCCTGCTTCACCACCGCAGATTTCCAGGATCAATTGCGTAATACGTTCTACACCGGTGACCGTATCGGCAAAATCCACGCCCCGTTCAAAGCGATGCCCGGCATCGGTGCTCAAAGTTAACCAGCGGCTACGCCCCTGGATGGCTGCCGGGTGCCAGTAAGCCGCTTCAACAAAGACATCCTTGGTTGATTCAGTGCAAGCCGTACGCTCACCACCCATAATGCCGGCCAGACTAATGGCGCCCGCTTCATCGGCAATAATGCCATAGCGTTTGTCCAGGGAGACTTCCGTACCACCCAGCAAAGTCAGCATTTCCTGATCGTTTGCCCAGCGTACCGTGAGCCCACCTTGTACAGCCCCAAGATCAAACACATGGTTCGGACGGTTCAATTCCAGCATCACGTAGTTGGAAATATCCACTAAGGCACTAATTGAACGCAGACCGGACCGTTCAAGGCACTGCTTCATCCATGTCGGAGTTTGCACTTGGGCATTTACCCCCTTGATCACGCGACCGGTAAACCGACCACACAAATCCGCCGCATTAATTGCTACCGGTACTGTGCTCTGATGCGTTGCTTCAACCGCCTTAACCGCAGGCACCGTCACTGGCGCACCCGTCAGCGCAGATACCTCGCGCGCGAGACCCAATAGACCCAGACAATCCGGACGATTCGGCGTCAGCTTCAGCTCCAGACAAATATCATCCAGACCCAGCAAGTCGCGTAGCGACGTACCCGGTTTGGCCGCTGCATCCAGAATCATCAGGCCATCACTTTCCTTGGCCATGCCAAGCTCTACGGCAGCACACAGCATACCGGCCGAGGGCACACCACGGACTTTGGCTTCTTTAATCTTGAAGTTGCCCGGCAACACGGCACCTGGCAACGCACAAGGCACCTTAAGGCCGGCGGCCACATTAGCGGCACCACACACGATCTGACGCGGCGTGCCCTCACCCGCATCCACTTCACACACATTCAAACGATCAGCATCCGGATGTTTGGTCACGGTCAGCACATGCCCCACCACGACATTGTTGAATGGTGGCGCTACAGGGCCACGTTCTTCAACTTCCAGACCAGCCATGGTCAGCAATTCAGCCAGCGCTTCCGAAGACAGATCCGGATTAACAAATTGGCGCAGCCAGGATTCCGAGAATTTCATGCTTGAAGTCTTTCGCTAAAACTCGACGTTGAACGACGCGCCACTCAGGCTGCGAACTGATTCAGGAAACGAACATCGCCTTCGAAGAACAGGCGCAAATCATTGATGCCATAACGCAGCATCGTCAGACGATCCGGGCCCATGCCGAAAGCAAAGCCAACGTAGCGTTCCGAATCGATACCGGCTTCCGCCAGCACATTCGGGTGCACCATGCCGCAGCCGGCTACTTCCAACCAACGTCCCTTGAGCGGACCTTCACCGAAGGCCACATCAATTTCTGCCGAGGGTTCGGTAAACGGGAAGAATGATGGCCGGAAACGCACTTCCAGCGCATCCGTTTCAAAGAACTGATGCAGAAAATCGATCATCACACCCTTCAGGCCCGAGAAGGTAACGTGCTCGCCGACCCAGAGACCTTCCACCTGGTGGAACATCGGCGAGTGGGTCGCATCAGAGTCCACGCGGTAAACACGGCCCGGCGCAATGATGCGAATCTCGGGCATGCCTTCTTTACCGCCGTAGGCTTTGACATGGTTCTGCATGTAACGTGCCTGGATCGGGCTAGTATGCGTGCGCAGCAAGACATCTTGTTGCACATTGCCCTGCGTGTCCTTCAGATAAAAGGTGTCGTGCATCGAACGCGCCGGGTGATCGTCCGGAGTATTCAGTGCTGTGAAGTTAAAGTAATCCGTTTCAATTTCCGGACCCTCTGCCACCGAAAAGCCCATCGAGGCAAACAAACCTTCAATACGTTGCAGGCTGCGTGTGACCGGATGCAAACCACCGCGATCCATACCACGACCCGGTAGTGTCACATCCAAAGCTTCTTCGGCAAGACGTGCTGCCAACTGTTCTTCTTTGAGTGCCTCGCGTCGCGCGTTAATCGCCGCTTCTACCTGCACCTTAATCTTGTTGATACGGCCACCGGCCTCTTTACGTTCTTCAACCGGCAGGCTCACCAAGCCCTTAAGGGCTTCCGTAACGACACCCGTTTTGCCCAAGTAACGAGCCTTGGTAACTTCCAGGGCGTCGCCGTCCTTAACGGCGGCCAGCGCTTCCGATAACTCGGACAGAAGGGCTTCAGAATTCAGCGACGACATAAACACCTCTGATAAATCGGTCAGAACATCAGTAAAAGCCAGCCGGTTTTTAATGCAGACTTTTACTGATGATCCGAAAAAAAAGGAGGCGCAACGCCTCCTTTTTCGGATCGCTTAGCGATTACAGGCCGAGGCTTGCCTTGGCTTGGTTTGCAAGCTGGGCAAATGCCGGCTTATCAAACACGGCCAGATCAGCCAGAACCTTGCGATCGACTTCGATCGAAGCCTTCTTCAGACCGTTCATGAAACGGCTGTAGGTCAGACCCAGTTCGCGCGAAGCAGCGTTGATACGTGCAATCCACAGCGTACGGAACTGACGCTTACGCTGACGACGGTCACGGTACTGGTACTGACCGGCCTTCATCACCGCTTGCTTGGCAATACGGTATACGTTCTTACGACGGCCACGGTAACCCTTGGCCAGCTTCAAAACTTTCTGGTGGCGAGCGCGCGCCGTTACACCACGTTTAACGCGAGGCATAGTCTATTCTCCTTAAGCGTAGGGCATCATGGCTCGGATCGATGCTACATCCGAGGCATTAACGGTTTCCGGACCACGCAGCTGACGCTTGGACTTGGTCGTCTTCTTGGTCAGAATGTGGCGTTTGAATGCGTGGCCGCGCTTGATGCTGCCGCTGCCACGAACGCGGAAACGCTTAGCTGCGCCGCTCTTCGTCTTCATTTTGGGCATGTATATGCTCCTTTATGTCATGTCACCAGGTGGTTTCCGGCGGAAACTCTTGCTAACCCGATGCCACTTGTAATGACCCGGCTGCTTGCGCAACCCGATCAATCCTGCTGGAAACCGCTACGATTAATGTGAATTAAGCCGCAGCCGTTTCTGTCTGTTCTTCTTTCGCTTTCGGTTTGGTGGTTGCAGGGGCTTTTTTAGCCGGTGCAATCACCATGACCATCTGGCGACCTTCCATCTTAGGCATTTGCTCGACCAGGCCAATTTCAACCAGATCTGCCTTAACACGTTCCAGCTGGCGCATCCCGAATTCCTGATGCGACAGTTCACGACCACGGAAGCGCAAAGTCACTTTCACTTTGTCGCCTTCTCCCAGGAAGCGCACCATGTTGCGCATCTTGATCTGGTAGTCGTTTTCGTCTGTACCCGGACGTAGCTTGATTTCCTTAACCTGAACCTGCTTCTGCTTCAGCTTGGCTTCGTGCTGACGCTTGGCTTCCTGGTATTTGAACTTGCCGTAATCCATGATTCGGCAGACCGGTGGCGAGGCCGTCGGTGCGATTTCAACCAGATCCAGTTCGGCTTCTTCAGCCTGAGCCAGCGCGTCACGAATGGCAACCACGCCTAGCTGCTCACCTTCAGGTCCCAGCAGGCGTACCTGCGGGGTCGTGATTTCCTCATTGAGGCGGTTCGACTTCGGAAGAGCTATGACCAGTACTCCTAAATTCAATAAAAAAACGAACCGCGCTTACCGGTAGGCAGCAACGTCTTCTTTAAGACGCTCGATCAGTTCTGTTACAGGCATTTGCCCCAGATCCTGACCCCCACGGGTACGCACGGCCACGAGACCGGCTTCTTTTTCCTTGTCGCCGACGACAAGTTGGTAAGGCAGCCGGTTAACGCTATGTTCCCGAATTTTATAGGTAATTTTCTCATTACGCAAATCGGCTTCAGCCCGGAAACCGGCAGCATGCAGTTGATTCACCACATCTTCGGCGTAATCAGCCTGTTTTTCCGAGATATTGAGCACAACGGCCTGGATCGGCGCCAACCAGGTCGGCAATGCGCCTGAATGGTTTTCGATCAGAATACCGATAAAACGCTCTAACGAACCGAGAATGGCTCGATGCAGCATCACAGGCACACGACGGCTATTGTCTTCGGCCACGTACTCGGCACCTAGACGTCCCGGCATCGAGAAATCGACCTGCATCGTGCCGCACTGCCACGAACGACCAATGGCGTCTTTAATGTGAAATTCGATCTTCGGGCCGTAGAAGGCACCCTCACCCGGTAGCTCCGTCCATTCGAGACCGGAAGCACGCAGGCCGGCGCGCAAAGCGGCTTCGGCCTTATCCCAGATCTCGTCCGAACCAACACGACCCTCAGGGCGCAGCGCCAGCTTCACAGCTACTTCACTAAAGCCGAAATCGGCATAAACCTGCTTTACCAGCGCATTGAACGCCGTCACTTCGGCTTCAATCTGGTCTTCGGTACAGAACACGTGGCCGTCATCCTGCACAAAACCGCGCACACGCATCAGGCCATGCAGCGCGCCCGTCGATTCATTGCGGTGACAGGAACCGAACTCGCCATAGCGGAGCGGCAGCTCACGATACGACCGCAGACCCGCATTGAACACCTGAACGTGCCCCGGGCAGTTCATCGGCTTCAGCGCATAGTGGCGCTTCTCCGACTCAGTCGTGAACATGTTCTCGTGATAATGATCCCAGTGACCTGACTTCTCCCACAGCGAACGATCCAGGATCTGCGGGCAACGCACTTCCTGATAACCATTGTCGCGATAGACGCGACGCATGTACTGCTCGACTTCTTGCCAGACCGCCCAGCCCTTGGGGTGCCAGAACACTAGACCCGGCGCTTCGTCTTGCATATGGAACAGATCCAATGCACGACCCAAGCGGCGGTGATCACGCTTTTCGGCCTCTTCCAGCATGTGGAGATAGCCTTCCAGATCTTCCTTCTTAGCCCAGGCCGTGCCATAAACACGCTGTAACTGTTCATTCTTCGGATCGCCGCGCCAGTAGGCACCAGCAATCTTCATGAGCTTGAAGTGCTTGAGCTTGCCGGTCGATGGCACATGGGGGCCACGACACAGGTCGATGAAATCACCTTCGCGGTACAGCGACACTTCCTGATCCTGCGGAATCGCGGCGATCAGTTCAGCCTTGTAGCGCTCGCCCTGCCCCTCAAAGAACTTCACGGCATCATCACGTGACCAGACTTCGCGGGTTACCGGAATATCTTTCTTGGCCAGCTCGGCCATACGCTTTTCAATGGCGACCAGATCATCTGGCGTAAACGGGCGCGAGTAGGCAAAGTCGTAATAAAAGCCGTTTTCGACGGTTGGCCCGATAGTCACCTGAGCATCCGGGTACAGCTCTTTTACGGCATACGCCAGCAAATGCGCTGTGGAGTGACGGATCAGATCCAGCCCTTCCGGGTCTTTGTCCGTAATAATAGCCAGCGGCGAATCGGTTTCGATCACGTAGCTGGTATCCACCAGCTTATCGTCAATGCGGCCACCTAAAGCGGCACGGGCAAGCCCTGCGCCAATACTGGCAGCAACATCCAGCACGCTTACCGGCTGGGGATATTCACGCTTGGAACCGTCAGGCAAGGTAATGACTGGCATCTTGGACTCGCGGACAAAAAGAAGGCAACAAAAAAGCCAGAGCAGCTAGCCGGGGTCGCTTTGATTGCGATATTCGGCGAATCTGACACTGGCTTTCAGTTCTGAATTCGTTGGTAGGCGCGATTGGACTCGAACCAACGACCCCCACCATGTCAAGGTGGTGCTCTAACCAGCTGAGCTACGCGCCTACTGCAAGGAGCAGGACTATACCGACATCCCGGCTTTTTTGCAAGATACCGGCACGCCGCAAATTAACTGTTAACCACCGCTAATTTTGCCACCCCCAAACCTAACCAGATCAGCAAAAGCAGCATAAACATCAAAGCGTCTTTTAAATGGGCGGCAAAACCCGGCATGAGCCTATCGCTACAGGCACGCACCGGCTTCAACAGAAAGTCGAACATCCGGATTACAGCATTATCTGAGACATAACGTCCCGCCAGCACGGCCAAAACCGCGCGGCCTATTAGTAGCCAAAGCACTAGCTCCAGGAGTCCACGGATCGCTACAACAAGCCCCAGGGTGCTCATTGCTCGTCAACACCAAACTGACGATCCAGTCGATTCATGAGAAACGCATACAGACCGATTAACACGATATAAACAATCAACGATCCTTGAGCGGCCATGAAATAGCCCAGCGGCAAGCCAAGAAATGACAGCTGATTCAAAGCCGCTGAGAAATAAGTAGCCACAAACGTCACGAGAAACCACACAAGCAGTAAAAGCCCCGTGAGCCAGAGCGTTTTTTGCCAGTAGCGTCTTTGCTGTAATCGTAATGGCGTCAAATCAGACATCGGTTACCCTCTCCGGTGCTTCTTCCCGGTTATACAAGATACGCGGGTAACGCAAACGCTCGATAAATTGCTGGCTTTCAATGCCCGGCGGCTTGGTACACAGACTCACCAACACATTCGTCACAAAACCAATGGGTACGCCATAAATACCCGCCGCAGCCGCATCAATCCCAAACCAGGGATTCATACCGATACCATACCAACCCAGCAACGGAATACTGTCGAACTTTACCCGGGCAATATAAAAGACGGTGACTGCCAGGCCGACAATCATACCGGCCAACGCCCCTGCACGATTGGCACGCGGCCAGAATACACCCAGCACCAGCGCAGGAAATAGCGCCGCACCAGCAATCGAAAATGCCCAAGCCACCATATCCACAATAGAGGCTGGCCTTTGCACCGCAATCGAAGCCGCAAGAATAGCCACCGCCACCATCACCGATTTGGAAACAATCAATCGCCATGAGGACGAGGCATCTGGCCTCAGCATCTTGAAATAAATATCATGCGATAGCGCCGAGGTAATAGAAAGCAACAAACCTTCCGCCGTCGACAGTGCCGCTGCCAAACCGCCTGCGGCTACCATGCCCGATATCACGTAAGGCAATCCGGCAATCTCGGGCGTCGCCAGAACAATCACATCCGGGTTAATCGTCAATTCTGCCCACTGCAACAAACGGTCGCCGTTAATGTCATCGATAGACACCAATCCGATTTTGGTCCAAGCATTCACCCATGAAGGCAAAGACTCTACCGGCACACCAATCGTATGCTGCAACACCTCTAGCTTCACAAAAACTGCATAGGCCGGTGCCAGCAAATAAACAAGCGCCACAAAAAACAAAGACCAGAACACCGATCGACGCGCCTGACTCACACTGGCGATACTGTAATAACGCATCAGCAAATGCGGCAACGATGCCGTTCCAATGGTCAAACAAAAAATAAGGGCCAGAAAGTTGGCGCGACTTTGGCCATCATCCGGTAACGCAAAGGGCTCGGTGTCAGAAACCGGCACGGCCGATCGATGCAATGCATCTTTTAAATCATTGCGCCATTTTGCGTGTGCTAATTGCGGTGTTGCTGGCAGCGCACGGCGTTCTCGTTCCAATAAAACGATATCACGCACCGATGCACCTGATGCCTTCATATTTTCTATCTGATCGCCCAACCGCTTACGTTCATCAGCCAGCGACCCTGGCAGATTTGCTATCTGCTGTTCCAGGCGCTTCGCACGGTCTGCAAAAAGGGCGCGCACTGCAACTTCTTCAGGACGATGGAACACTTCGTTTTCAACATCAACGAGCTGATGCATCGCCTTGGCGTAGAGCACGGGTGGCGCTGGAATCCCCGTACGATCAAAGGACAAAATGGTAATCGGCGTGATGTACGCAATCAGCAAGATGACATATTGCGCAGCTTGCGCATGCATCAATGCCCGCATCCCCCCGAGAAAACTACACACCAGCACACCGGCCAAACCGAGGTAGACCCCAATTTCAAATTGCAGCGTGATAAACCGACTTGTAATAAGCCCTACGCCATAAACCTGCGCCACCACATAAACCAACGAGGCAAGAATAACCGCTACCGCCCCGATTAACCGAATCGTATGCCCGCCATATCGGGTCGCCAAAAAGTCTGGCAAAGTAAACTGGCCAAACTTTCTCAGATACGGCGCCATCAACAGTGCCAGCAGCACATAGCCCCCAGTCCAACCAATTACAAAGGCCAAACCCTGATAGCCGGATTGATAGAGGGCACCTGCCAGACCGATGAACGAAGCCGCAGACAGCCAATCAGTTCCGGATGACATGCCGGAATACACCGCCGGGACTCGACGACCTGCGACAAAATACTCGGCGATATCCGATGTGCGTGTAAACAGACCCACCAGCGAAAACACCAGCAATGTGAGGAACAAAAAGGTGTAACCAATCCAGCGCTGACTCAGTCCATGCTGCTCCAACCATGCCAGAACGATTACCGTGAGCGTAAAGCCCACAGCAAAGAGCGCCACAAAGAGTGCTGGGCCGTACTCGCCGAGAATCAGTCTCAGGCGATTTTGCATTGAATGATCGTCATATCTGGTAAGTGAGCTTTAACCGTTGCTGGAGTCGTTTGGCCTGTTTCAAACCTTCACGAAGCACAGCCTCATCATAGGTACTTAACTCATCTGGATGCAGATGGTTGTCCGGGTTTTTGCCGGTCTCAATTGCAAGATGCTGATGCGTCAATCGTAAACGTTGCAGCTCAGACATGGCTTGCAAAGCGGCAGAAATATCCAACGTGGACATACCGAATTTTTCGCCCGCTTCCATGAAGCGGGTGCGGGTGCTAGCAGAGGCAACGCCGTGGGCCAGACCAATTATCCGTGCGACATCCACAAAAATCCGGATGCCATACTTTTTAATATCAACAAACTTCTCTTTACCATCCTTCTCCATAACCACGTCACCGGTAAATCCAATCGGTGGTTCTGCCGCTAGCGCATTAGTCGCCATCAGCCTCAGGAAAGTTTCGGCATTAGGCGCCCATTTTGAGAGCATCTCACGCAAAGGTGCCACGAGCGAAAAGTCACCATAGAGCGGGCGCACATCAAAGAAAATCGAGGCATTAAGCAAAGCAGATGGCTCAGGCTTATGAATCCAGTCAAAGAAAAGCCCTTTCCACTCATCTTCCGAACGGCACCACGCCGGATTACCCGCCATGATGTCGCCGGAACACAAGGTAAAACCGCATTCGGCTAAACGCTGATTAACCTTTTGTGCAAAGGGTAAAAAGACATTACGAAGCAGCGTTGCTTCATGCTCATCAGATGCTGAAAAGATCAGCCCGTTATCCTGATCAGTCACCAGGGTTTGCTCGTGGCGACCTTCCGACCCCAAGCTGATCCAGCACCAATTGGCCGCTGGCAACCGTGCTTCATCTGCAGTGAGCGCAACAACCCGTGCAGCAAGACAGTCATTAAGCCAGGAGATTCCATACGTAGTGAGGGCCCCACTTAAACCGGAACTCAAAAACGATTCATCAATCCGGCGCGCTTCTTCAGCATAAACCAGCAAGGTCTCAAAACTATCTGCTTCGTCAATTTTTGTGGCCAGTTCCTGCGCACGGTTGACCGAAAAATTTTTTTCACCAAACTGATTCATATCAATACTTCACTTGTGCAAAATAGGTTTTCTGAGAGGCCTCCAAAGCCTGACGAAGCGTGACAATTCCTTGCTCAGCTAACGCCGGCAACAGACGCATGAATACCTGAGCCGTTGCAGTGGCATCTGCCAAAGCGTTGTGCCGTTGCTCCATCTGTATGCCTAAACGTTGCATTATCGCTTCGAGACTGTGGCTTTGCTGGTTCGGATGTGCCACCGCAGAGAGCAGCAAGGTATCAAGCACTGGCTGATCAAAACGCACACCCAAAGCAGCTTCTTTCAATTCGAGAAAACGCATATCAAATGCGACGTTGTGGCCAACCAAGACGGTATCCGCACAAAAATCGTGAAATGCCGGCAATACAAGATCGATCGTTGGCTGTCCCATTAGCATGCTATCGGTTATGCCATGAATCGCTATGCTGGCTGCTTTTAGCTGGCAACGCGGATCAACAAGCTGATCAAAGTTTTCCTGATGTAACAACCGGCCATTGACGATACGTAACGCACCGACCTGGATGATTTCGTCGCCATTTGCGGGCTCCAACCCCGTTGTCTCGGTATCAAAAACGGTATACACAAGATTGGATAATGGTTGATCAAGATCCACCTGACCCATCGGACGATCGAACAAGTCGAAATCGTAATACTCGGGCCGATCATTTGATGGTTCGCGATCGGTTTTCGCCAACAGATCCTGATCTGGCTTGGCCTTCGGTAGCAGCAACCGAATTGAGGCCTGAGACGTTGTTCGTTGACGCTGATACCAGATCTCACCTGCGTGCCTATCCAGCACCTCTCGCAAGGTCGGTGGGTTTACCCCATGATCTTCGCGCATGGGTTCGATTTCCCATGACAACACTGTCTCCGAAGACATCGACAGCCCAGTCCAAAGCAAATCGATATGGACGAACTTCTCATCCGATCCGAGCTTAAGTACAAAAGAGCGGACATCACCCGCCTCTTCAATCTTGCATGACAAATAGGTAATCGCACTGACTAGAGAAAAGCTATCTGCACGAATCCACAAGGGTTCCCCAGTAGCTGTATTCACATCGACCGGTAGCTTCAGGCGCTCTTGTACACGCCGTCCTGCCGCTTCAATCACGTCTGCGGCGAGCATGTCGTCTAGCGGCCAATGCTGGCGTAAGGTATCGGCAAGGAGTGTCAACGTATTATCCAGCCGCTGACTCATACGGGTAACTTCAGATGCCAACACACCCACAAATCGTTCCCGGTCAGCAGTCTCCATATCCGGGTTATCAGCCAGCATTTCTATGGCAGCCCGTAGCGTGCCTAACGAAGCACGGCTCCCTTCTGTGAGATCGCCTAAAGCGGCATCTCTAAGCGATTCTTGCTCGAGCAACCGCGTGATATTTTCGATTAGCAAGATATAACCAGAAGCCACTTGCACTTCCTGGCCGTCAGGCCGGCTACGCAAAACCGGCGCAATCTGTACACGAATTAACTGACCGTTGTCTGTGGTGGTCACAAAATTGGCTACTGGGTGACGATTACCCCGTTCTAGTTGAATACGAATCGTATCTCGTGCGTAATCAACCTGACTCGTTTCCAAAATCGAAGTAATCGAACGGCCCAAACCAATCAACGCGCCGCTTGATACCGAGGTTGGTCCCTTAGCCAGGGATTCAAACATATACCGTGCCCGGTTGTTATAAAGCAGGATTCGCCCATCAAGATTACTCACCACGACCGCCTGAGCCAGCTCCGACATCAGTGCTGCCAAACGGTTTTTTTCCTCTTCAACGTTCGCTTTGGCTTTAGCAACCTGGGTTTCAACATCATCAATGTAAGCATCACGCTGTGTGGCCAAATCATTAATCGCACGCACCAGTTCGCGTAGTTCTGGCGGCCCCTCCTCGGTGATACGAAATGAGCGATTTGAACCGAGCATCAGTCGTAGCTCTTCAACCATCGCTGCCATGCCCGTTACATAACGATTAAACAATCGACGTATCAGAATCAAACCGACAACAAATCCACTTGCCGTCAGTACACCGCCCAAGGGCACTTGCGGTAAAAGATGCTGGACTAATACTTCGCGCATGCCTGGTGAAGCGCCTAACCAGATTAAAACCGAGGTCAGCATAAATGGGCCCGTCATCAGTAGCCCAAGCACACCCACCGCAAAAACAAAGCGCCATTTCGCAGTAAGATCACGTAAGAACATCAAAACACCTTAAACTTCAAAAATTACGAGGCCTGCATTAACATCAAGCCGCAAGAATCTCTCTGATTTTCGCGACTAGGTCTTTAGTGGAGAACGGCTTCAACATGTAGGCATCTGCGCCCAAGGCTAGACCTTTCGCCTGCTCAGTTTCGCGACCTTTAGCCGTCAGCATGATGATGCGTGGCTGCGTTAAGCCTGTATCGGCACGTAAAATCTCGCAGACTTCAAAGCCAGATTTTTTAGGCATCATCACATCAAGCAATACCAGATCAGGTACAAAACTACGTATCTTATCGAGCGCCACATCACCATCACCGGCTGTTTCCGTTGTGAATCCTTCTTTCTTCAGCAGAAACTCGATGGACATCACGATATTCGGTTCATCATCAACAATCAGAATTTTGTGTGTCATAACTATTTACTCCCTACGAAAGTGCTACTCAATCACCTGCACATGAGCTTCAGCCAATGGCAGGGTAAATATAAAGGTGGAACCTGTTTCAATCGGGCTTCCTTGTGAATCTGCATCATTTGATTTGCTTTCTACCCACAGTCTGCCACCAAAATGCTCAACGATCTCACGACTAATCGGCAAACCTAAACCGGTTCCCTGTGGTTTATCAGTCATGGTGTTACCACCTTGACGGAATCGTTCGAAAATAATGCCCTGATAGGCTTCTGGAATGCCGGGGCCATTATCTTTTACAGAAATTCGTGCATAACCTGCGTCATGACTCAAAGACAGCCTAATTAATCCAGCAACGGGTGGCACAAACTTGACCGCGTTCGACAAGAGATTGATGACCACCTGCTTCAAGCGATCTCTATCGACATCGACCCAGACCGGGCGCTGATCTGCTGGCAGCTCCAGTACAAAATCCGTTCCTTTATCTCTAAATAACTGACCAACCGATTCGGCAGTAGTGCTCAATAGTGGGCTTAGATCAAGCCGTTCCACTTCCCATTCGACACGCCCCGACTCCAGCTTTGCAAAATCCAGAATCTGGTTAATGAGGCGCGTCAGACGTTCCGCCTCGCCAACAATAATGCCCAGAAACTTAGTACGATCATCGGCCGTCATTTCGGGATCGTCATGCAACATCTCTGAAAAAGCACGAATCGAGGTTAATGGTGTGCGTAATTCATGCGTCACCGTCGACATAAAATCGTCCTTCAGTCGATCCACTTCCATCAATTTGTCATTAGCCTGACGGAGTTCGCGGGTGGCAGCTTCCAGCTCGTTGGATTTACGCTCAATCTCTTTGGAGTGTGCGCGTACTTGCGATGCTTCATCAAGAATATTAAGCACCTCGTCGAGGCCCAACTCTTCTTCCTGAACGACGGAACTCACCATCACATGGGCGCTGGCTGAGCCAATGGTGCCGGCCAGCTGCGTTTCTGCAAACAGCACAAAATCGGCATCAGCCTGTAAATTACTGACCTTGGCAATGCCTTTATTACGCGCATAACGCTGAAGACGGCTCTGTGCCTGACGTGGCCCAAGGAATCGTTTCAACAACTCAATGAGCGCATCAGCCGAGGCTGTCCCGCGCCATATGCGGGGCGCAAGATCCCCGCTGCGTTGCACGTCCACAAACTGACTGGCAATCGCTGCTTCGTTGGCATTCTGGCGGGTGAGCGTTGATACGATGACATAAGCGCCGATGTTCAGAAGCAAACTCCAGAATAACGTATGCGAGATCGGGTCCAGACTACTCATCCCGAGCAACCGATGCGCTGCCAGCCAGGAAATACCCCAGGGGCCGTCGTGAATAAACCCACTATCGATCCAGCCTGATTTGGCAAATGACGGCAACAATGCCGTATACAGCCAGACGACAAAACCCAGACCCAGGCCAGCGAAAGCACCCAGTCGATTACCGTCCTTCCAGTACAGACCACCCAGCATCGCCGGTGCAAATTGAGCGACCGCCAAAAAGGAAATCAAGCCGATCGACACCAGTGCATAGGCTTCGCCCGCTCCTCTGAAATACAGATAGCCCAGCAGTAGCAAAGCCAAGATGGTGCCTCGTCGGATAAGCATAATCAGACCCGTGAGATCTGTCCGGTTCGAAATATCAAAGCGTCCGCGCAACAGAATCGGCATCACCAAATCGTTAGAGACCATGGTGGCTAGAGCAATCGTCTCTACAATCACCATGCCTGTGGCAGCAGAGAGCCCGCCTAGAAAGACCAGAAGCGCCAATATGGGACTTCCTTCGCGCAAAGGCAGCGTCAGCAATAGCGTGTCGGCCTCAAAGGGCTGGCCATCGAAATAAATCAAGCCAGCCAGCGCAATCGGTAATACAAACAGATTAATCAGCAACATATAGAGGGGGAAAAGCCAAACCGCCCGCCGCATATGCGTTTCGTCGACATTCTCTACAACCGTAATCTGAAACTGCCGTGGCAACATCAGAATCGCCAGCCCGGACAATAGTGTCAACGCAAACCAGTTACCGAAGTTTATGGAATCAGGTTGTAACAGTTCATTAATTTTAGGCAACAACGCTGCACGAGCAAACAAATCGCCAAAGCCATCATTCAAACCCCAAACCACATAGGCGCCGACTGCCAGGAACGCGGCCAGCTTGAACAGGGATTCAAACGCTACCGCCAGAACCATGCCTTCATGACGTTCAGTAACATCCAGATGGCGCGTGCCAAACAGAATGGTAAATGCGGCCAGAATTATCGCGATAATGGCTGTTGAATCCGGCATGAAAGCCAGTGATTCCAACGCATCCGGAATCAAGGCTTCCGCGTCATCCGGGAAAAGGATTTTCAAACTAAATGCAATGGCCTTAAGCTGTAGTGCGATATAAGGCACGATCCCGATGACTGCAATCACAGTGACCAAACCGGCTAGCAGCTGACTCTTGCCGTAACGCGCAGAAATGAAATCGGCGATCGATGTCAGGCGCAAGCGCTTGCTGACGCGAATCATCTTCAGGATCACTGTCGCAAACAGGAACATGATTGTGGGGCCGAGATAAATCGTCAGAAAACTCAAGCCCCCTGTCGTCGCGCGGCCAACGCTGCCATAGAACGTCCAGGATGTGCAATAAACAGCGATTGCCAGCGAATAGACCGTCGATGTGATCACGGACCGACCGGCGTCGGCGCGTCGGTCACCGAATCGGGCGACTGCAAAGAGCGCGCCTAGATAGGCAAAAGTTGCGATTGCTACAAACCAGGTATCAATCATGGTTCATTAGCTCCGCTTGACGCCGCGGCGTTTTAAATGAAGCCGGATCAGCAATTTTGCGCGCAACAAGAATGAGCACCAGCCATAGCGCAAACAGAACGACATAGAGGGTCGGCAGACCCATCAGATAGCCACGGTACAGCGATAGCAGCGGAAAATTAAAAAGCAGCAGCGCCACACAGCCGGCAATCCCCAGCTTCAACAGTGTTTTCTGCAGTGCTTTTGGCATAGCTACGCTCACCTAAAAAAGAAAAACCGGCGCAGTAACCCACGCCGGCTCCTCTGTTTGTTACAACCCCGCCTGCAGGCAGATCGAAGTTGCTGGCTGATTCTTAAGATCAGCTCTTATCCCGGGGTTTAACCCGGCGAGGGGCCACCCTCCTCCATGTATCTTAGTAGCCCTTCCATTCGGCGTGCAGCTCTCCAACCGCACGCCGAACCCTCATTAGCCCTTGAGTTGATCAAGGATATGTGGGTTTTCCAGCGTCGAGGTATCTTGCGTAACTTCTTCACCCTTAGCCAGCGAGCGAAGCAGACGGCGCATGATCTTGCCCGAACGGGTCTTCGGCAGGTTGTCACCAAAACGAATATCTTTCGGCTTGGCGATCGGACCGATCTCCTTGCCAACGAAGTCCGACAGTTCCTTGATAACCTTCTTCGCTTCATCGCCTGTTGGGCGTGGGCCCTTCAGAACCACGAAGGCCACAATGGCTTCACCGGTCAGGTCATCTGGACGACCCACAACGGCAGCTTCAGCCACCATCGGGTTAGCAACCAGTGCCGACTCGATTTCCATGGTGCCCATACGGTGACCCGATACGTTCAGCACGTCATCGATACGACCAGTAATGGTGAAGTAACCATTTTCGGCATCGCGAATCGCGCCGTCACCGGCCAGATAGAGCTTGCCGCCCAGATCTTCTGGGAAGTACGATTTCTTGAAGCGATCTGGATCACCCCAAACCATACGAATCATCGATGGCCATGGTTTCTTAACAACCAGAATACCGCCCTGGCCCCAAGGTACTTCGTTACCGGTTTCGTCAACCACAGCGGCCTGGATACCCGGGAACGGCAGCGTACACGAACCCGGAACCAGTGGCGTTGCGCCTGGCATTGGGGTAATCATGTGACCACCGGTTTCGGTTTGCCAGAAGGTATCAACGATTGGGCAGCGGCTGCCACCAACGTTCTCGTAGTACCACTCCCATGCGGTCGGGTTAATTGGCTCACCTACCGAACCCAGCAGACGCAGGCTCGACAGATCATACTTCTTAGGATGCACAGC
Organism: uncultured Dechloromonas sp.; assembly: GCA_964498255.1. Taxonomy (GTDB): domain Bacteria; phylum Pseudomonadota; class Gammaproteobacteria; order Burkholderiales; family Rhodocyclaceae; genus Fluviibacter. The sequence continues at coordinate 37,639 of CAZCGW010000006.1, forward strand.
AGGATCGGTATCCGAAGCCTTGACCAGCGAACGGATCGCGGTTGGTGCCGTGTAGAAAATGCTGACCTTGTGCTTCTGGATCATGTCCCAGAAACGACCGGCATTCGGGAATGTCGGGATACCTTCGAAAACCACTTCAGTACCACCGCAAGCCAATGGGCCATAGGTGATGTAAGTGTGGCCGGTAACCCAACCGATATCGGCCGTACACCAGAAAATGTCATCTTTCTTCAGATCGAAGGTGTAAAGCATGGTCAGCATGGCATGCAGCAGATAGCCGCCTGTCGAGTGCTGAACACCCTTTGGCTTGCCGGTCGAACCCGAGGTATAGAGCAGGAACAGTGGGTGTTCTGCGTCAACCCAGACTGGCTCGCACTGATCCGATTGCTTGTCGACCACATCGCTGGCCCAAACATCGCGACCGGCGGTCATGGCCACATCAGCACCCGTACGCTTGAATACCAGAACCTTCTTACAGGCGTCACAACCGCCCATGCCGAAGGCTTCATCAGCAATTGCCTTCAATGGCAGCGACTTGCCACCACGGAACTGGCCGTCGCTAGTGATCAGCACCTTGGCACCAGCATCTTCGATACGATCGCGCAGCGATTGTGCCGAGAAACCACCGAACACGATCGAGTGCGTTGCACCGATACGGGCACAAGCCTGCATCGAAGCGATACCATCAATGGTCATTGGCATGTAAATAATGACGCGATCGCCCTTTTCTACGCCCAGTTCCTTCAGCGCATTGGCGATCTTCGATACACGAGCCAGCAGCTCTTTGTAAGTAACTTTGGTCACCTGACCATCATCAGCTTCAAAAATCAGTGCAACTTTGTCGCCCAAGCCACGCTCAACCTGACGATCCAGACAGTTGTACGAAGCGTTCAACTTGCCATCAACGAACCAGCCGTACGTTGGTGCCTTCGACTCATCCAGCGTTTTGGTGAACGGCGTCTGCCAGCTCAGCAGCTCTTTAGCACGCTTTGCCCAGAAACCTTCGTAATCCTGTTCAGCTTCGGCACACAGGGCCTTGTAAGCATCCATGCCCGACACTGCCGCATTCTTTACGAATTCCGGGGACGGTTGGTATACCTTGGCATTCGACATGTTGCATCTCCTCGCTATTGTTAGATACTGCCTGGTTACACCGAAGTGTATACACGCCTCGGGCCGGCATTTAGGCACCGGTCTCTGCTTACCAGAGATCGGACCGTACGCTGGGTACGTGATCATTTAATGACCTAAGCCTTACACCCTGCTTACACGTCAAAGCCTTTATTTATACGGGTTTTGTGCGGCATTGCACCATTTATTGATCCTGATCAAATCGTGCCAAATAATGCCGTTTTCATTACAATTCGAAAAGCGCAAAATTACATGCTGCGCAACGCTTTCAAGCTTTCAACCCATTAACAGTCGTCCGGGAAACCACCATGACCGCTATCAAGCAAGAAGACTTCATCCAGTCCATCGCCGATGCCTTCCAGTACATCAGCTACTACCACCCGCTCGACTATATTAAAGCACTAGGCGAAGCTTACAAGCGCGAAGAAAGCCCGGCCGCCAAAGATGCCATCGCCCAGATTCTGACTAACTCGCGCATGGCCGCCGAAGGCCACCGTCCGATCTGCCAGGATACCGGCATCGCCGTTGTCTTCCTCAAAGTCGGTCAGAACCTCAAATGGGACGCCACCCTAAGCGTTCAGGAAATGGTCAACGAAGGCGTTCGTCGTGCCTACCTGAACCCGGATAACACCCTGCGCGCTTCTGTGCTGCTCGACCCGGCTGGCGCCCGTAAGAACTCCAAAGACAACACCCCGGCTGTTGTTCACTATGAAATCGTCCCAGGTGACGAACTCGAAGTCATCTGCGCTGCCAAGGGTGGCGGTTCGGAAAACAAAACCAAGTTCTACGCACTGAACCCATCCGACTCGATCGTTGACTGGGTACTGAAGACGGTACCCACCATGGGCGCTGGCTGGTGCCCACCCGGCATCCTCGGCATCGGCATTGGTGGCACGCCAGAAAAAGCCATGCTCATGGCCAAGGAATCCCTGATGGCTCCCTGCGACATCCACGAGCTGCAAGCCAAGGCCGCCGAAGGTCATACGCTCACCCGCGTTGAAGAACTGCGCCTCGAACTGTACGAGAAGGTTAACGCTCTCGGCATTGGCGCACAGGGTCTGGGCGGCTTAACCACCGTTCTGGATGTAAAGATTCTGGATTATCCAACCCACGCCGCTTCGTTGCCCGTGGCCATGATCCCGAACTGTGCCGCCACCCGCCACGTCCACTTCCACCTCGATGGTTCCGGCCCGGCCCACCTGCCGACACCTAAAGTAGAAGATTGGCCAGATGTCACCTGGGCACCGGATGTTAAGAAAGCCAAGCGCGTTAACCTCGACACGCTGACCAAAGAAGAAGTCGCTTCGTGGCAACCAGGTGACATCCTGCTGCTCAACGGCAAGATGCTCACCGGTCGCGATGCCGCCCACAAGCGTATTCAAGACATGCTGGCCCGTGGCGAAAAACTCCCGGTCGACTTCACCAACCGCGTTATCTATTACGTTGGCCCGGTTGACCCGGTTCGCGACGAAGTCGTTGGCCCGGCCGGTCCGACCACGGCAACCCGCATGGATAAGTTCACCCGCATGATGCTAGAAAAGACCGGTCTGATCTCGATGGTAGGCAAAGCCGAGCGTGGCCCGGTCGCGATTGAAGCCATTCGTGACAACAAGGCCGCGTATCTCATGGCGGTTGGCGGTGCTGCCTATCTGGTGTCCAAAGCCATCAAAGAAGCCAAGGTGGTGGGCTTTGCTGACCTGGGCATGGAAGCCATTTACGAGTTCACGGTTGAAGACATGCCGGTAACGGTCGCTGTTGATGCCACAGGCACCTCGGTGCATGAGACTGGCCCGAAAGAATGGCAGGTCAAGATCGGCAAAATCCCGGTCAAGTCCTAAGCATTACCCGCAGGAAATCCACCGGGTGTCGATAGCGCAACGTTCCGTGATCGGAGTCTTTGACTCCGGTCTGGGCGGGCTGTCGGTACTCGGTGCCCTGGCAGATGTCTGCCCGGCTGCAGACCTCATCTACGCAGCAGACACAGCACATGTGCCTTATGGCAACAAAACCCCCGATCAAATCCGCGCCCGCGTACTGGCCATGGGCAAAGCCCTCATTAACGAAGGCTGCACTGCCCTAGTAGTCGCTTGCAATACAGCTACTGCTGAAGCCATTGAAGCCTTACGCGCAGCACACCCGAACATTCCCATCGTTGGCATTGAGCCTGGTATTAAACCAGCCGCACTGAATACCGAAACAGGCAAGATCGCCGTACTTGCAACAGCAGCTACCGCCAAGAGCCAGCGCCTCGCGTTACTTATTGCACGCCATGCGCCGCATAAAACCGTACACATTATCCCCTGCCACGGCTGGGCGACCGAGGTTGAAAATCTGAATCTTGATGCACCTTCCATTGTTGAAGACATCAATTCACAATTACTACCCTTGATTAACCAAGGCGTAGACCAAGTGGTTCTGGGCTGCACACACTATGACTTCCTGGTCCCTACCCTCAGCCGACTCATTGATGACCGTGCTCAGCTGGTTGGTGTTGCGGATGCTGTTGCAAGACAAGCCTGCAAGGTTGCCATTACAGATAACGCCTCTGGTTTAGGGAACATTCGATTGATGTCGACCATGAACCCCGTTCGGCTAACAGAAGCTGCCAGAGTTCTTGGGCTAGAAAAAGTCGTTGATCACATGAACACAGCCCCAGAGCTGCTAATTGCTGATTAACACGACCCGAAACGCATGCCTCACAGCCAGTTTGAACAACGTGGGCTAAAAACAGCCCCGTTTACTGTAATGCATGCCGTCATCGTACTTTGCTCTTCAGCAGCTGCTGGAGAAGAAAGCACAATGACCCCAACGGCCAAGGTAGCACAAAAAATTCAGGCCAAAATCCATCCCATGGTTCAACTGCCGGTCTCATACAACTACAATCAAAACCGACAAGCGAACCAGAATTACACCCAGGCACAGTTCCAGTTTGACCCTGTACTCCCCATCATGACCGGGGCGCGGTCTGGCATTATTCTAAATCCGATGTTTACTGACAACCTCATTACTCAGAATCAGCAAACAGCCAATCAAGCCACGCCATTACAGTTGGCCACCTATTTCGCCACCGAAACAACCGATTTCCTTTACGGTATAGGCCCCTTTATCCAGATGCCTACTGCCAACCCCAGCGTAGGGTCTCAGCAAACAGGGCTTGGTGTCTCTTATGGCCTGTTCTACCAGCCCGAGCACTGGGTCATCGGTGCTACGGCTTATAACGCCTGGGGTGTGGGCAAAAACGTCTCTGCCGGCACTGCAAACGTCTATTACTACACTCCGACAATCTCTTACACCACCGACAATGCCTGGTCTTATAGCCTACAGAGCTGGATAAATGGCAACCCGACCAATGGTGCAATGAATAACACCAACCAGCTGATTTTAAGCTTTGGAAAAACGCATAGCTTAAGGCGATCTAGCATTCAGTGGCAGATCGGTCCAACGTACATGGTGACTCAAACCCCCACCAGCCCACAAGGCTGGGGAGGTTACTTTAGCCTAACGGCTGCCTTTACAGAATAAACAGAAAACCAACCTATCTAACCGACACACCCTAGATATTCTGGGCGTAAATTTTTTTGCTCAGAGAGCCAAGCATGGCCATCATTGCTGAGGTTGCAATCGCAAACGAGAAGAGCCCCGAGAAGGCGATATAAAAGGCAACCGACTGCCATCCTTTGGGCAGCGTATCGGAATAAATACCTAAGGTGGTATAGCAACTTCCCGCAAACAGCATAGCCCTATGCAGATTATCGATAAGGTCATTCGTATAGAGTACGACTGTCCAGAAAACGATAGACCCCACTTGCACCAGACACATCAGCAGTATGGCCAACATAAAGTGCGTAATGAGTTTGTAGGCTGAGGCCTGCAACATGCGTGCGGTCGATCGTGAAAACCAGAAAAATACTTTCATGAACAGAAATGTGTTCACGAGCAAAAGGATAACTAAAAAGCCTAAGCCAAAGGCCGCATCCCTTAGCATTTCATCAGTGAACAACTGCAGATTATTAGGATTCATCGTAGAGATCATTAAAACGAGCGCAAGAAAAAAGGCCCGCCAGATCAACTGGCAGGCCCTTTAGTTTAAAGCACCCGTCGATTAACCAGTTGAGACCAGCTTTTTAATGTTTTCGATGGTCGATGGATCATCGATGGTAGTGAGATCACCTGGGTCACGGCCTTCGGCCAGCGCCTGCAGTGAACGGCGCAGCATCTTGCCCGAACGGGTCTTCGGCAACGCCGTCACAAAGTAGACACGACCTGGGCGTGCAATGGCGCCCAGGATACTATCGACCGTACCCATCACCTCTTTCTCCAGGGCCTTCACCTTGTCAGCGGTATCAACGACACCCGCATCCTTGACCACGGCGAAGGCGATTGGCACCTGACCCTTAAGCTTATCTTCAACGCCAACCACAGCCACTTCGGCAATTGCCTTGTGGTTCTGGACAGCTTCTTCGATTTCGCGGGTGCCTAAGCGGTGGCCAGCAACGTTGATCACGTCATCAGTACGACCCAGGATGGTGAAGTAACCGTTCTCATCTTTAATCGCCCAGTCATACGACGAGTAGACCAGTGGCTCTTTGAACAGGCTGAAGTAGGTGCTGACAAAGCGCTCATCCTGACCCCACACCGTCGACAGACAGCCTGGCGGCATTGGTGGCACAACGGCAGCAATACCCTTCTCGTTCGGACCACACTCGGTACCGTCTTCACGGAAGATACGCAGGTCATAACCGTACACTGGGAACGATGGCGAACCGTATTTGATTGGTGTCTTTTCTACGCCAGGTACAGCCGAGATCATTGGCCAACCGGTTTCAGTCTGCCAGTAGTTATCGATGACTGGCTTGTTCAGCTCAGACATAAACCATTCGTGCGTTGGTTCGTCCAGTGGCTCACCCGCCATGTAGATATGCTTAAGGCTCGAGAGATCATGCTTCTTCATGTAAGCAGGATCCTGCTTCTTCAGAACACGGGCAGCCGTTGGCGCCGAGAACATCACATTAACTTTGTACTGCTCTACGATCTTCCACCAGATGGCTGGATCAGGACGCAGTGGCGTACCTTCGTACACCACGGTGGCCATACCGCCAATCAGCGGGCCGTAAACGATGTAAGAGTGACCCACAACCCAACCGATATCCGAGGTCGAGAAGAAAGTTTCTCCTTTACCACCCTGGTAAATGTGCTTCATCGAAGCAGCCAGAGCAACCAGGTAACCACCGGTATCACGCTGCACGCCCTTTGGCTTGCCGGTGGTACCCGAGGTGTACAGGATGTATGACGGATGCGACGATTCGACCCAGGTACACGGCACTTGTGCGTCCATGTTCTGAGCACGCAGTTCGGCGTAATCAACGTCACGGCCGGCAACGCGCGGGAAACCCTTATCCAGACCGCGGTCAACGATGATGACCTTGGCCGGCGGGAACTCGGCGAGGCTCAGCGATTCATCAACGAGATGCTTGTACGGTACCGGCTTGCCGTTACGCATACCGGCATCAGCAGTCACCATGACCTTCGGCTTGGCATCATCGATACGGGTCGCCAGCGAACCGGCAGCAAAGCCACCGAACACGACCGAATGAATAGCACCGATACGCACTGTCGCCAGCATGGCGAAAATAGCTTCCGGAATCATCGGCATGTAAATCAGGACGCGGTCACCCTCCTTGACATCCTGGCTCTGCAGAATGGCAGCCATGCGCTCGACTTCGCGTTGTAGTTCGGCCCAGGTGTAAACACGCTCTTCGTCAGTTTCTGTCGAAATGTAAACCAGTGCACGATCATTCGGGCGTTCGGCCGCATGGCGATCCACTGCGTTGTAGCAGAGGTTAGTCTTACCATTCACAAACCATTTGACGAATGGTGGACGCGAATAATCACAGACCTGGGTAAAGGGTTCCTTCCACTCGACCAGCTGTGCCTGCTCGGCCCAGAAGTCATCACGGTTTTCGATGGAACGCTTATGAAAATCCTGATACTTGCCCATAGTTCCTCAGCCTCCTCTGGCTTACTTGTCATGATGCAGTAACGACTGCATCTGTTTTTATGATAAAAACTTCCTGCCGCATCCTGAATGGTGTCAGGCTGGTCATCATCGCCGATTTAAAAAGGCGATGGTTTTACAGGTCAGACGCCATAATTACGCCTGTACCCTTACACGAAGCTGACCATTAGACTGCCATGACCCAATCAACGCATCAAGCCCCCATTTTCCACAGTCGAATTGCTGCGGTTGCACAATTAGGCCAGCAGATCTGGCTGGATACATTATCGCGTCAGCTGATTGAAAGCGGCACGCTGGCCAACTGGATTAACAACGATGCGGTGGCTGGTCTGACCTCCAATCCTGCCATCTTTCACCAGGCGCTAAGCAAGGATTCTGCGTATCAACCGGCCATTGCCGCGGCCCGCAGCGTGGAGCCCAACCCGGAAATCCGTTTCGAAAACGTCGTGCTCCCAGATATACAGGCTGCCTGCGATCTGTTCTTGCCGCTGTGGCAAAAAACCGCTGGGCAACAGGGCTATGTCAGTTTCGAAGTGTCGCCTACCCTGGCGCACGATGCGACAGGCACCACGGCCGCCGCCGTGCGTTTGTGGCAGACGATTAACCGGCCTAATGCCATGATCAAGATTCCGGCCACGGCGGCCGGTTGCCAAGCCATCACCGAAGTGATTGCCCAAGGCATCAACGTTAATGTGACGCTAATTTTTTCTTTAGAGCAGCTCGAAGCGGTTCAGGCTGCGCACGAGGCCGGCCTGCGTCGCTGGGTGGCGCACTGCCAGCAGGCGGGAACCCCGGAGCATTTCGGTAACGTGGCATCCGTCGCCAGCTTCTTTGTCAGCCGTACGGACAACACGCTGGATGCGAAACTGCCGGAAAGCCTGCAAGGCAAGACGGCCATCGCACTCTGTAAAACGGCTTACGCGCAATGGCAGGAGGCTCAGTCTGGCGCGCAGGCTGATCTGAGGGCGCTCGGCGCCAAACCCCAGTGGTTACTCTGGGCCTCAACCTCGGTCAAAAACCCAGCCTACCGCGATACGCTCTATGTCGAAGCGTTAATTGGGCCAGAAACCGTGAACACGGTACCTGATGCCACGCTTGTGGCTTTTCGTGATCATGGCGTTGCACAAGAGACGCTGAGTCAGGATGTAGCCGCAGCACAGGAACAACTTATTGCGCTTCAAGGGCTGGGCATTGATCTGGAACAAATTGGGCAAGATCTGCAAACGGCTGGCCTGAGCCAGTTCGAAAAAGCTTACGCCGACCTGCTGACGCTGGTTTAAACCTTGCGCTTACTTTCGCACCGAAGTTTAGGTAATGGGCGGCAAGCCATGGCGTTGCCTCGCCCGGTTACAGGCCTCATCCACAATACCCAATGCCGCCCAGGGATTGAACTCGTGGCAAGGGGACGGTCTGTCGGCATAAATGCTGCACCCCACCCGCTGTCCGATCTCTCCGGTCAAAGCAACACAACGCGGGGATGCCTCATCGGTACCCTTCATCCGCATCAGCTTGGGGGTGAGTACGATGGCCATCTCTACCGGAACACCGGCGCTCTGCGCGGTCTTCGCCAGTTCGAAAGGATGAAAGTCCACGCGATACGCGGCACAGCAAGCGCCGCAACCTTCACATACGGAAAGTGTTGACGTGTCGACCGCTTCAGTCATAGCGCCCCCGACCCGTTTGGTGCTGGATACCAATGTGGTGATGGATCTGTTTCATTTCCAGGCACCGCCGCTGGCCCTGCTGGCGCAAGCCATTAGTAATGGTCGCGTTATTTGCCTGGCCAATGAGCGAACGCTGGCCGAGTTGGAACGGGTAACGGGTTACCCGCAGTTCCGCCTCGACGAAGCCGGCCGCAACAATCTGCTGCAGCGCTACCGGGCGCACCTGACGGTGCTGCCCCTTCCGGCTGCAGACAGCCCTGCTTTGCCGGCCCTGCCTAAATGCCGCGACCCGGATGACCAGATGTTTCTGGAATTGGCGCAATACGCCAAGGCCGATCTGTTGATCAGCCGGGACAACCTGGTGCTCAAACTGGCACGGGCACGGCAACGCCCCTGTCCCTTTGCCATCTTGCCGCCAGATGCTGCCTTGATTCATTTGTTTGCTAACGACGACTCAGGCAATACGCCGACGGAAAACTAGTTTGGTTTCGGTCGAGGCAGCAGGCACATAGCCGTAACCTTCGGCATCAAACTTCTGCAGATCCGCAGGCGTTTTCCAGCCGCCTTCTGCCGCAGCGCGCACAAACAAACCCCGGGCGCGTTTGGCATAAAAGCTAATGATCTTGAACTTGCCGTCTTTGAAGTCTTCAAAGACGCAATCAATCACGGGTGTGCCCGCTTTTTCAAAGGCTTTGCGATCCACCGATTTGAAGTATTCATCAGATGCTGTGTTAATCAACGGGCCACCGGCTGCTTTGAGATCAGCGAGAACGGTTGCCGTATTGCTCTCGCGCCACCAGGCATAAAGATCCTTGCCTGCCGGATTAGCCAGCTTGGTGCCCATTTCCAGCCGATAAGGGCGCATCAGATCGAGCGGACGCAATACCCCATAAAGGCCGGACAGCACACGCACATGATCCTGCACGTAGGCTAATTGCTTCGTCTTCAAAGAAGGTGCGTCCAGCCCTTCATAGACATCCCCGTTAAACGCCAGAACGGCCTGTTTTGCTTCTGGCTGTTCATGTTTGGGTGACCAATCAGCGTAACGCGTGACATTGAGCACAGAAAGCTTGTCGCTCAGCGACATCAATTCAGCAATCTGGGCAGGCGACTGTTTACGCAAAATATCGATGAGCGGTGCCGATTTATCCAGAAAACGCGGTTGAGTCTGCGGGATATCGGCAGAAACAGGTTCGAAATCAAGCGATTTGGCAGGCGACAGTAAAAACAGCATCGGTTTCTTTCGTAAAACAGGGCCAGGACAAATTATGGCACCAAACTGTTTCTTTCCCAGCTAACCGCCACAGCACCCAGGCTTGGTAAAATGCGAGGATGAAACGCCCCCCTTATGGTTCCCGCCCCCGATTGTCCCGAGAAATGGCGCAGCTTAGCTGGCTCGCCACCGGACTCGCCCAGGCCGGCAGCCGTATCGAGCGCACCCACTGGCACACGCGATTGCAAAGTCTGGTGGCGCAATTGCTATCGGCCGGAGATGATGAGGCCCTCAATACTGTGCTCACCCGCCTCAGCGAGGGAGAGCCCATTGCGCACGATGCGCTGATGGACACCATTGAGTCTGCCGTTGAATCTACGACCATCACCATTACCAATGAATCTCGCGATGTACTGCTCATTGCTTGCCCGCTGCTGGCCTGGTCCCGCTATGCCATTCCAGCGCCGGCACTGACTGCCAGAGACCAGATAGCACTCGCCGATGCCTTGAAAACGACGGTGCTCACCCGCCATGCCGAGGTAGCACTCTTAGGCATGCTGGTTGGCCCGGATCAGATTCCTCGTGAATTCACCCAATTGGCGCAACTCACCCGCAACCTGGCTGAATCATTGAGCACCGGCAAAGCCGCCCCGCTGCATGCCCAGGCTACAGAAGAAACTAACCGCTTTCTGTCTGATACACGTTACCTGATTGCTGCCGTTTCGGTACCCCACGGTGAAGCCATTTTCCGCTGGCAGGAAGCACGCACAGCCCATAGTTCATCGCAACTCAATGAACGTGGTGAAATCTCCCAGGTGTGGTCTGCACAAACCCTGAAGATTCTCGAACCCCTCCTGGCTGGCTGTCGCATTACCATGCTGCTGCCAGAAGCTTTTCATGCAGCGTGTGCGGCGGCGGACCGTGCCTCTCGCCCACACTCTATCGAGGCCTGCGTCCGCTTCTTATCCGAAGCGATTGATCTGCCACCGGAAAAACAGCGCGCAGTGCTTGGCCCTTTCTACGCACAGCGCCTGGAAGAGTACCGGATCGGACTAGGCCCACGTAATAACGATGAGCTTTATCACGGCGTGGTCTGGCCATTGCTGGGCATTGAAGATGAGCAAGGCGACATGCCCGCAGAAATCGAACAGGTACTACGCACACTAGGCGTGACGGATATCGTGTCGCATGATCATCGCTTTCCCATGGAATACTGCGACGATTGTGGCTCACCGATGTATGCCAATGCCGATGGCGAGCTGGCTCATCTGGAAATGCCTGAATCTGTGGCAACGCAACCGAGCATCCTGCACTGATATGCCAGCCAATAACGACTGGCTGAATAGAAGCCTTGCCGCTGTATGGCACCCTTGTACGCAGATGAAGCACCATCCAGCGCTACCGCTGGTACCGGTCGCCAGAGCCGAAGGGGTGTGGCTGGAAGACTTTGAAGGCAAGCGTTACCTCGATGGCATTAGCTCATGGTGGGTGAATCTGTTCGGTCACGGTAACCCGCGCATCAATGCAGCGATTACTGACCAGCTCAGCAAACTGGAACACGTCATGCTGGCTGGGTTCACACACCAGCCCGCCATTGAGCTTGCCGAGCGCCTCTCGGCCAAAACCCAGGGTGAACTGGGGCATGCTTTCTTTGCCTCGGATGGTGCCAGCGCAACAGAAATTGCCCTCAAGATGTCGTTCCATGCCTGGCAAAACAGCGGGCAACATCAGAAACGCGAATTCGTCTGCCTGGAAGGCAGCTATCACGGCGAAACCGTTGGCGCACTCTCGGTCACTGATATCGCGCTATTCCGGGATGCCTACGCACCACTGATTCGCAACGAACACGTTCATCTCGCACCTTCACCTGATGCCCGCCAAGCGCAACCCGGTGAAACTGCTGAGGATGTGGCAAATCGTGCCGCCGACGCCTTAGAAAAACTATTTGTCGCCCGTGAAGGCAAAATTGCCGCTTTGATTATCGAGCCACTGGTTCAATGTGCCACAGGCATGGCCATGCATCACCCACGTTATCTACAGCGTATTCGGGCTCTCTGCGATCAATATCAGGCGCACCTCATCTGTGATGAGATTGCCGTGGGCTTTGGCCGTACCGGCACATTCTTTGCGCATGAACAGGCGGGTATCCGTCCCGATTTGCTCTGCCTCTCCAAAGGTATTACGGGTGGCTATCTCCCTCTGTCCGTTGTCTTGAGCAGCGACACGATTTATCAGGCCTTCTGGGATGACGATGTCCGACGTGGCTTCCTGCACTCGCACTCGTACACAGGCAATCCACTGGCGTGCCGTGCGGCACTGGCTACACTGGATATTTTCGACACCGAAAATATTCTCGACAAGAATCGCCAGCTAAGCGCTGTGATCACTACAGCACTGCAACCGCTGGCAACGCATCCTGCCGTCCGGCATTTCCGCAACACCGGCATGATCTGGGCCATGGATATCGAAACATCGCTGCCGGACTTCAGCCGTCGCTACTTTGCGGCAGCAATGGAACGTGGTGTTCTCGTACGGCCGATTGGCAACACGGTATATCTAATGCCACCTTATGTGCTGAGTGAAGCAGATGCCAAATGGCTGGCCACGCAAATGCTGTCTGCACTTAATGCAACACTGGCCTAACGCGCATGAAACCGAGTGAACTCTCAACGGCACTGGCCAAGCTCGAAGCAGACTTCCTGAAAAGGGAACGCAAGACGCCCGAGAATCCCTGTGGCCCGGAGATGCAGCTGAACGGGCGCAAACTCATTGCCTTTGCCAGCAACGATTATCTCGGCCTGGCAAATGATGACGCTCTCAAAAAGGGCGCCAACGAAGCCATCGCGCAATGGGGTGTCGGCGCCGGTGCATCGCAGCTTGTGAGTGGCCGACTCGGTATATTCGCCACCCTGGAACAAGCCTGCGCTGATTTCGCACAACGCGAAGCAGCGCTTTATTTTCCATCCGGCTTCCTGGCCAATCTGGGTGTACTGACATCGCTCGCCGATCGCCATGATGTGATTTTTGCAGACCGTACCAACCATGCATCACTGATTGACGGTGCCTTACTCTCCCGTGCGCAACACATTCGCTATCAGCATGCGAATGCCGAAGATCTGGCGGCGAAATTAGCCAACACACCCGTTAGCGAAGACAGCACCCGACTGATCGTTACCGATAGCGTCTTCAGCATGGATGGGGACGAAGCCCCGTTACAGGCGTTGCTCGATCTCGCCCTTCAATACGACGCCTGGCTCATCGTTGACGATGCGCACGGTCTCGGCGTACTCGGCCCACAAGGCCGTGGCAGCATTGCCGATGCCCAGCTACCCGCACACCCCAACCTGGTCATGATCGGCACGCTTGGCAAAGCCGCTGGCGTATCCGGTGCGTTTGTCGCAGGTAGCAAAGATCTGATTGAATGGCTGATTCAAAAAGCACGCGCGTATATTTACACCACAGGTGCCAGCCCAATGGTTGCCGGCGCACTACTGGCCTCGCTACAGCGAATGCTTGATGGCGATGATCTACGTACCCATTTAAATGCCAACATCAAGGCATTCCGGGATGGTATAGCTGCGCTGAATTTACCGTACACGTTACTTCCCTCGCGCACGGGCATTCAAGCCCTGGTAGTCGGCGATAACGAAGCCGCCGTAAAACTCTCTGCACGGTTACTCGATCAAGGTTACTGGGTGCCGGCCATTCGCCCACCCACCGTCCCTGCCGGCACAGCAAGACTGCGTATCTCGCTATCTGCCGCGCACACGCTCGCGCATATAGAAGGTCTACTCGCAGCAATTGGAGCGGCCCAGTAATGCCGACGACAACGCCGATGGTGCTGCTGCATGGCTGGGGTTTTCTGCCCGGCATCTGGCATGCCGTGATTGAACAACTCGAACAACAAGGGCTGAGAGCATCCGTCACCGCCCCTGTACTGCCGCTCAGCGGCAACATTTCTCAACTCACTGCGATTGAATCTCTGTTCAATACGCTACCGGATACCGCCCACCTCGTTGGCTGGTCGCTGGGCGGTGAGCTTGCTCTGGCCTACACACTCTGTTTCCCTGAACGGGTGCGTTCACTCACACTAATCAGTAGTACCCCCTGCTTTATGCAACGTCCGGATTGGCAACTGGGCCAACCCACCACGCTACTGGATGATTTTGATCAGCGCCTCATTGAAAGCCCGACTGCACTATTGAAGCGCTTCTCTACGCTGATTCGCCATGGTGACACCACGGCCATTCGCGACCGAACCTTGTCGGAACAACTGCAACAATACGCAGAGCCAGACGCAGAACGTTTAACATCCGGCCTTAAATTCCTGCGCACGATTGACCTGCGCGCCGCCTGCACTACACAGACGGATCTGCCCCCCATAGCACTGATCCACGGATCGGCCGATGGTGTGGTGCCTCTCGCCGCTGCAGAATGGTTGTCGAACAAACTCAAGGCCAAATTGACGATCTTTGATCATGCGAGCCATGCCTTACCGTTAACCCATGCCGGGCAGATTGTTGCCAACCTGGTCCACAACGTATGAGTCAGGTTCGCCAAAGTTTTAATCGTGCCGCATCGTCTTACGAAACCGTAGGCACCTTGCAACATCAGGTCGCTCGAGCGCTTACGGCATTAGCTTCCGAGAAGTTACCGTCAACCTTGAGCGGCAACCTGCTCGATGCAGGTTCTGGCACCGGCTATTGCCTGGAAGACCTACAAAAAAGCTTTCACGATGCGCGCTTTATAGCCGTCGATTTTGCCGAACGGATGCTGCATGCGATCCCTGAGCACCCAACGACACTGCGCGTTAGTGCTGACCTTCAAACACTCCCTATCGCATCCGGCACTATCAACGCCTATCTTTCCAGCCTTGCCTGGCAATGGTGTGATCCTGCGCTCGCGTCTCAAGAAGCAGCTCGTGTACTCACGGCTAAGGGCGCATTCTTTCTGGCAACGCTGACTCAAGGAACCTTCCGTGAATTAGCGCAATGCCTGCAAGTCTGTAACCTAACCCCTACCGATCACCTGCTGCACTGTTTGCCGGCACAGCAGATTCAATCGACTGTTGATGCTGCCGGCCTGGAAGTTATCGATATCTCATCCACACCGATCACGACCTGGCACGCAGACTTCAAAGCCCTTCGCCGTTCAATTCGCGGAGTTGGCGCCAACCATTTGCCAGCACAGATAGCCCTTGCCATGAATCGCAAAATGCGTACACAGCTCATTGAGGCCTACGAGGGTTTACGCACGCCACAAGGTTTACCGCTATGCTATGAAGTCCTGATGATTCATGCCCGCAAACGCTAAACACCGCTCTATGGCTCAAGCTTTCTTTATTACCGGCACTGATACCGAAATTGGCAAAACGCATGCCACCTGCGCCTTACTGGCCGCGGCCAATAGCCAGGGTTTGCGTGCCGTTGCCTTAAAGCCTGTAGCCGCCGGCATTGATGCAACCGGGCGTAACGATGATGTCGTTCGCCTTATGGCTGCCAGTAACGTTGCACTACCCCAACGCATGGTGAACCCGTGGTTGCTCCAGGAAGCACTCTCGCCACATATCGCTGCACGCCTAGCCGGGGTAGAAATTTCTATCGAACCGATCACACAAAGTTTTAGTGCCGCACAGGCCGTTGCTGATCTAGTTCTGGTTGAGGGCGTTGGGGGGCTGTATGCCCCCCTCTCTGAAACACTGACCCAACAGGACCTGATCAAGGCACTCAATCTTCCAGTGATCCTGGTCGTTGGTTTACGTCTGGGGTGTCTCAACCATGCCCTGCTGACGGCTGATGCTATCGCGCGCCATGGCTTGCGCTTCGCCGGTTGGATCGGCAACTGCATCGATCCGGCATTCCAGGCGCTGGAGGACAATCTGCGCACACTTGAAGCCGGTTTAAAGGCACCATGCCTAGGCGTCTTGCCTTACGCCACAACTCCCGATGCCTCACTTGCCAGTCGGCTCGCTCTCCCGCAATAATTCGCCCATGAAAATTCTTTTTGATCTGCTGCCCATCCTGCTGTTCTTTATTGCCTTCAAAGTCTCTGGCATCTACGTTGCCACGGGCGTTGCCATTGTTGCCACAGCGGCACTCATCGGTTGGACCTGGCTTAAAACGCGCAAGGTAGACCCGATGCAATGGGTCAGCCTGGGGCTGATTGTTGTCTTTGGTGGTGCCACCATCTGGTTGCAGGACGAAACCTTCATTAAATGGAAGCCGACCATTCTGTACTGGCTCTTTGCCATCGTCTTTCTCGTATCCAATCAGTTCATGAACAAGAATCTGGTACGTTCCATGATGGGACATCAGGTCGATCTCCCTCCTGCCATGTGGTCGCGCCTGAATTCCCTATGGATTGGCTTCTTTGCCATCATGGGCTGCCTGAATCTGGCTGTCGCCTACAACTTTGATACCGATACCTGGGTTAGCTTCAAACTCTTCGGCGGCATGGGCCTCATGCTGCTCTTTGTACTAGCTCAAGGCCTCTATATGGCTAAACACCTCCCTAAGGAAGGAACACACTAATGCTTTATCTGATCGTTGGTGAAGACACGCCAAACTCGCTCGAAAAGCGTCTTTCTGTCCGCCCAGAGCATGTGGCACGTTTACAGGCACTACAAGCCGAAGGTCGTTTGGTACTGGCCGGCCCTTTCCCTGCGGTTGATTCACCAGATCCGGGCACTGCCGGATTTACGGGCAGTGCCATCGTTGCCGAGTTTGCTTCCCTAGCTGACGCACAAACCTGGGCTAATGCTGATCCTTATGTGGCGGCTGGTGTATACGGCAACGTGGTCGTTCGTCCATTCAAAAAGGTACTGCCAGCCTAAGCGTTTTACGCTTTTTAAAGGCGCTTAAGCACCTCTTAAGAAGTGCAAAAAGACTAGCCAAGAAAGCTATCACGCTTTATGCTGCTCAAATAGATACCACCTCAATCGGGCGGTATTACATGACTTTAGGAATAAAAATGAATCTGAAAGCATTACGCAAGACGTCCCTAGTTTCTACCCTGATTGCAGCTTCTATTCTTTCTGCAGCTGTGCAAGCTGCTCCAGCGGCTGTCGCCACAGTCAACGGCACAGCTATTCCACAATCGCTGGCCAATCTGCTGGTGAGTGAGCGTGTTGCACAAGGCACAAAAGACACACCAGAACTGCGTAACGCGGTTCGTGAAGAACTGATCCAACGCGAACTGATTCTGCAAGATGCCAAGAAGGCCGGTATCGGTTCACAAGCAGACATCCAGGCTGCTATGAAGTTGGCCGAACAAAATGTACTCATTCGTGCCTACATGGCCAATTTTGCACAGAAGCACCCGGTTTCAGATGAACAGCTTAAGCAGGCTTATGCGCAAATCAACGCAGGCATGGGCAAAGAGGAGTTCAAGACTCGTCACATTCTGGTACCGAGTGAAGCCCAAGCCAAAGACGTCATCAACAAGCTGAATTCGGGAGACAGCTTTGAATCGCTGGCCAAACAGAACTCAACGGATCCAGGCTCTAAAGATAACGGCGGCGATCTGGGTTGGGCTGCCCCAAGCAACTTTGTGAAGCCGTTTGGTGATGCCATGACCAAGCTGGGCAAGGGCAAGTACACGACTGCGCCAGTGAAGTCGGACTTTGGCTGGCACGTGATTCTGGTTGAAGACCGTCGCCCACTGACCCCGCCACCGTTTGATCAGGTCAAGGGTCAACTGGCTCAAGCGATTCAGGAACAAGAGTTCCAACAGCAAATCGCCAAGCAACGCCAGAGCGCCAAGATTCAGTAATCTGACTCAGTGCTCAAATAAAACGGGAGGCCTAGGCCTCCCGTTTTTATTTAGGCTACGTACAACATCAGCCCAGGGATTTACGTGCGTTGCGGAACATACGCAGCCATGGGCCATCTTCGCCCCAGACTTCGCCAAACTGGCCCGGATACCACGACATCTGTAGCGTACGGAACGTACGTTCAGGGTGCGGCATCATCACCGTGAATCGACCATCCGGTGTGGTCACACCAGCAACACCCTGCGGCGAACCATTCGGGTTAAACGGATAACGCTCGGTGGCTGCACCCTGGCTATCGATATAACGCAAGGCTACCGGCACCTTCGCCAGATCGTCCGCTTTGGCAAACTTAGCGCGACCTTCACCATGCGACACGATCACCGGCAGCTTGCTACCGTGCATACCGGCCATAAACAACGATGGCGAGTTCGGTACCTCGGCCATTACCAGACGTGCTTCAAACTGCTCGCTCAGGTTGCGTACAAAACGTGGCCAATGATCGGCACCCGGGATCAGATCCTGCAAGGTACTCATCATCTGGCAGCCATTACAGACACCCAGTGCAAAGCTGTCGCCGCGTTGGAAGAATGCAGAAAAGCCTTCGCGCAGACGTTCGTTAAACAGAATCGTACGTGCCCAACCCTGGCCAGCACCCAGCACGTCACCATACGAGAAACCACCGCAAGCGGCGAGACCAGCAAACTTTTCCAGCGTGACACGGCCGGTGAGCAGATCGCTCATATGCACATCAACAGCGGTGAAGCCGGCACGATCAAACGCCGCCGCCATTTCTACCTGGCCGTTAACACCCTGCTCACGCAGAATGGCCACACGTGGGCGAGCGCCACTATTAACAAATGGTGCCGCTACATTTTCTGACGGATCAAAGGACAGTGCTGCAAACAGACCACGATCTGTGGTGTCCAGAATGCGGTCGTATTCAGCTTGTGCACATGCCGGATTGTCACGTAGCGACTGGATACGGAACGATGTTTCCGACCAGGCGCGCTGTAGCTCAATGCGCGGCTCGGCAAAGGCCGTTTTTCCCAGATGCGACACACGGATCTCATCGGTCTGGTTCGGATAACCAATCACTTCAGAGTAACGCGATAGACCATGTGTGCGCAGACGTGCCATCACTGCTTCGCGATCACTACGACGCACCTGAATCAGTGCACCGAGTTCTTCGCTGAACAGTACGCGTAGCAGTTTTTCGTTACGACGGCCTTGCAGAATGCCCGGCTTCTTGTCGTAATCCACGTCCTGATCCATCGGATCAACACAGAGGATATCGGCATTGATGGTGACACCACAACGCGAGGCAAAAGCCATTTCGGCAGCTGCCGCAAAGAGGCCGCCATCCGAACGGTCGTGATACGCCAGCAGCAAACCATCTTCATTCAGTGACTGCACGGCTGCATAGAACGCTTTCAGCTGCTGCGGATCATCCACGTCCGGTGCATCATCACCGGTGGCATCAAACACCTGTGCCAGCGCAGAGCCCCCCAGACGGTTCTTGCCATTACCGAGGTCAATCAGAATCAGCTCACTATCGGCTTCATCGCGATTCAATTCCGGCGTCAGCGTCTGTGCAATATCCGGTACACGGGCAAACGCAGTGACAATCAGTGACAACGGCGACACCACTTCTTGTGGCTTGCCATTCTCATCCCAACGCGTGCGCATGGAGAGCGAATCCTTACCCACAGGAATGGCCACATCAATGGCCTGACACAACTCGGAAACAGCCTTCACCGTATCGAAGAGACGGGCATCTTCACCGGGCGCACCAGCAGCTGCCATCCAGTTAGCCGACAGCTTGATATCAGCCATGCTGCTCACGCGCGCAGCTGCCAGATTGGTCAGTGCTTCACCGACTGCCATACGACCCGATGCTGGTGCATCAAGGACAGCGACCGGTGTGCGCTCACCCATGGCGTAGGCTTCGCCCAGGCGGGTGTTGTAACCCATTGCCGTTACAGCCACGTCGGCTACTGGCACTTGCCATGGACCGACCATCTGGTCGCGGGCCGTCAAACCACCCACACTGCGGTCACCAATGGTGATGAGGAATGATTTATCCGCAACTGATGGCAAACGCATCACACGGTACGCCGCTTCTTTCAGTTCAATGGCATCAGCATCCAGTGCAGCGGCCTGCTCTGCCGTATGCGTCACATCTCGCGTCATGCGTGGCGGTTTGCCCAGCAAGGCATGCATCGACATATCGACGGCATGATTGTTGAACAGGCTGTCGCTCACAATCAGTTGGCCTTCCGCCGTGGCCGTACCAACAATAGCAAACGGACAACGTTCGCGCTCACAGAGTGCTGCAAAGCGTTCGATATCTTTGGCGGCAATGGCCAGCACATAGCGCTCTTGCGCTTCGTTACACCATAGTTCTGCCGGGCTCATACCCGGATCTTCGCTTTGAATGGCACGCAATTCGAAGCGTGCACCGACACCGCCCGAATGCGCCAGCTCCGGCATGGCGTTCGACAGGCCGCCAGCGCCGACATCGTGTGCGGAAAGAATCGGATTGCCGGCACCCATCTGCCAGCAGCGATCAATCACTTCCTGGGCGCGGCGTTCGATTTCCGGATTGCCCCGTTGTACTGACGCAAAATCCAGATCGGCCTGATTGCTACCGGAGGCCATCGACGAAGCGGCGCCACCGCCCAGACCAATCAACATGCCCGGGCCACCCAGCTGCACAAACAGCGTGCCCGGCTCGAAGCTTTCCTGCTTGAAAGACTGACCCGCCTGAATAGAACCCACGCCACCGGCAATCATGATGGGCTTGTGATAACCGTGAACGGTATCGCCCACCACTTGCTCATAGGTACGGAAGTAACCGGCCAGATTTGGACGACCAAATTCGTTATTGAATGCGGCGGCACCAATCGGGCCTTCGATCATGATGTCCAGCGCGCTGGCGATACGATCCGGCTTACTGGCCGGGCGCTCCCAAGGTTGCTTGGCATCCGGCAGATTCAGATTCGAGACGGTAAAGCCACAAAGGCCTGCCTTCGGCTTGGAGCCACGGCCCGTTGCACCTTCATCACGGATCTCACCGCCCGAACCCGTGGCAGCACCCGGGAATGGCGAAATCGCCGTAGGGTGATTGTGCGTCTCTACCTTGGCCAGATAGTGCGTCAATTCATTATTAAACGCATAGGTGCCATCAGCGGCCGGATAGAAGCGCTCGACTTCAGCGCCTTCCATAATGGCGGCGTTATCGGAGTAGGCAACCACGGTGCCTTGCGGTGTTTTATTGTGCGTATCGCGGATCATGCCGAACAGCGACTTGGCTTCAGCCACGCCGTCGATAATCCAGTCGGCATTAAAAATCTTGTGGCGGCAGTGCTCTGAGTTGGCCTGCGCAAACATCATCAGTTCCACATCGGTCGGGTTGCGCCCGGCCTCTGTGAAAATGTTCATCAGGTATTCGACTTCATCATCCGACAGTGCCAGACCCATGTCGCGGTTGGCAGTTTCCAGTGCCGGGCGGCCACCCAGCAAGATATCAACCGTCGCCAGCGGGCGCGGTGCGACATGATCAAACAAGGCATGTGCAGCCTGTACGGTATCTAGTACTGTTTCAATCATGCGGTCATGCAATAGCGCTGCTAGCGCAGTGCGCTCGGCAGCCGAAGGAGTTTTCTTGCCAGCGACTGGCTGAAAGCGAATGACGCGTTCAACACGGACCACATTAGCCAAACCACAGTGACGCAGAATATCGGTGGCCTTGGATGACCAGGGAGAAATCGTGCCCAGACGTGGCGCCACGATAAATGCACCCGCCAGTTCTTCTGCAACGCCTGATGCTTCCAGCACGGCACTAAGTCGTTCAGTCTCGGCGGTATCAAGCGGCGCCGACAATTCGACCAGATAGAGATAGTCGCTCTCGATCCCGGTAATTGCCGGCCAGGCCGTCTTCAGTTTTTCCAGCAAACGTTGGGTGCGGAATTCGGAAAGTGCGGCAGCACCACGGAGAGCAATCACAGACGACATGAGCAAGACCCAGATAACCGGCAAAACGCAATGCTTAGGCAAAAAATAGCCCGTCACTTGCGTGCAACCGAAGAGACTAAAAAGAAGGTTGAATTATAGCGGAGAGCCCCCTGTGGCAGGATAAAATAAGGCTTTATCACTGACCGGCGGCAAAACCGTGGATTCAGCCCAATTGCACTCTTTTGAATCAAATCCAGGCCTTATGCGCACCCATTTGCTCACCATTCAGGGCATTCGGACGGTTGAGCAGGCGTTTCAGACACAGAACCCGGGCCTATCTCTCATGGCGCGCGCCGGAGAAGCCGCTGCGGAATGGGTACGCGAACTCACTGGCGACCGACCCGACCCGATTCTCGTTCTGGTAGGGCCAGGTAATAACGGGGGCGATGCCCTAGTTTGCGCCCGGGAGCTTATGGCACTGGGCTATGGCTGTATCTGCATCGGCCAACCCGCTACCGAACGCACCCCTACCGATGCCAAAGCCGCCCACGCCGAATTTATTGCTGCTGGCGGCGTATTGCATGCGGATATCCCCGAAACCACCGGTTACCGCTTCAGCCTGATTATTGATGGACTCTTTGGGATTGGCCTGAACCAGCCTATGGTTGCCCCCTATGCAGACTGGGTAGAAACAGCCAATACGCTCAGCCTGCTCGATGACATCCCGCTACTGGCACTTGACATTGCCTCCGGTCTCAACAGCGATACCGGCTATGCGCAGGCACTCTGCATCACGGCCACGCATACCATCACCTTTATTGCCGACAAACCCGGCTTATTCACTGGAGATGGCCCAGACCATAGCGGTGAAGTACAGGTCTGCACGCTGGATATCGACCCCTCACTACTGACAGCGGCACCCGACGATACAGGTCACCTGAATGATCCTGATCTCTGGGCAGACGATCTACCGCAACGTGCGCTTAATGCCAATAAAGGCGATGCAGGCAGTGCGGGATTATTAGGTGGCTCGCCGTCTATGACCGGCGCACTCATTCTTGCCGCCCGCAGCGCTCTGCATAGCGGTGCCGGACGCGTTTATGCCGCAGCCCTAGGTAATGCACAAACCGGTGCCCCCACGCTGGATCCGCTGCAACCGGAAATCATGTTCCGCGATCCGGCCGCACTACGCGAAGCCCCTCTCACCGCCCTCGGTGTCGGCCCGGGGCTGGGACGTTCCGATGATTCCCGTGCAGTGCTTGCCAGCGCCCTGGATTTTGAAGGGCCGCTGGTACTGGATGCTGATGCCCTCATACTCTTACCCGGTCTGATTGACGCGGTAACGGAGCGCCATGCACCAACCCTACTCACACCGCACCCCGGTGAAGCAGCTGCGTTACTGGGTACGGATATTCCTGCCATTGAGTCAGACCGCATTAAAGCAACACGGGACATTGCAGCTAAATACCATGCAACGGTCGTGCTCAAAGGCTGCGGCAGCATTATTGCCACACCCGATGGCCGTTGGTGGATTAACACCACCGGCAACCCCGGCATGGCCACCGCCGGCATGGGCGATGTACTGACCGGCATTACTACCGCCTTACTCGCGCAGGGCATGGCACCCGAACAGGCACTCTGCGCCGCCGTCTGGCTACATGGTGCTGCGAGCGATGTCTGTCTCGAATCTGGTGAGGGGCCATTAGGTCTCACCGCCAGCGAAGTCATTCTTGCCGCCCGTACTTTATTGAACTCCCTGATCTGATATGACTATTCCAGACTTCCCTATAGCGCTTGCCCCGGAAATCGCCCGTAACGTCAGCGCCGCCCTCGCCGAAGATATTGGTGCTGGTGACCTCACAGCAGAACTGGTGCCTGCGAGCAACAGCAGCATTGCAACGGTGATCGTGCGTGAACCCGCCGTCATTTGCGGCATCCCCTGGTTTAACCGTTGTTTTGCCGAGATTGATGCCAGCATCCAAATCAACTGGCTGGTCAAAGAAGGTGATCATGTCGGACCAGACACCCTACTCTGTGAGATTCACGGCAAATCACGTGCCCTGCTTTCGGGCGAACGAGCTGCCCTGAATTTTCTGCAACTACTCTCTGGCGTTGCCACACGTGCAGCCACTTTCGTGGACACCATCAAAGGTACCAAAGCACAGATCGTCGATACCCGCAAAACCATTCCCGGCCTACGTTTCGCGCAGAAATATGCCGTTCGTGTCGGCGGTGGTGGCAACCATCGCCTTGCCCTATGGGATGCCATTCTGATTAAAGAAAACCACATCCTTGCGGCCGGAGGCATTACGTCGGCGGTTAAAGCGGCCAAGGCAGTTGCCGATCAGCACAAAGATCGCTGCCGCTTTATTCAGGTAGAGGTTGAATCGATTGCTGAACTGGATGAAGCACTCGCCGCTGGGGCCGACTTCTTGTTACTCGACAACTTCGATCTGGCCATGATGCGTGAAGGCGTTGCCCATCGCAATGCCTGGGCTACAAAAACCGGCACCCAGGCAAAACTCGAAGCATCCGGTGGCGTCAGCCTGGATACGGTGCGCGCCATTGCCGAAACCGGCGTCGATCGGATCTCGATTGGTGGCCTCACCAAAGACGTCCGCGCTATTGATCTCTCGATGCGCTTTAAAGACGCACCCGTTTAATTTTTAAAACACCGCTCACAGGAAACACCATGTCGAATGCACCAAACGACCTCCGATACTCTGCCGAACACCAATGGGCACGCCGTGACGATAGCGGCACCATCACCGTAGGCATTACTGATCACGCACAGGAAACCCTGGGCGATCTGGTCTTTGTGCAACTCCCGGAAGTGGGCGCCGAAGTGACTGCGGGCAAAGAAGTGGCCACCGTAGAATCGGTTAAAACCGCCTCGGACGTCTTCGCGCCCATGAGCGGCAAGATTATTGCCATTAACGAGGCTGCTGCGGACGCACCCGAAAGCATTAACGAAGATGCCTACAGCGCCTGGCTCTTCAAGATTCAGCCGAGCAACCCGGCTGAATACGATGCACTAATGACGGCAGATGCTTATCTGGCTGCCAATTAAAAAGTAGTCGCTGACGCTCGGGCTAGCTTGACGGTTGTCACGTTTAGCAACTGCTCAATCCGGCGCATAACCACTGTAGGCTCATCAATCAGCAGATGTACTGCGCGCCTGTTCAGCAAGGCAACTTTTCTAGCGTACTGCAATACGGCGCTATTGTCAGTGCCCAACGTTTGGTGCGCCGTTTCAAGATAACTTTTAAGCGCGCTGGTATTTGCTGCAATATCCGCCGCGCATTTATAGGCGCTGGACAACGTAGGATTGGCCACATATTCCTGCAAGGTCTTTTGCAGCTTCCCGAGCGTTTCAGCACTCTCTTCATACAGTTCAAGATTTGAATTGCTATTGCCGAATACAAACCGTTGCATCAGAAGAAAAATCAGCACTCCCACAAAAACCCCCATTGCCCGATCTACCAGAAACATCACCGGGGTTAAACTTGTGTAGGGCATATTCATGTAGCTGAAACCTAGGCAGGTAGCCAGGGTAATCATAATGATGAAGTGCCGATACGACTTGGTCGCCATGAATCCGACAATGAAGCCAACAATCACGCCCAGCACCGGAAAATGTGATGGGTTAAATTTCAGGTAATACTCAACAGCACAGGTAATAACCAGCCCAATGAGTGTCCCCAAGAAACGAAACTGTGCTTTTTGCACACTCAGAAACGTACTAAATGGTGCAGCGACTGCAGTCGTTGAAATGACGACCCAGATACCATGCTGCCAGTTGGTTAACTGATAAAACAGAAAAGAGACCGCTATCAGCATAGTGATCTGGCTAGCGCGATTTCGGGTAGCTAGGCTTTGCATTGGTTATAGCCGACCACAAGGTTTGCAAACATGGTGTATGCAGCAGCATTTATTGCTTTAAGACGTTGCGCATTAACGCTATTCAGTGGGCATTCCACGTTAGCCTGAATGGCGACAATCAGTTCGGAAAGAACCGATCTGCCAAGCACTTGCGCTTCAGCATTCAATCCCGCAGAGCGCATGAACTCATTCTGAAAATGAATAATAGCTTCGTACAGTATGCGATAGCGTTCTGGAAGCAATGATAGTCGGCTATGAATCACAGAGAGCGCCGCCAGAACGCCAGGGTTACTATTTTTGTAATCCTTGTTACCCACATTAACGACATCAGACTCCAGAATGCGAATGAACGCGCTCTTGAAGATATTCGTCGTCAAATCTGGAAAGAACAGGATCGTGATTACGCCTGCCAACCCGAAAGCGAAAAAATATAAATAGCTATTGGCAGCCGCCGTAAAATCCGTTGCACCACCACTCGAACTCACAATACCGAACATGATCATCAGAGAGGGGATAACTGCCGCCTTTGGGTTTGCCACCATGAAGCGCAAAGACAGATAGCTAAAAGCCATGACCAAGGCAAATAACCCCCATCTGAAATAAGAGAACATCTGAAAAATAATCATCGAAGATGCGAGCAGAAAAACAATGCCGACGAAGCTAGCCACTTTCTTGGCTCGAGTCGGCAGAGGCAGCACTTCCGATGCCAAGGTACCGATCAGCGTAATCATCATGAACATGGTCGGCGACTGCGGTTTCAAAACAAAGCCGTTCAGCAGAAACAATAAAATGGTTGCCGCGCCGACCTTCAACGAGAGAAGTCGACAAACCCAGAACGGATCATAGGCGTCGAGGTATTTATTACTAACGCTGTATACGGACATAAGTGCTCATGCCGCTAACCAGTGGATAGTCCGGATCCGGATTTATAACCTTAATAATCACAGGCAATCGCTGCGGCAATAACAGCCACTGGTTCTCTGTTTGCACAATCGGCGTACCCGAGAATGGGGAGGTGGTCTGGCGCGCCACACCGAACGGGTTGGCAATCACTTCACCTTCGAAACTTTTACGCCCAAAGTAGGTGCGCGGATACACCGAGACCTTGTCGCCTGCCTTAATGCCGGCCAATTCGGTTTCTTCAAAATTAGCCTGCACTAGTGTTTCGCCATCATTAATCAAGCTAAACATCCCGGCAGACGGCGACACATGAGCACCGATACCCAGAAACACATTTTCCACATGGCCATCAGTCGGGGCGATAACCCGCGTATGG
Organism: uncultured Dechloromonas sp.; assembly: GCA_964498255.1. Classification (GTDB taxonomy): domain Bacteria; phylum Pseudomonadota; class Gammaproteobacteria; order Burkholderiales; family Rhodocyclaceae; genus Fluviibacter. The sequence goes on from CAZCGW010000006.1 coordinate 64,546, forward strand.
CTCAATGACGTTTTGGCATTTTCCATAGCGGCTTGCAGCGCCAGCAGCGTTTGCTTTTCCATCTGAACCTGCAGCTTATCAATCTCGATCTGCACTTTCATGGATTCGACGGTACTGGTCTGTGCTTTTATTTTATTTTTCAGATCAGCAAGATCTATCTGAGCCACACCGGCTTTCACATCCGGGTGCTTCTTCGCCTTAAACTGGGTGTTCAGAATATCGAGGCTGGCTTGAGATGCCTGAAGGCTATGCTCCGACACCTCGATCTTTTTCTCTAGCACTTGGATCGACAGTTTGGCTTTCTCATATTGTGCCAAAGCACCGTTATAGGTCTGCTCATAGGTTGTGGGGTCAAGCATCACCAGCGTATCGCCCGCCTTAACTTTTTGACCATTTTTAACAAGCACTTCCTGCACAACGCCCGACACACGAGGCGCCAGCGGGGTTGCAATCTGTACGACATAGGCGTTGTTGGTGTAGTGAAGTGCGCCCAGCAAAAAATAGATGAGCGTGATCCCACCACCCAAGGCGTACATCATGGTCGTGAACTGCGGCTTGTTGGCAAACAATTTCTTGGCTTCAGTACGCAGCTGATTCATGTCCATCTCTCGCAACTGCACAACTTTGACTCGCGCCTGCTTCAAGAGCTGTTCGAGCTTGGCCTTGATCTCATTGAGATTAATTCTGGGTGGATTCACGATCGGTCCGCAATTGATTGATCTTTTAACTGGTATTTTTTATCACCATAGGTCGCACCGCCACCCATGCTCTGATACAACTTGGAAAGGGCAATAATCGCTTGCAGTTTTGTTTGCAGAATGGCGATCTTGGTCAGACCATAACGAGCCGATCCTTCAAGGTACTGCGTATTAGAAACCAAACCATTTTGAAGCATCGCCCTCGATGTCATCAAGTTCTTTCTACCGTTACTGAGGCTGCGCTCTTCTTTAGTTAGCTTGGTCTGATTCGCATCAAAGCTTGCTAGCGCATCATCAACCTCTTTCATGGCGTTATCGACAACATCCAGATAATTGATGACCGAGGCATCATATTGCTTGTTCTTCGTATTAATCATGCCGATAAACTGCGGATCCAGAACCCAGAGTGCCATGCCTGCCTGCATGTTGCCGTTGGTCGAACTATCTGTCCCGTTGCTACTGCTATTGGCCCGCATGTTAGCGGTAGTAAACGTTGGTGTCGGCGCAAAGAGACTGGCGGTCGAAGACAAACCATAATCTGCCGATTCGATCTTGGCTCTGGCGGCCACAACATCCGGCCGGGTAGACAACACCGATGTTGGCGTATTGCCTGGCACAACGTGCGTCAACTTTAAAGTTTCAAAGCGTTCCCTCGGCGTAAATGTCGCAATCTGACGTCCCACGAGAGTTAACAACGCATTCCGAGCTGCGATTCTGTTCGATTTATTCGTCGCAATTTGCGCATCAAGCTTCTGCATATCCGAGTCAAGATCATTAAATGAAGACTCGGTACTCAAACCCCGATCCATCATCGATCGAGCAGTCTCGACACGTTGTGTCATGTTGTCTTTGAGCTCGGCTAACACCTGCGCCTCTTCGATGGATGCCAACAATAGCGCATAAGATGAGACAACTTGCGCCACCACCGCTGTTCGCAATGCCAGATAGTCGGCAGCGGTTGCTTCAACCCTCTTCTTTGATTCGCTGATTTGGTTGGGCAGCTGGACGATATTAACAACCCACATCGGCAGCAGCGCTGCAAAGCCACCTGCACTCGATAAAGGGAGCGGCATATTAGGCAAAAGCACGGTGCTGTTACCCTGCACACGACCAGCGACCAAGTTAACCATCGGTAACCAGCCTAACCGCACGGTATCCAAAGAACTCTGGGCTGTTTCGATGTTTTTGATGGCCATCGAAACTTTGCGATTGTTTTGCAGCGCTTCGCCAACCAGTTCGTCGAGTTCGGTGCTCCCGATATCTACCCACCAAGGATGCTCTGGTAAATCTTTGGTTGGGTTCTCCTGATTCTGTACAGAAAAGGCTTCTGGTGCTTTGGCTTGGGGCGTGTTTCCGTGAAACATACAGCCGCCCGTCATTACCGCAACCATGAGGTAAATCAGCTGTTGCTTCAAACCGTAATGGTTTACCAACAGTATTCTCACGGCTGATTATCCGCGGTTAAAGGCTAATGTGCTGCTGAATAAACGCTTTCACCACGTTGACGTCTGGATCAATCACTTCCACACGCTGCGGCAAACTCTCCAGATGTTCCAGACCCTTGGGCGGTTGTGGCAACTGACCAATCGCTTGCTCAATCGTCTCGGCAAACTTGGCGGGTTGTGCCGTTTCCAGCACCAGCATCGCAACACCTTGCGGCAGCTGCTTGATCTGCTCCTGCGCCACCTTCACACCATCTGCCGTGTGCGTATCGATCATGACCTGATACTGCTCCCAGACTTGGCGAATCGTGGTCAGACGATCGGCATGCGTACTTGAGCCCGATGCAAAACCATATTGGGCAATCTCGGCCCAGTACGGCGTGCCGGTCAAATCAAAAGCACCGCCTGCATCCACCTTGGCCCACAGCTCGCGCACCTTGGCTGAGTCGCGACCGACCAGATCAAAAATGAAGCGTTCAAAATTCGATGCCTTCGAAATATCCATCGACGGGCTCGATGTCACCGTGGTTTCGTTCGCCGCACGCGGGCGATACACACCCGTGCGGAAGAACTCGTCGAGCACGTTGTTTTCGTTCGTCGCCAGAATCAGCTTGGCAATCGGCAGCCCCATCTGGCGCGCGATGTGACCGGCGCAGATATTGCCGAAGTTGCCCGACGGCACACAGAAAGCCACTTGTTGATCGTTGTGCTGCGTGGCCAGGAAGTAACCCTGGAAATAATAGACGATCTGGGCAGCAACCCGCGCCCAGTTAATCGAGTTCACAGCACCGATACGATACTTGGCTTTGAAGGCGGCATCGTTCGATACAGCCTTAACAATGTCTTGCGCGTCATCAAACATGCCGCGCACTGCCAGGTTGTAGATGTTCTTATCTTGCAGCGAATACATTTGCGCCCGCTGGAAAGCCGACATCTTGCCGTCTGGCGATAGCATAAAGACCGTCACACCATCTTTGCCACGCATCGCGTATTCAGCAGCCGAACCGGTATCACCGGATGTGGCGCCCAGAATATTGATGCTTTCGCCACGCTGCTTCAGCACATACTCGAACAGGTTGCCCAGCAACTGCATGGCCATGTCCTTGAAGGCCAGCGTCGGGCCGTTCGACAGTTCCTGCAGACCCAGACGGTTCTGGTTAAGCCAGGTAATCGGCGTAATGTCCTGGGCGTTGCTGCCAGAACGCGTGTAGCAGTACACCTGCGGCGTATAAGTTTTTTGGCAAATGGCCTTCAGATCATCGGCCGGAATATCCGTAATGAACTTGCTCAGAATGGCGTAGGCCAGATCGGCATACGACAAACCGCGCCAGGCATCTAGCTCAGCACGCGTAATTTGCGGATAGCTTTCTGGTAGATACAAGCCGCCGTCCGGGGCTAGGCCGCCCAGCAGAATGTCGCAGAAACCCTGTGCCGGCGATTGGCCGCGCGTGGAGATGTAACGCATAACGTGCACTCAAACTTGAGAAAAATCTGATTTTACAGAATTACAAGCGGAAAGCTCACAAAGCTTGGTTTATGGCACTAAGTTGGGAGAGGCTTGAGAGCCTATCCACACCATTAAATACGCCATGCTTTTCAATTCAGAAATGAACGCAAAGCTATTCGTATTCCTGGATAAGTTGTCAGAGGAATACAAAACAGCCTAATCCTCATTGAATTATTGCCTGCTTGGCGTCGACAGCTGACGGCCAGAAGCTGCCAATTTGTCTTGACCAAAGAAATGGCGCACAATTGGTCCATGGGTTTGAGAAAGCTTTTGGTCATTCTCGTTGCTATGTGCGTATTGTTCGCCCCCGTGGTGAGCAATGCGGCGGTGTCTGTGGATGTTCCTGTGGCGCACACGCAAGACCATAAGGCAGACTGCCACACGGTAGCTCCTGATGACTGCCCGGCGTCTCATGACAATGCCCATCACTCCGGCGGCGCCAAAGTCTCTCACGGCTGTTGCTTCAGCTTTGTGGGCATCGTGCCGGACATTGCCCCTATTCAAGCAACACAAAGTTCAAAAGAACTTATTCCTTTCAGTCCGTCACTAAGTTTGTCATCTCGGATTGAAGGGTTGTACCGCCCGCCTAGGCAACTCTCCTAATAGCGCAATTCTTATTTAAGCCTGTGCAGCCGCACGGGTTGGTATGACTATTTGGAGATTTGATATGAACATGACTCACTACATGGAACTATTGGCTACTAATCAGCCGTGGAACCTGATTATTTTCATGGCGATTCCCGTGGTTCTCGCGGAAACCGTAGCAATTACCGAGCTTTACATCCTCTACACCCGCAAGCTGCATGGATGGGTGCGCAATCTGAACCGCGTTGCGGGCATCGTTGTGGGGCTGTACTTCGTCGGCATCATTGCCTACCTGCTAGTAAACGCCGTTATGCCCATTACTAAGGCAGGTGAATGGCGAACCGTTATTGACGTGATTGCTGTCTCTACCTACCTGATTGGTGGCATTCCTATGGTGCTGATTGCCATGCAAGACCTTGGCATCATCCATAAAGAGGCCAGCGAGGAAAAGAAACTCGGCTATCACGCTATCTATGTGGCGGTGTTTCTAGTCTTTGCACACTTGGCAATGATTGCGGGCATGACCGACCCCGCTCTGTTGGGCTATCAGGGCGAATCGACTATGCAGCATGAGATGCCTGACGGTTCAATGATGAAGGGCGACGTTAGCTCAATGCCCATGAACCCAAGTCAGATGCCTATGCATCAAGGTTCGATGCACAAGTAATGAGTCTATGCCCCTCTGCTGATGCAGGGGGGCAATTTTCCCTAAACGGACACTACCCCGTTCGCTTTCAGAAAGAGGATCGATTGGGTTGTTGGGCCCTTGCTGTCTTTCATAGATAAACTCTAGCGTTTCGCCTGTGCCTGCTTGATCGGGTCAAGCAGGCCACGAAGATCGTTGTGATCAATCGTGTGCATCAGCTCCAGCAACTGGCCAATCTCACCGTCGGGAAAACCCTCACGCGCAAACCATGCGAGGTAGCTACCCGGCAGATCAACCAGCAAGGTGCCTGCGTGCTTCCCAAAGGGCATCTTCCAGGAAACGAGCTTTTCAAGTGAGTCTGGATTCATGCCAAATCAATCCAACAGAATATCTAGGCAAAATAAAAGGGTAGGCGACGAGCCTACCCTTTTCACTTTCGACAACTAAATTACTGCAGGTTTTCCAGACGCAGGCGCGTCACGGCACCCTTAACGACTGGCAGCTTGCCGATCACGTCCATGGCATTCAACACATCCTGCTCGCGGCAAACGTGGGTGAGGATGATGAGGTCGGTTTGCTCTTCTCCCTCTTCTGGTTCACGTTGCAGCAGTGCATCGATCGAAATGTTCCGATCGGCCAGAATGCGAGTGATCTCAGCCAGTACGCCTGGCTGATCAGCCACCTGCAGACGCAGGTAGTTACCACACTCGATCTCGCCAATCGGCAGAATCGGCAGGTTAGCCAGTGCATCTGGCTGGAAGGCCAGGTGTGGCACGCGGTTTTCTGGATCGGCGGTCGACAGACGGGTGACGTCAACAACATCGGCAATCACGGCCGAGGCGGTCGGCTCAGCGCCCGCGCCCTTACCGTAATACAGCGTCGAACCCACGGCATCAGCCTGAACCAACACAGCGTTCATAGCACCTTCCACATTGGCGATGAGGCGCTTGGCCGGCACCAGTGTCGGATGCACACGCAGCTCGATACCGTTGTCGCGACGACGGGTGATACCCAACAGCTTGATACGGTAGCCCAATTGCTCAGCGTATTTGATATCTACAGCATCCAGTTTGGAAATGCCTTCGATGTGGGCTTTGTCAAACTGAACCGGAATACCGAAAGCCAGTGACGACAGCAGCGTAATCTTGTGAGCCGCATCGACGCCTTCAACGTCAAAGGTTGGATCCGCTTCGGCATAGCCCAGACGCTGGGCTTCTTTCAGCACGTCGGCAAAGGCCAAGCCCTTGTCGCGCATTTCCGACAGGATGAAGTTGGTGGTGCCGTTGATGATGCCTGCAACCCACTGGATGCGGTTAGCCGATAGGCCTTCACGCACGGCCTTGATGATCGGGATACCGCCAGCAACTGCCGCTTCGAAAGCAACCATCACGCCCTTTTCCTGGGCTTTGGCAAAAATCTCGGTACCGTGAACGGCGAGCAGCGCCTTGTTGGCGGTGATGACATGCTTGCCGTTTTCAATGGCCTTGAGCACCAGCTCTTTAGCAACACCGTAACCGCCAATCAGTTCAATAACGATATCAACATTCGGGTCGGCCACAACCGCGAAGGCGTCATCCGTCACCTTAACCTTGCCGCCAGTGAGTTCCTTGGCGCGGGCAACGTCTTTATCGGCCACCACGGTAATTTCAATCGGGCGCCCTGCACGACGGGTAATTTCTTCGGCATTACGGGTCAGCACGTTAAACGTACCACCACCGACAGTACCGATTCCCAAAAGACCTACACGCATCGCGTCGAGTTTCATGGCGTTTCCTTAGTATTCCAGTTGCAACAGAAAAATGAATTAACCGCGCGCGGCGCGGTGACGATATGTTTCAAGAAAGCGGGCAAGACGACCCAGAGCCTCTGCCAGATCGTTCTCATGCGGCAAAATGACGACACGGAAATGATCTGTCTGCGGCCAGTTGAAGCCAGTACCCTGAACCAACAGGATCTTCTCCTCTTTGAGCAATTCCAGCATGAATTGCTCATCGTCCTTGATCGGATACATCTTAGGATCCAGCTTTGGGAAGAGATACAGCGCACCCTTCGGCTTAACGCAGGTAACGCCCGGAATTTCCGTGAGCATCTTCCAGGCCAGATCACGCTGACGCGTCAGGCGGCCGTTCGGCCCCACCAGATCATTGATGCTCTGATAACCGCCCAAGGCTGTTTGAATGGCCATCTGCCCAGGTACGTTGGCACACAGACGCATCGATGCCAGCATGTTCAGGCCTTCGATGTAATCCTTGGCATGACGTTTGTCGCCCGAGACGATCATCCAGCCCGAACGATAACCGCAGGCGCGGTAGTTCTTCGACAAGCCGTTCATGGTGATGCAGAGCACATCGTCGGCCAGACTGGCAATCGAGATATGTTGGTTACCGTCGAAAAGCACCTTGTCGTAGATCTCGTCGGCGAACACGATGAGACTATGTTCACGGGCGATTTGCAGAACACCTTCGAGGATTTCCTTCGGGTAAAGCGCACCCGTCGGGTTGTTCGGGTTGATCACCACAATCGCTTTGGTATTGCTGGTGACCTTGCTGCGGATATCGTCCAGATCCGGATACCACTCAGCCGCTTCATCGCAGAGGTAATGCACAGGCACACCGCCCGACAGGCTAACGGCTGCTGTCCACAGCGGGTAATCCGGCATCGGAATCAGCACCTGGTCGCCGTTGTTCAGCAAGCCCTGCATGGCCATCACAATCAGCTCGGAAACACCGTTACCCAGGAAAATATCTTCAACAGTCACGCCCTTAATGCCTTTTTCCTGGCAGTAATGCATGATCGATTTGCGTGGTGCAAACAAACCCAGCGAGTCGGTATAACCGGAGGCATCGCGCATATTGCGGATGACATCGACCACAATTTCTTCCGGCGCTTCAAAACCAAACGGCAACGGGTTGCCGATATTCAGCTTGATGATGCGATGGCCCTCTTCTTCCATCTTCTTGGCCGCCGCCAGCACCGGTCCACGAATGTCGTAGCACACGTTGGCAAGCTTGGAAGATTTGGTAATAGGCTTCATGATCAGTCAGCGGTCGGTTCGAGTCGGAAATTCTGGATGAAAACCGGTTATCCTACTCCTTTTTCAGCCTTCTTGGGCGCTCCGGCACCCTGCTGACACCTGTCTGCGGGCTGTTCCAGACCTAACGCAATCTGTCGACCACAAAGATCTCTGATGAAACTGCACCTTGCGCAAAACGCCGGCATACTTGTCTTCAGCAGCCACGGCCCGGGCTATGTTTCCGTTAACGGCACCCGCTACGAAGGTTCTGTGCTGCTCTGTGGCCGCGAGGTTGTTACCGACTGGGCACCTGATGGCTTCGACGGCCTAAGCGCCAGCCAGTTTGAGCGTTTGGCCAGCATGGATGCCGAAATCGTCTTGTTTGGTAGCGGCGAGCGTCAGCGCTTTCCCCGCCCGGAGTTGCTTAAGCCATTGATTGCCAAGGGCATAGGCCTGGAAACGATGGACACCAAAGCGGCCTGCCGCACCTACAACATTCTTGTTGCCGAAGGCCGTAAAGTGGCTTGCGGCATTCTGATCGAAGCCAGCGCATGAACTCTTCTTTTACCTCGCTCCTTTCCGCTTTCTACACCCGCCGCTTTCTGTGGGTGCTGGCTGCCCTCTTTACGCTAGCCTGGTTTGGCGTACTGGATTACCGCCATCTGGTGGCCTCGGATGAAGGCCGTTATGGCGAAATCGCCCGCGAGATGTACGCCACAGGCGACTGGATCACCCCCCGCTACAACGGTTACAAGTACTTCGAGAAGCCACCGCTACAAGGCTGGATGACTGCCCTTGCCTACACGCTATTTGGTGTGGGTGAGTGGCAATCGCGTCTGTGGACTGGTTTCACCGGTTACTTCGCCATTCTGGCCACCGGCTTTACCGCCTGGAAACTGGTCGGAGGCGAGCGCGGCGTTGTTGCCGGCTGGATCTCGGCCATTCTGTTGGCCAGCAGTCCAATGTGGAGCGTCGGCGGCCACTTCAACACCCTGGACATGGGCCTTTCCAGCATTCTGAGCTGCGCCTTGTTCAGCTTGATGCTGGCGCAACGTAATGGTCTGTCGGTCACCGCCCGCCGTAACTGGATGTGGCTCTGCTGGGCTTTCATGGCGCTAGCGGTGCTTTCCAAAGGCCTGATCGGCCTCGTTATTCCGGGCATGGTGCTCGTGGTCTACACCCTCACCACCTGGAACTGGGCCCTCTGGAAACGTCTGCACGTTTTCTCGGGACTGGTCGTGTTTATGCTGATCACAGCGCCCTGGTTCATCCTGGTATCGATCAAGAACCCCGAGTTTGCCCACTTCTTCTTTATCCATGAACACTGGGATCGCTTTACCAAAGACGGCCACAACCGCAAAGGGCACCCGCTCTATTTCGTCCCGCTGATTCTGCTCGGCTTTATTCCCTGGCTGCTGCAACTGGCGCAAGGCTTTATCAGCGCCTGGAAAGAACGCCGGGGCGAATCCCAGGTTTCAGCCATAGCCGGCTTCCGCCCGCTCTGGCTGGCGGCTGTCTGGGCCATCATGGTCTTCCTGTTTTTCAGCAAATCCCAGTCTAAGCTGCCCGGCTATATCATGCCGATCTTCCCCGCCATTTCTCTACTGGCGGGCGTGGCAATGACCAACGCCTTCGAGCGCATGAGCGTGGCCGGTGAAGACCGCAGCTGGAAACGCCAGATGGTTTATATGACCCTGCTGATACTGGCTGGCTTTATTGCATTGCCTTATACCTACCAGCTGGGCAAAGCCCCCTACGAACAACTGGAGTATCAGGAATACACCATCTGGATTGCCGTAGCGCTGGTCGCCGCACTCACCACCATGGTGTACGCCTGGACGGCCATACGCGGCTTTGAACACAAAGATCCGGCACACCGTCTGCGTCAGCTGATGGATAGCCTGCTACGCACTGCCATTGCCTTTTATATCCTCGTCCAGATTGTTGGCCTGGGTCACGACACCCACGGCCGCTCGATCTCGGGCGCCGATCTGGCGGTTGCCGCACGTCCGTACATCAAAGACGACACCCCGGTGTACTCGATCCGCATGCTGGATCACACCTTCCCGTTCTACATCCAGCACCCAACCATCATGGTCGACATGCAGGATGAATTGGAATTTGGCATCAATCAGGAGCCAGATACCTGGGCACCTAAAGTAAGCGATTTCGCGGTGCGCTGGCAAAAAGACAGTGCGCCGGTGGTTGTGGTGCCGCTTCAGTATCTGGATGAGATCGCCGCCCTCAAACTACCGATGGCTGAAGTGGGCCGCGATACCCGTCGTGCGGTTTTCGTAAAACCCACGCATAACCCGGCACCACCCGCTCAACCCTATACCCCACCGGTAAACTAAATGACCCTTGGTACTTTTGGCTTTCTCTTTACCGGCATTCTGCTCAATGCCGCTGCTCAGTTGTTGCTTAAAGCCGGTGTACGTAACCTCGGTGAACTCTCACTGTCGGTAGATACCTTCTTCAGCACGGCCATTTCTGTGGGCACTCAGCTACCCATCATCGGCGGCCTGTTCTGCTACGGCATCAGCGTCTTTGTCTGGATCATCGGCCTCTCGCGCGTTGACGTCACCATCGCCTACCCGATGCTATCGCTGGGCTACGTGATCAATGCCGCCCTCGCCTGGTATCTGTTTGGCGAAGTCATGAGCATGCAGCGCATTATCGGTATTACGGTCATTCTGATCGGCGTCTGGATCCTCGCCCGCTCATAAGCCTCGGGCTGGTAAAATGACGGCCATGGAAAAACTGACGCCGTTCGACCCGCCTATCCCGTTTACCCGCCCCACGCTCGACGAGGCAACCATTGCCAGCGTTGGCGATGTCCTTCGCTCCGGCTGGATTACCTCAGGGCCGAAGGTGCAGGAATTCGAATCAGAACTCTCGGGGTTCTTTGGCGGCCGCCCGGTACGCACCTTTGCCAACGGCACATCCACCATGGAAGTGGCGCTGCGCATCGCCGGCATTGGCCCCGGTGATGAAGTCATCACCACGCCAATCTCCTGGGTCGCTACCAGTAACGTCATTCTCACTGTGGGCGCCACACCGGTCTTTGTTGATATCGACCCGATTACCCGCAACATTGATTTAAACCAGGTGGAAGCGGCCATCAGCCCCAACACCCAAGCCATCATGCCGGTTTATCTGGCCGGCCTGCCGGTAGATATGGTGCAGCTGTACGACATCGCCAGCCGCCACAAACTGCGCGTCATTGAAGATGCTGCACAGGCACTGGGTTCATCGTGGCATGGCTCACGCATTGGTGCCGTCGGCGATCTGATCAGCTTTAGCTTTCAGGCCAACAAAAACCTGACCACGATTGAAGGTGGCTGCCTCGTTTGCAATAACGATGAAGAAGCCCGCCTGGCCGAAAAATTCCGCCTGCAAGGCGTTACCCGTACCGGCCTCGACGGCATGGATGTCGACGTACTCGGCGGCAAATTCAACCTCACCGATGTTAACGCTGCCATTGGTCTACAGCAGCTCGGCAAACTGGGCGACTTCCAGGATCAGCGCGTCAAACTGGCACAACGCTACTTTGACGGCTTCGCCAAAACAAAGGTCGTTGAACAAGGCCTGGAACTACCCGTTGCCGATTTTGCACACAGCAACTGGCACATGTTCCAGATCGTGTTGCCGCTGGATCGACTCGACACAGACCGCGCCGGCATCATGGCCGACCTTAAAGCACTCGGCATTGGTACCGGCCTGCACTACCCGCCGATCCACCTCTTTAGCCTTTATCGTGAGCGTGGTTTCACCGAAGGCATGTTCCCGATTGCCGAACGCATTGGCCGCAGCATCATCACGCTGCCGCTCTTCCCGACCTTGACCGAATCTGATGTTGATCGCATTGTTGCCGCTGTGGCGCATGTGCTGGAGACCCACCTGAAATGAGCGAACAGACCAACGACCTTAACGCGCAGAGCGGCCTGGAACTCAACGTGCCCGCCGGCAACCCTGCCGTCGAACCGCCAGAGCTGAGCGTCGTTATTCCGGTTTATAACGAAGAAGCCGGCCTGCAAACACTGTTCGATCGCCTCTACCCGGCACTCGATGCCCTGCACGCACGCTACGAAGTGATCTTCATTAATGATGGTAGCCGTGATCGCTCACCCCTGATTCTGTCGGATCAATACCGCAAGCGTCCGGACGTCACCCGCGTCGTACTATTTAATGGCAACTACGGCCAACACATGGCTATCATGGCCGGCTTCTCGCAAGCCCGTGGTCAATCGATCATTACGCTCGACGCCGACCTGCAAAACCCGCCAGAAGAAATCGGTAACCTGCTGGCCAAACTGCGCGAAGGTTACGACTACGTCGGCACCATCCGCCAGAACCGCCAGGACAGCTGGTTCCGTCGCCACGCCTCGCGCGCCATGAACAACCTGCGTGAAAAAATCACGCACATCACCATGACAGACCAGGGCTGCATGCTTCGCGGCTATAGCCGTGAAGTCGTACAGATGCTGAACCAGTGTGAAGAAGGCCGCACCTTTATTCCGGCACTGGCCTATACCTTTGCCAGCCGCCCGATTGAAATTGAAGTAGCGCACGAAGAACGCTTCGCCGGTGAATCCAAGTACTCACTGTACAGCCTGATCCGTTTGAACTTTGATCTGGTCACCGGCTTCTCGACCATGCCGCTGCAGGCCTTCTCGCTGCTCGGCGTGCTGCTAGCACTGGGCTCAACTGCCCTGTTCTTCCTGCTGCTGCTGCGTCGCTTTGTATTCGGCGCCGAAGTCGAAGGCGTGTTCACCTTGTTCGCACTTGTCTTTGCACTCATTGGCGTACTGCTGTTTGGTGTGGGCCTTCTGGGTGAATACATCGGCCGCATCTACGAACAGGTCCGTGGCCGTCCACGCTTTGTAATCCAGGCCATTCTGGAACAGGATCGCCGTGGCTGAGACACACCACACTCCGATGAAAGCGGTTGTTTTTGCTTATCACGAAGTCGGTGCCCGCTGCCTGCAGGCGCTGCTGGATGGCGGCGTCGATGTAGCGCTGGTCATTACCCATACCGACGACCCGAACGAGCGCATCTGGTTTACCAGTGTTGCCGAGCTGGCTACCAAAGCCGGTATACCGGTCATTACGCCGGAATCAGCCAGCGAACCGGATGTGCAGCAACGTATTGCCGCCATTGCACCGGACTACATTTTTTCGTTCTACTACCGCCAGATGATTCCCATGTCGGTGCTGAATCAGGCCAAGATCGCACCGCTCAATATGCATGGCTCGCTGCTGCCCAAGTATCGCGGCCGCGTGCCCATCAACTGGGCCGTACTGCATGGCGAAACCGAAACCGGTGCCACACTCCACGTAATGGCTGAAAAGCCGGACGCCGGCGACATCGTTGCCCAACAGGCCGTACCCATAGGCCCGGACGAAACGGCGGGTGAAGTCTTTGCCCACGTTACAGCCGCTGCCGCCCAAACCCTGGCCGGTGTATTACCGCAGCTACTGAAGGGTGACGTGCCCCGCCGCCCGAACAATCTGGCCGAGGGCAGCTATTTTGGCGGCCGCAAGCCCGAAGACGGCCGCATTCACTGGGATCAGACCGCCGCACAGGTCTATAACCTTATCCGAGCCGTTGCCCCGCCCTACCCGGGTGCGTTCGCGGATATCCAGACTACCAGCGGCATCCAGCGCATTACCGTCAACGCCGCCCGCCGCCTAGACACCCTTTTCGACCTAAAACCCGGCCTTTACCGGATCGATTCCAAGGTAATCGGGGTCTGCGGTGATAAGATGGCGGTTGAACTTACCGATTTCACACCAACTACTTTCGACCCGACCACACTATGAAAAAAGTCCTCATCCTCGGCGTCAACGGCTTCATTGGCCACCATCTTTCCAAGCGCATCCTGGAAACGACCGACTGGGAAGTCTATGGCATGGATATGCAGGCAGATCGCCTGGCTGATGTTATCGGCAATCCGCGTATGCACTTCTTCGAGGGTGACATCACCATCAATAAAGAGTGGGTCGAGTACCACGTTCGCAAGTGTGACGTGATTCTGCCGCTGGTCGCCATTGCTACCCCGGCCACTTACGTACAGCAGCCGCTGCGCGTATTCGAACTGGACTTCGAAGCCAACCTGCCTATCGTTCGCTCTGCTGTTAAGTACGGCAAGCACCTGGTCTTCCCGTCAACGTCGGAAGTCTACGGTATGTGTAGCGACAGCGAGTTCGACCCTGAGAACTCGCAACTGTCGTACGGCCCAATCAACAAGCCACGCTGGATCTACGCTTGCGCCAAGCAACTGATGGATCGCGTGATCGCCGGTTACGGCCAGCAAGAAGGCCTGCGTTACACCCTGTTCCGTCCGTTCAACTGGATCGGCCCAGGCCTGGATAGCATCCACACCCCGAAGGAAGGCTCTTCGCGCGTGGTCTCGCAATTCCTCGGCCACATCGTTCGTGGCGAACCAATCAGCCTGGTCGATGGCGGTACGCAAAAGCGTGCCTTCACCTACATTGACGATGGTATCGACGCCCTGGTGCGCATCATCGCCAACAAGGACGACATTGCCAACGGCAAGATCTACAACATCGGCAACCCGGTCAACAACTACTCGGTGCGCGAACTCGCCACCATGATGCTCGACACCGCCGCCAAGATTCCTGAATACGCTTCGACCGCTAAAGATGTGAAGCTGGTTGAAACGACTTCGGGTGCTTACTACGGCAAGGGTTACCAGGACGTGCAGAACCGCGTTCCAAAAATCACCAACACCATGGAAGAACTGGGTTGGAAGCCAACCGTCAGCATGAACGACGCCATCAGCAAGATTTTTGAAGCCTATCGCGGCGATGTTGCGCTGGCTCGCCAGCTGGTCGACTAATCCCGTTTAACTGTCTTGGAGCGAACGGGATCACCTCCCGCTTGGCCTGCTATGTCAAGAATTACGCTCAAAGTTGATGTTGACACACTGCGCGGCACCCTGGAAGGGGTGCCCGCGTTGCAGCGTATGCTCGACCAACACCAGGCTCGCGCCACCTTTCTGTTCAGCCTCGGCCCAGACAACACCGGCCGTGCGCTGCGTCGTGTTTTCCGCCCCGGCTTTCTGAAAAAAGTCTCGCGCACCTCGGTCGTTGAGCACTACGGCCTCAAGACCCTCTCCTACGGTGTACTACTACCCGGCCCTGATATCGGCAAAAAGGCCGCCGCAGAAATGCGCGCGATTGCCGCTGCTGGTCACGAATGCGGCATCCACACCTGGGACCACGTCGAATGGCATGACCAGGTACGCACTCGCGATGCCGCCTGGACCCTGCAACGTATGCAGCAAAGCTATGATCGCTTTGGCGAAGTCTTTGGCCACGCCCCCGCCACGCATGGTGCTGCCGGTTGGCAAATGAACGAAACGGCGATTCGCCAACTCGATGACTGGGGCATGCAATACGCCTCGGATGGTCGCGGTGCCGCGCCTTATTTCATGAGTATTCAAGGGCAGCCCTGCAAACATATGCAGCTGCCCACCACCCTGCCAACCCTCGACGAAATTCTCGGCGTCGATGGCCTCACGGTGGATAACGTACACGAACATCTGCTCGGCCTCACCGACCCCAATCGTCACGGCCCGCGCGACCACGTGTTTACGCTGCACGCCGAACTGGAAGGCCAGAAGCTGGCACCGATCTTCGATCGTCTGCTCACGGGCTGGCTACAACAAGGCCACACGCTAGGCACCATGGGTGATTATCACGCCACCCTCACCCACCAGATGCTGCCGATTCATCCCTTTGCCTGGGGCGAGATCTCCGGCCGCTCGGGCGAACTGATTGTTGATTTGCCCACTGTCTAAAACTGAATACCAGGAGTCTGGATATGGCCCTAGAACTTAATAAGAAGGTCCCCAACTTCAGCGCCCCGGCCACCGGAGGCGACTTTAAACTCTCAGCGTTGGCCGGTAAAACCCTGGTGCTGTATTTCTACCCTAAAGACAGCACCCCGGGCTGCACGACTGAGGCACAACAATTTAGCGCCCTTAACGATGACTTCGCTAAAGCCAACGCCGTTATCGTGGGCGTATCGCGTGATAGTCTCAAATCGCACGACAATTTCATCGCCAAGCAGAATATTCCGTATAGCCTGATTTCTGATGCCGACGAAACCGTTTGCGAACTGTTCGGTGTCATGAAGCTGAAAAATATGTATGGCAAACAGGTACGTGGCATTGAACGCAGCACCTTTGTGATTGATGCCAAGGGCAAACTGGTCCAGGAATGGCGGGGCGTAAAAGTGCCCGGCCATGCAGCCGAAGTACTGGCTTTTGTGCAATCTCTGGGCTAATCTGAGCCTGTAAAAGCGGTTCGGTCTCTGACCGGATCAACGTGGTTCCACTGACTCATAAGCGAGATCTCGATGGCCCCCCGCAAACCTGCAGCCTCCGCTACTGCCACTAAACTGTTTGTTCTGGATACCAACGTGCTGATGCACGATCCAACCAGCCTGTTCCGCTTCGAAGAGCACGATGTCTACGTGCCGATGATGACGCTGGAAGAACTGGATAACAACAAGAAGGGCATGTCGGAAATTGCGCGCAATGCCCGCCAGGTAACCCGCACCCTGGATGATCTGGTATCACACTGCGGTGATCATATTGAGCAAGGCATTCCGCTTGCCGAGCCATCGAAGGGTTTAGCCACCGGCCGTCTGTTCCTGCAGACCGAAGCCATCAACACCCCGCTGCCACCCTCGCTGCCCTCATCCAAATACGACAACCAGATCTTGGGTGTCATTCTTTTCCTGCAACTTAAGTTTCCGGGCCGCGCCGTTATTCTGGTGTCAAAAGACATCAACATGCGTATCAAGGCACGTGCACTTGGCCTGCTGGCAGAAGACTACTTTAACGACAAAGTTCTTGAAGACACCGACCTGTTGTACGCAGGTTCGAGCGAGTTGCCCGCGAACTTCTGGGAAACGCATGGCACCGGGATGGAATCCTGGAAGAAAGACACCAAAACCGGCTACCGCATCAGCGGCCCACTCTGCCGGGACTTTCTGCTCAACGAATTTGTCTACGACCTTAACGACCCGCCCTTCGAGGCCATCGTTCGCGAGGTCAACGGCAAATCAGCCGTACTGGAAACGCTGGTCGACTACACGCATCAGAAGCATGCGGTCTGGGGCATTAACGCCCGCAACCGCGAGCAGAACTTTGCCCTCAACCTGCTGATGGATCCCGAGATCGATTTCGTCTCCCTCCTCGGCCAGGCCGGCACCGGTAAGACCCTGCTCACCCTGGCTGCCGCCCTGACCCAGGTGCTGGATCAGAAGCGTTACTCAGAAATCATCATGACCCGCGTTACCGTGCCGGTGGGCGAAGACATTGGCTTCCTGCCCGGTACCGAAGAAGAGAAGATGACCCCGTGGATGGGTGCGCTCGAGGATAACCTCGACGTGCTCAACAAGAATGAAGACGAAGGCGGCGGTGCCTACGGTGGCGAATGGGGTCGTGCAGCAACACGCGATCTGATCCGCTCCCGCATCAAGGTCAAGAGCCTCAACTTCATGCGCGGCCGCACCTTCATCCAGAAATTCCTCATCATCGACGAAGCGCAGAACCTCACGCCCAAGCAGATGAAGACACTCATCACCCGTGCCGGCCCCGGCACCAAGGTGGTCTGCTTAGGCAACATTGCCCAGATTGATACCCCGTACCTCACCGAAGGCAGCTCTGGCCTCACGTACGTGGTGGATCGCATGAAGGGCTGGCCACATGCCGGGCATATCACCCTGCAACGTGGTGAACGTTCACGCCTTGCCGATTTTGCGTCTGAGGTACTATAGACCGCATGAAACGTCGTACTTTTTTGCTCGGGGGCCTTCTGGCCTCCGGCGCCGCATTTGCAGCCCCCAAGAAAAAGGCCGCCAGCAACGGCACCGGACTCAAAAAATCCAGCCGTAGCGGCTTGCGTGCGCCCAGTGGCCCCGCCCCCATCAAAGTACCCGCCAAGCTAGCGCCGGAACTGGCCATGAGCGGCGGCGTCTGGCGCCCTTACGAACTTACTGTCGATGTCTCTTCCACCAGCCATGGCGACGATGCCACGCTGTGGATTCCTATCCCCATGGACACCCCGTGGCAACAGGTTACATCCATCACCTGGTCCGGCGGTGGCAATAAAGCCGGTATCCGCTTTGACCCGGCCAGTCAGCTCCATGCCTTTGTTGCTGAAGCAGGCAACTCAACCCCCGACATCACGCTCACCATGCGGGTAGAAACCCGCACCCGCCAATTCGACATAACCAAGCGCGGCACTTTCTTCCACGAATCCGAAGAAGAGCTGGATCGCAACGTCCGTGAAACAGGCTACCGCGGCACCAGTGAAGGTCTACGCCGTTTGGCCGATGAAGTGAGTGGCCGCATCATTGAACCGTTGCCCCGCGCCCGCGCCCTTTATGACTGGGTGCTCGACAAAGCCCTATCGGGCCAATGCAGCGCCTACGAAATGGCATTGCCACCACGCACCGCCTGCCTCAGCCCCAAAGGTGAAGACGTCGCGATTGCCTTTGTAAACCTGTGCCGCGCCTTGAATATTCCTGCCCGCGCGGTCTGGGGACAAATCGTCGGCGAATCCCGCCTCAACCCCAGACTCGGGGCCACCGGCAACGTTAGCAACGACCAACGGGTACGCGCTGAATTCCACACCCCGGGTTATGGCTGGACCCCGGTAGACCCGGGTGATGTTGTACGCCTTCAGCAAGTAGAAGGCCTATCAGCTACCGATGGGCGCCTCACCAGCCTACGCAAGAAGCTCTTTGGCTTCTGGGAGATGAACTGGGTGGGCTATCAATACGGCCCGGGCTTTACACTCCCCGGCGGCCCCGACACCGGCCTGGCTGGGCTAGCAACGCCGTTAGCTACCATCGGCAACCCGAGAGCGGGTAGAACATCCGATACGGAAGTGCGCTATCGGATTGATGCGAAGTCGGTTGGCTAAACAGACCTCACCGCATCTCTAAAAGTATTTGTCATAGGGTAAAATCCCAGTATCAATGGGTATTTGGGTTTATTTATGGCAATTACACGCAGCTCAAAGCAATTTAAAGCTTTCTTAGGCTCTATTTTTGCCATTTTTCTACTGGCAACCTCAGCCAATGCCCTCGCTAAGGATGATCTGCGCCTATTCAGTATCAAAGAAGCTTTATCGAGCAATGAGGCGAAATCTCGCTTAGATCCGGGAGTGAAACTTTATTTTGCTGATCAGCAACACCCTCATGCAGAAAAATCATTGGGCACTTGGGTTACCAACAAGAAGTTTCCCCTACTTAATAACAAAGCAAAAGCTGTCTGCGAAACCACATTTATTGATGCCGTAGAAGAATTGCAACGCCGCGCCCTAAAAGAAGGCGGCAATGCGGTAGTGGGCATTGAAAGCTATTACGACAAAATGATCCGGCCAAGTGTCGATCAATACGTGTGTAGCGTAGGGTACGTAGTTGTAGGGGTCGCTCTTCGAGCAGCCGTTATAAAAGTTGCCGAGAGCGAAATCAAATGACTAACGAAACCTCCTTAAAAATTCTCCGAGATTTCTTGCTGGAACGAACTGAGATCCCAGCAGAAAAAATTACACCAGAGGCCTCGCTGGAAGAACTTGGCATCGATTCGCTTACACAACTTGAGCTGCTCTTCGAGTTTGAAGAGAAACTCAATATCAGCCTACCGGATGTTGAGGAGCGGCCAAAAACAATTGGTGAACTAATCTCTATGGTAGAGAAACACCTATCTGAAAATCCGAGTGCCATCTGACATGCGTCGCGTAGCTGTCACCGGTGTTTCTATTGTCGACCCGCAAGGTGGCAGCACCCAGGATTTCTTCAACCGCATACTACTCGGTCAATCCAGTATCACTTTCTTCAAGAGTGATGAGCAACCAAAGCCTATAGCCTCTCCAGCACTACATTGCACGGGTTTTTCGGCAGAGCGGACTATTGGAAAAGCTTTAGCAAGCGGCATGGATCGCTATTCACAGCTCGGTCTAGCCGCAGTTTTAGATGCGTGGTCAGCAGCAGGTTTATCTATCAACGAAGAACAGGCCAATGATCGCTGGGGCGTTTCCTGGGGCACTGCCTTAGGAGGTACTCACGCCTATGAGCACGGCCTTCGGGAGATGTGGAAAAACGGCAAACAAAGGCTTCCACCAATGTCTGTGGTACTGGGCATGAATAATGCCTGCGCTTCACATATAGCAATCAAGCTTGGTTTAGGCGCTAGCTGCATGACTTACTCTATTGCTTGCGCCTCGGCCGCAACGGCTATTGGTGAAGGGTTCAAGAAGATCCAACAAGGCGAGTCTGACCTTATGGTTGTCGGCGGATCTGACAACCCACTCCTTTATGGTGTATTCCGCGCCTGGGAGGCCATGCGCGTGCTGTCTCCTGGCAACGCTGAAACTGCAGCAAGTGCCTGTCGGCCATTTGACAGCGCGAGATCTGGTTTAGTTCTTGGCGAGGGGGCAGCAGCGCTAATCCTAGAAGATTGGGAGCACGCCCTCAAACGGGGCGCTCCGATCATTTGTGAACTAGGCGGCTACGGTGCCAATTGCGACCATCAGAATTTGGTCCGACCAGACCAAACTGGCCAGATCAAAGCCATCAAAATGGCTTTAGCAAACGCCGACATGCAACCTACAGACATTGGGTACATCAACGCACACGGCACAGCTACGCTTGAAGGCGACCCGATCGAAATATCGGCCATCCGAGAGGTCTTTGGCTCTCATGCACCGAATCTTCCTGTAAGCGCAACTAAGTCATCGCATGGCCATCTCATGGGTGCCTCAGGTGCAATAGAAGCAGCGATAACCGTGCTCGCTCTTAGCCAGGATGCGCTACCACCAACGGCCCATCTCACTGATATTGATCCGAAATGTGAGGGTGTCATGCACATTAAGGGTCAAAGCATCAAAAACACCAATCTAAAGGGCGCGATATCCAATTGCTTTGCGTTTGGAGGCAGTAACGCCGTATTAGCATTCAAAAAGACACACTGAGAGGCAAAGCAATGACGAACGCACAAGTCACACCGGAATTTCGCAACGAAGTTGCTGAACAAATCATTGCTGCACTCAACCTTGATGTTGCAATTAATGAAATTGAACCAGAAGCACCTCTGTACGGTGATGGCTTGGGTTTGGATTCGATCGACATCCTTGAAGTTGCTCTTGTTACCTCAAAGAGGTACGGCCTACAGATTAAAGCCGATAGCCCTGACAACGCACAAATATTCAAATCGCTGAATTCACTCTGCGAATATATTATTGCCAACCGAACAAAGTGACACTTAAAAAACTAGCTGGGATCGTTGCCTCTACGGCACTATCCCTTCTGTTTCTTACAACGCCCATTTTGCTAGCAGAAAGCCTGATTCCTATTTGGCTAGGCCTAGTGGCATCACTCGTTCCCACGTTGGTAGTCATTGCAGTATTGATTGCTAGAACACCATTTCTTGGGCGGCGTTTACTCATCGGTATGGCTGCAGTTGCAAGCGCACTTCTGATCGAAGAGTTTGGGTTACTGAAACCTCAGAACATTTATCTCATCAACTTCATTGCCATCTACGCGATATTCTTTAAAGAATTTTATGGATCACTGCATCGGAGCCAAATACCGCTCTGTACGCGTTTTGCCATGCTGGTTCACGAGTCGATATCCCCTCAGTTAGCCAAATACACGAAAGCGCTCACCTATAGCTGGGCCGCATTTTTTGGCTTACAGATTCCTATCTGGTTAGGTTTGTTTTTCATATTGCCGACTCAGCTCTGGAGCGAACTCATTTCATTGGTTCCGCCCGTTTTGATTGTTGCGCTATTCGCCATTGATTTAATAGCACGACAACTCGTGTTACCTTACGAAGACCGCAAGGATTCCCTTCTGCGAACCATAAAGGCACTCATTAAGCATCGAAATAACCTGAAACAGGCTATCGCCAAATGAGTGCACCGCTTATTTGCCATCAATCAGGTACCGAACCGTTTGCCTATTACCATGGGCAAATCATTAGTGCAGGGCAATACCTAGCTGACGTTCTACAGCTATCAAAAGAGCTACCGAGTGGATCGCATGTGCTGAATATTTGCAACAATCGGTATGCGTTTATGGTTGGGCTTGGCGCCTCAATCATTCAAAAAAAAATCTCATTATTACCATCCGCAGTCACCACTGACACCATTGAGCATTTACGGAAGTTCGCGCCAGATTTTTTCGTCATCTCAGATCATCCTCCAACCATAGGGGTCGATGAATACATTGATCCTAGCCAGCACATTGGCACCGAAACTACAGCATTAGACGTCCCGGTAATTAATGCGAATCAATTGATCGCCTATGTGTTTACCTCAGGCAGTACCGGAGCACCAGTTCCACATCCGAAACACTGGGGCTCCCTTGTAAAAAATATCAAGATCACAAGCAACAAGCTAGACTTACCCCAAGGCTGCAGCATTATTGGCACAACACCGAGCCAACATATGTACGGCTTCGAATCAAACATATTGCTCACACTGCTTAATGGGTCAATTCTTTACGATCAAAAGCCATTCTTCCCAGCAGATATCGCTAACGCACTGAATGCAGCAGCATCACCCGTAGTGCTAGTTACAACACCATTTCATCTGGAGACACTGCTCAACGCAGAAATTAATCTACCTCAGGTAGCGCGTGTTATATGTGCAACCGCCCCTTTAACGGTAGAGATAGCCAAACGCACCGAAGCCGCCATGGGCTGCCAATTAAGCGAGATTTATGGTTCCACAGAAACCGGTCAAATCGCTATTAGACGCTCAGCGTTGTCTGACGAATGGACACTGATGGATGGTGTAGAAATAACCCTAAAAGAAGGCCGGTTCTTTGCTAGTGGCGGTCATTTATCTTCACCTATTCCGTTATCTGACGCATTAGAGCTCAACGGCCACAATAGATTTCGTCTATTAGGACGGAGCAGCGACATGGTCAACATCGCTGGGAAGCGCACTTCGCTCAGCTATCTGAATAACATAATCAAGCGCATACCAGAAATTGAAGATGCCCATTTCTTCATTCCCAGCATGCAGCCCGGTTCACAACCACGATTAGCCCTACTCCATACTACCCAGACCCTGGATAACAAAACGATACGAACTGTATTACGTCGTTACATTGACCCAGTCTTCTTACCAAGGTTCTTGATTCAAACTACTGCGATACCTAGAAACCCTACCGGCAAAGTCCTGCAATCCTCACTAGACGCTCTTTTTAACAGCGTCAGGAGCGCGAAATGATTTGCGTGGATATACCTGTAGATCACCCGGCGTTTAGTGGCCACTTCCCGGGAAACCCAATCCTACCCGGTGTTTGCATTCTCACCTACGTTGCCGCGGCATTTGAAAAGCAAAGCCAGGGGTTCCGAAGCGCCAAATTCCTCAAGCCAGTACGTCCCGGAGAAAGCCTCCAGATTACATTTGGCAACATCAGGCGCGGTGCCCATAGCTTTATGGTTAAGGTGGCCGATAGCGCTGTCTGTGAAGGGCAGATTATCTCTGTTACTGATCATGACTAAGCATTCGTCATCAGGATGGAAAGACCGACCAGAGAAAGGCAGCCCCATTCTTATCGGCTTGCTGGCCAAAGCCTCCCTCTTCTTTGGCCGTCGAATTACCAGACCTGTCATTTATTGCGTTGCATTCTTTTATGTCTGCTTCGCCAAAACAGCACGACACGCCAGCAGTGCGTACCTCAGTCGTGTATTCAACCGACCGCCGAGCGGCTTAGAGGTTTATAAGCACTTCCTATACTTTTCTTCAGTCACGCATGATCGGCTTTATCTACTAGCCGGTGGATTTTCTTCATTCAAAATAAGCATTAATGGCCAACACGAAATTGAAACAGCGTTGAGAAATAACGTCGGCGTTATGCTCTATGGTGCTCACTTCGGCAGCTTTGAGGCTGTGCGCTATACGGCAAACAACCGCCCAGATCTGAAGATTTCCATACTGATGTATGAAAAAAATAGTGAAAAACTAGCCAAGATCTTCCACAAAATCTCACCAGATCTGGCTAACGTCATCATTCCCCTTGGCTCCATTCAAACAATGTTGACTGTGAAAGAACGCTTGTCAGCAGGCCACATGGTTGGCATTCTGGCCGACAGATCCGTAAAGAATGAACTAGGGATTAAACGCAGATTTCTTGGCTCAGAAGCAACATTTCCGTTGGCTCCATTCAGGCTACCCAATCTATTCGCTGCTCCGATCTGCTTCATTGCAGGCATATATGAAGGCGGCAATCGATATCGGATATTTTTCCGCGACTTGAATCCAGAAAATGTGGCAATTTCTCCAGAAGCAATTCTGACGCTCTATGCAAATACGCTAGAAGAACTTTGCATGGCCAACCCTTACAACTGGTTCAACTTTTATGATTTCTGGGAATGCAATGAAGCGGCTTAAATACACCGGGTTGCTGCTGCTTTCTCTAATAGCATTTCCTGCCTTTGCATGGAATGTTTCAGACCTGATGAAGACGCTTTCTTCAAATCCTGGCGGTAAGGCGACCTTCATCGAAAGGCGGCAACTTGCTGTATTGGATAAACCTCTGGTCATGACAGGGGATCTTGTCTACGCCCCGCCTGCTTATCTTGAAAAGAAAGTCTTAACGCCAAAACCAGAGATTCTAATTCTGGATGGCGATCGCCTTAGGTATGAGACTGCTGGAAAAAAAGCATCCATCAACATCAACACACAACCTGAACTCGTTGGGTTCATAGATAGCATTCGTGGAACGCTTACTGGCAATCAGAAGAAACTCGAAGACAACTATGTATTAAGCCTCAGTGGCACCCCCAAACGTTGGACATTAATTCTTTTGCCCAATGATCAACAGATTGCCAAATTTGTGTCAAAAATCACCATATCGGGACACGACGATCAAGTAACGACCATTGAATACTTACAAGCAGATGGTGACAAATCAGTCATGACCATCCAGCCAGCCAATTAACGATGTCCAAGCGATTACCCATTCTTATATGGCTTTGCGCAATTGCGGTTGCGGCACTTGCTGTATTACGTGCCAACTATGTAGCAGACATGTCTGCGTTCTTACCCGCAAATCCAACCACCAACCAAAGCATTCTGATTGAGCAGCTTACGCGTGGCTCGCTTTCGCGCACAATTCTTGTCGGCATTGAAGGTGCGCCCAGTGAAACACTTGCCAAAGCATCGCAAGAATTAACGGCTTCGATGCAGTCTAGCCAACGCTTCAGCATGGTTCAAAATGGCAACCCTGAAAGCACTCGTAAAGATCAGGCATTTATATTCAAAAACCGATATCTGCTAAGCCCGACAACCATTGAACACTTTACCGAACAAGGCCTACATAACGCCATTTCTGAAACGATCGATGTTCTTGGGTCACCACTAGGTTTGCTGATCAAGAAAATATTCCCTCAAGACCCAACAGGCGAATTACTTTCCGTCATTAACAATCTCGGATTCACGAACCAGATCGAGAGTGCTCACGGTGTTTGGGTAGTCAATAGTGGTCAGCGTGCACTTGTGCTCGCCCAGACTAACGCTGCCGGCACAGATACTGATCTTCAAGAGGCATCTGTCCACTTTATTCGCCAACAATTTGAACTCATTCAGAAGTCTTTAGGGGCTAATCTCACCTTAAAAATGGCTGGCTCCCCGGTGTTCTCCGTTAATGCCCGGGAGACGATTCATTCTCAAGTACTGACTTTCACAATTCTGGGGCTCAGCGCAATCAGTTTTCTCTTCCTATGGGTTTTTCGCTCCATCAAAACCTTTGCCCTCGGCACGCTCCCGATACTTTCAGGCATTCTTTGCGGCATCACAGCTGTGAGCTTATTTTTTGGCACAGTGCATGCAATCACGATCGGCTTTGGTTCTACGCTGATAGGCGAAGCTGTTGACTATTCCATCTACTATTTTTCCCAAGCCCAGAAACAGAACGCTGATTGGAAGCAACGATTTTGGCCAACCATACGCCTAGGCACACTCACCTCCATCGTCGGCTTCCTAGCACTCATGACAACCGACTTTCCCGGTCTGGCGCAGTTGAGTATCTTTACAATCGCAGGACTTTCATCTGCTGTACTTGTTACGCGATATGTCTTGCCCGCTTTGCACGACCCGAAACTGGATGACCGCACTTTAAGTGCTATTGGTAATACAGTCACACGATACCTACCTGCGTTAGCCAAGCTTCGCTATGCGGGCTATCTAATCGCTATGCTAATGATGGTTCCATTTTTTTCCGGAGCGGTTAAATGGAGCAACCAGGTTTCTGACCTAAGCCCTATTTCCAAAGCCGATAAAGCGCTGGATATGGAGCTGCGGTCAGACCTAGGTGCAGGCGGTGCCCGTCACATCATCGTTATGAAAGCCGCAACTGAAGATGCTGCAATAGCAACTAGCGAACAGATTGCTTTATTGATGTCGTCATTACAAGAAGAAGGCCTTATTGCAGGATTTGACGTTCCTTCAAAACTGCTGCCGAGCCGGGCTACTCAGAGCCAACGGATGGGTGCAATACCGGCAAAGAATGAACTAGAAAATCGGCTTAATCAGGCAATCAAAGATCTACCCGTCAGCCGTAAAACATTACAGCCATTCATTGACGATGCTGAGGAAACACGTAATGCATCATTTATTGAACAAAGCAGCTATACAGGCACTTCTCTTAACGAAGTGATCAAATCCCTGCTTTATCCAGTCGGTGATAAGTGGGTTGCTATTGGCATCATTAAGGACACCCCAGAAACCCCTTTAAATCCGCAACGCATCAAAGATCTCTTGGAAAAAAAACCAAGCCTAGATGCTCAATACGTCGACTTGCTTAATGAGAGCAATCAGATGTACGAACAGTATGTTTCTGGCACCCTGAGGAGCTGTCTGTTTGGTGTTTTGGGTATCTTTATCTTGCTGACTGCAGCACTCCGATCAATACAGGGCGCCGTTCGCATCATGGCACCGTTAGTCCTCTCTTCAGCAGTTGTATCAGGCACACTTGGGCTGGCTGGCGTCAATCTCACCCTATTGCATGCCGTCGGTTTCCTACTGATTTTCGCTATCGGCTCCAATTACGCGCTTTTGGTGCAAAGCAAGTCGGGAGAAATCGACCCTATTACCATCGCTTCTCTTATCGTAGCCTGTGTCGCTACCATGTTTGGTTTTGGCGTCCTAGCATTCACCGAGGTTCCGGTACTCAAAGCCATTGGACAAACAGTCGGCCCAGGCTCGCTTTTGTCCCTGTTTTTCGCGCTTTCAATGGCAGCAAGCCAGTCGAAGATCAAACCGGCTCCCATTAGGTAAAATCTTGTAAATCATGGAGCTTTTATTGAAACCTATCTTTATCGATTCCTACACCGCAACCACCTGCATCGGTCTGGGCACTAACTCACTTCTTCGTGCATTAGTGGCTGGCGATACGGGGTTGGCTCATTGCGATTTCGATGACGTATCGCTTGATACTTGGATCGGCAAAGTTAGCGCATTAGACACAGAAATTTCCCAGCTGCCGCAAAACCTGGCAACTTTTGACTGTAGAAATAATCGCCTGGCATTTTTAGGCTTACAACAGGATGGTTTCGATCAACGCATCCGAGAGACCATTCTTAACGTCGGCAAACAACGTATTGGTATTTTTTTAGGCACCAGCACTTCGGCTATCTACGACACCGAGCTTGCCTATCGTAATGTAGATTCAACAACAGGCGAATTCCTAAAACCTATTAATTACTCTGGATCGCACAGTGTTTCTTCACTTTGCAACTTTGTCCGTGCCGTGTACGACATTCAGGGACCAGGTTTTGTTATCTCTACAGCATGCTCTTCCTCTGCCAAAGTATTCGCAGCCGCCCAACGCTTTATGGCATTAGGCCTTATCGATGCTGCCCTTGTCGGTGGCGTGGATTCACTTTGTCTAACAACACTATACGGTTTCAACTCCCTACAACTAACCTCAGATCAGCCCTGCCGACCCTACGATCGGGACAGAAACGGCATATCAATCGGCGAAGCAGCAGCGTTTACCCTGCTAACTAAACAACAAAGCTCTGACTTGGTACTGTTGGGCTATGGTGAGTCCAGCGATGCCTACCATATGTCTTCCCCGCACCCCGATGGCCTTGGTGCCAAACAAGCAATGGAAGCGGCACTAAACAGCGCAGGTCTGTCGCCGAATGACATTGATTACATTAACCTGCATGGCACCTCCACACCGAGTAACGACCGTGCTGAAGGGGTAGCGGTCAATAACGTCTTTGGCGACCGCATTCCATGCAGCTCGACGAAAGGCATCACTGGTCATACGCTTGGAGCAGCCGGTGCTGTGGAAGCGATTGCCTGTTTCGAGGCATTACGACAAGGTTTCATTCCGGGAAGCGTGGGCACAGAACTACTTGACCCGACGATCCATCTGAACTATCAAATGGCATCAACAAGTCGCCCGGTTAAGCGGCTGTTGAGCAACTCTTTTGGGTTCGGCGGTAGTAACTGCAGCCTGATTTTCGGAATTAACTCATGACGGCAGAGAACTCAGTTGATATTGTCATCCTGGGCATCGGTGCTATTGGCCCAGGCTTTACTAATTGGCCTGAATTGCAGGCGATCCTTAAAAAGGGTTTCCCATTAGCCGACATCAAAACACAATTACCTAGCCCCGAAATTCTCCCACCTGCCGAACGCCGACGTGCTAGTTCAATTATCAAAGCAGGTTTAAACGTCGGTCTTGAAGCATGCAGGGATGCAGGATTAGAGCCGCGAGAACTTTTAACTGTATTTACATCATCCGGTGCGGATGGCGTTAATTGTGAAGCTATTTGCGAGCAGTTAGCTACAGAGGACCGCCTCATTTCGCCCACGCGTTTTCATAACTCAGTGCACAACACAGTAGCTGGATACTGGGGCATCGCCACAGGTTGCATGCGGCCATCTCAGGTTATTTCTGCCGAAGATGGTAGTTTCGCAGCTGGGCTGTTAGAAGCAGCGATTCAAGCAAATCATAGTGGAGAGCCCTGTTTGTTAGTCTGCTACGACACCAGTTACCCAGGCGCATTAAGCCATGTACGACCAATTAGTGATACTGCAGCCATAGCCCTCATCGTTGCAAAGCCAGGAGAACCAAAAGGGAAGTACCCGGCTATTCAGATGATCCTAGGAAATACAGAAAATACCGAAATTCATCCGGTAACAATCCCTACGCTGCATGCCTTACCGTTACTAAATAGCATCACTCACGGTACAACCAATTGGGTTTCTATCTGCTTTCAGGATAACTGCGTACTTTCGACAAAGATCACACCATGAAAACACGTTCATGGCTACTACAAAACCTCCCACACCAAGGGAAGATGAATCTGCTTGATGCGGTAGTGAACTGGGACACAGATCAAATCCACTGTATAGCCTCTAGCCATCTCGATCCAGATAACCCGCTTGCCGAGAATGGTTGTCTAGGAGCAAGTGCGGCGATTGAGTACGCAGCTCAAGCCATGGCCGCACATGGCGGGCTAACAGCACCAGTCACAATCGCGCCGCGACAGGGCTATATCGCCGGCATTCGGGACGCACAGTTTCATGTGCAAACACTCAATCAAGCTAGCCCTCAGATTGATATCCACGCAACTCGCCTGATGGGTGATGAAGACAACGTAATTTATCAATTCACCGTATCTGATCTGGGCGTCCCTCTGGTCACTGGCCGCGCCACCGTTGTTCTCGATCGAAACAAAACAATCAGTCTATGAAAATTGCCTTAATTACTGGCGGCTCTGGTGGCATAGGTGCTGCAATCGCGAAAGCTCTTTCACAATCAGGCCTGCATGTGATCGTTCACGCCAATAGCAAACCTGACCGTGCTCACTCCATCGTCAATCATATTCGTGATAACGGTGGATCAGCGGAATCTGTTTGCTTTGATCTTCTAGACAAAGGGGCCGTACAAGCATTCATTGATCATCAGCTAGAACATGGCGGCATTGATATTTTGGTAAACAATGCCGGTATCCATGATGATGCTGTCTTTCCGGGAATGTCAGCAACTCAATGGCATAACGTCATTGATGTAAATCTCGATGGTTTTTTTAATATAACTCAGCCACTTGTTATGCCGATGATCCGCAAGAGATGGGGGAGAATCATCAACATAAGCTCGGTATCCGGCATTACAGGCAATCGTGGCCAGGTAAACTATTCGGCAGCAAAGGGCGCTATTCATGCGGCGACCAAAGCCTTATCGCTTGAAGTGGCCAGTCGCGGCATCACAGTTAACGCAGTTGCACCGGGAATCATCAGCACCACCATGACAGAAGGTGTTTTTGATGTCGAAACCATAAAGAACATGGTTCCAATGAAACGTGCAGGTACTCCACAGGAAGTTGCTGACCTCGTAGCCTTTCTTGTCTCTGAAAAAGCTTCGTACATTACCGGTCAGATTATCTCTATTAATGGCGGCATAATCTGATGACAGTCCACCAGGCTGAATTGCTGCTCTTCTTCACCCTCCTCCAGCTAGCCATTATCGTTCTGGCTGGCCGAGTTGGCGGTGCAATTGCACTGAAGATCGGTCAATCTGCTGTTGTTGGTGAAATCATTCTCGGCATACTGCTTGGACCCTCCTTGTTCGGAATAGTTGCACCCGAATTATTCGAATGGGTATTTCGTTCGACCCCGCCGGGGCCGCTTTCCATGCTGTCTCAAATTGGCCTAATCTTCTTAATGTTTCAAATTGGCCAAGAATTCGACTTCTCGCATCTTAAAATATCCCGGCACCGGAATACGATGATCTCCGTAGCGGTTGCCAGCATGATCACACCCTTTATCTTGGGATTTGGCTTTGGCTATCTTGCTGCCCCCATTCTTTCACCTGACGCCAACCAAATTGGATCAGCTTTATTTGTAGGCACGGCATTTTCTATCACTGCTCTGCCCATACTGGGGCGCATCATGATCGAATTTGGCATTACCAACACACCGGTTGGGGTTGTTGCTATTAGCGCTGCTGCTATTAATGATGTAATTGGTTGGGTGCTCCTAGCATTCGTTAGTGCCTTAACCATATCGGCCTTTAGTCTGGAATCTCTTGGCTGGATTATTTTGTCGATTACGATCTATATCGCTGTTTGTTGGTTAGCCATAAGACCCCTAATGAAAATGCTCATCAAACGGCTGGGTGCTCCTGCTGACCCACTTACCGGGAACGTCCTTGGCGCGATGATCGTTTTAATATTTTTATCCGCCATGACGACCTACAAAATAGGAATTTTCGCGATTTTTGGCGGGTTCATGCTTGGCGTACTCGTATATGATGAGTCCGCTTTTGTTTCTGCATGGCGCAAAAAAGTCGGTAGCTTTGTCACTGTCTTTTTTCTACCGATCTTCTTTACATATACCGGTTTGCGCACAAGCATTGGTAGCCTAGATACGCTTGAACTATGGGGCTGGTGTCTTTTGCTTGTAACTCTAGCCACATTGGGCAAATTTGGGGCCGCTTATTACGCCGCCCGCATCAACGGTCTGAGCAAAAATGAATCAACCGTTATTGGCATAATGATGAACACGCGTGCCCTTATGGAGCTCATCGTCATTAACATTGGCCTTGATCTTGGTGTTATTTCGCCCACAGTGTTCACCATGCTAGTAATCATGGCGATTTTCAGTACGGTTATTACGACACCTGTTCTGCGCAAAAAACTCCCGGCACTAGGATTGGGCACGTGACTCAAGCCCGGCCGACACGTTGGAAACCATCCACCGTCATTAAAGCCAGCTTTTGGGCACATGGCGTTGTTGGTATCGGCTTGATTGTCGATCCAACCTCCGCATTGCTCTGGCTTGCTATATTGGCCGGCAACCACGGCATCCTCACCATAGGCGGCTTGCTACCCAGGGCTAAATTACTTGGGCCAAACATTACTCGCCTGCCACAGGCAGCGATTGCCAAACGTCAAGTTGCACTTACCTTTGATGATGGCCCAGATCCAGTTGTTACTCCTCAAATTCTTGATATTCTCGAAAAGCACCAGGCAAAAGCCACCTTTTTCTGCATAGGGCATCGTGCAGAAAATCATCCGGAGCTTATAAAGCGCATGGTGAACCAGGGTCACCAAATCGAAAATCACAGTTATAGCCACCATACAACCTTCGCATTTCATGGTACCAAGGGAATTTCCAGGGAAATTACACGTGCCCAAAAAACACTGAACGAATTAAGCGGAAGAGCGCCCCGATACTTCAGACCAATCGCCGGTATACGTAACCCACTGCTTGATCCTGTATTAAGCAAGCTGAGAATGCAACTAGTTTCATGGTCGCATCGTGGATTCGACACCCGATTCAACAGCCCAAATCGCTTGTACCGCTGCCTAACAAAGAGGCTATCTGCCGGTGATATTATTCTGATGCATGATGGCAATTCAGCGCGCACTCAAGATGGTGTTGCCGTCTCCGTAGCTTGTCTTCCCGACGTTCTACAAAAGATTTCTGATTCAGGGCTAATGACTGTAACGCTTGATGAGGCCTTTCAGGGATCGACATGAGCCACACTGCACAACCTAAGCTCATGCAACGCATCAAGCGACTCATGCCGCTCAAAGCCGTTGGCACCACCCTGTTCATTTACCTTTTCTTTCGTGGCTACTTCTGGGTGATGGAAAACCCAAATGCAACACCATTCACTGTACCCACCACAACTATCGACGACTTGATACCTTTTAGTATCCTAGGGCTTCCCGTATACCTATCCCTATGGATATACGTCTCATTGGTTCCTGCGCTACTTAATAGCTTACGTGCATTGCTCAATTATGGTTTATGGATCTCTGCAATGTGTGTGGCTTGTCTTCTTTTCTTCTGGTTCTTCCCAACTGCAACACCACCCGCTGAAATAGATTTAGAGCGCTACCCATCCATGGCATTTCTACGCGTTGATACGGGTCTTAATGCATTTCCGTCATTACATGTTGCATCTGCTGTCTTCACCTCAGCGTGGCTCACTCTTTTGCTACGTAAAATTAATGCGCCCGCTTATATCAATGCATTGAATATCATCTACTGCCTGCTTATCATCTGGTCGACAATGGCCGTAAGACAGCACGTATTCTGGGATGCAGTTTCTGGCACGCTAATCGGATTGGCATTTGCAAGTGCATCTATACGTTACATGACTCGTAAGCTGCCTGAGAACGACATCTAAATCGACAGCCTTCGACTACCTAGACTGCCCGTATTTTCTATAAGCAATCACCGGCAACCGAAACACCATACCAATCACTAAACGTGTATGCATCCAGGTGAGTAACTTATTGTCACGGAAGTACTGAAAGTGCGACACCCCACCATCTTCCTTTGAAAAATAGCGAACGGGTGCAACCACGTTAACCGGGCGCACACCCGCCCAGCAAAGACGCACTGCCGCTTCAGGATCGAAGTCAAAACGGCGCATCCATCTCGAGTTTTCCATTACTTTGCGCAGAGGTGCAATGGGGTAAACGCGAAAGCCAAACAACGAATCATTAATTCCAAACCACATCGTTTCGAGATTGGCCCACCAGTTTGATATTTTTCTACCCTTAACCCTGAGACTTGGCGCATCAGAACCAAAATCTGGCTGACCCAAAATCATGGCTTCAGGATTTGCGACTGAAACAGCCATGAACTCAGAAATCTTAAACGCAGGATGCTGTCCGTCTGAATCCATCGTCAGCACATGAGTAAAGCCCGAATCTTCTGCCAGCTTTATGCCCACAAGAACTGCTGCGCCTTTACCGACATTAGTTGGCAAAACGACAACCCTTAGCCCGGGCTCTGACTTTGAAAGCGCTTCAAGACGCTCTTTGCTCCCATCAGTACTCCCGTCAACGACAACCCAAACTGGTGCCCAATGATTGAGAGCCTCTTGCACTGTTGCTATGACTTTTTCACCCGGGTTGTAGCTTGGAATCAGCACTAAATGGGTTTGCGACAAATTCATAATAGATGCTTGTTAAAGTAAGACTCAATGTCTTTAGTGGTCGTTCCGTAATCTGGCGAGGGCATAAATACTTCCCCAACTGTTACCGTAATCGTCATCGGCAAACTCGGCAACGCGCATAGATTGCGATGCTTCCCCAGAAAAGGCTGGTCGTAACGCAAAAAGAAAGTTCTGATAGGCAGATTCAAACGAGTTGCTAACAAAGCCGGACTTTGATTTAGAGAAATATTGCCATGCCCTGTTGTCCGTGTACCCTCAGGAAACAGTAACAGATTTGCATTCTCCCCAGCTGCCTCTTTAGCATAGGCAAGTAAATTAAATGGATCCGCATTACGTATAAAACCTGCCAATCTTGCGGCCGCACCTAATAATGGATTCTCAAGGAGAGAGGCTTTCATGACGCAAATAGTATTTGGTACTCTTGCAAGAAATATGACCGCATCCAGTAAAGATGGATGGTTCGCAATAAGAATGCTCGCTCCTTTAAATCTAGGGTCAGATTCGAGATTCGACTTGAAGCGGCAACCACAAAACACCGTAAGAAATCCCAAATAGAACGAAAGACCCAGCCGAATAATCAAGCGGCCAAAGAGGTGGCCAGAACGTTTCGGCAAAATCAAGTGAAAGATGACCGCAAACGGAAGCCAAACTGCACATAAGATAGCGAGCATTCCAAAGCCTAGGAATAGCGCAATTGGGGAATAAGTCCACCAAAAGACTTTCATCAATCTATTCACAATAGCCCGTCGCTTCAATCTCAACTAACAGCTCACTTCGGCATATGTCACCAAGTACATAATGCACCTCTAGGGGTATAGAGGAGCCCGCAAAGAATTCCGCAAAAGCATTCTGCACATTCAAACAGTCGCCTTCATTCCGAACGTATACGCGATACAACATATCCTGTAACGAGAAACGAGATGCGGCTAGTCTCTCTGCTTCGGCAACAACTAGTTGAATATTTTGAAGTGAGGTTAGTGTTTGAGCGAATGAATTATCTTGGTGCAACGATTCATGCCCCACGATACTGGCAGTACCTGAGACAAGCAGCAGCTTAGATTGGCCCAAATCAATCAAACCAGCCCTTGAAAACGAAGGGCTCTTAGGACCATAGCATTCGGGATACTTAAAGGCACTGATCTGACGCGGGTTTTCGACAAGCTGTGCTTGTTGCTTACCCGCAATAAAGGCCACAGATAAACCACCCTTACGGACACCTATTGCAGAAGCGGCAGGCATGCCAACTTTGAGCATATCGCCTGCTGAGTCGTATGCGCGTTGCCGACCGATATTAAATGCCCGATAACGCTCAAGCCCTGATGTTAATTCATTAATGTCACGGAAATAATTCCATAACCGCCACAAATGCTGGTCTCCTAACGTTCGAACAAACTGCAATATCTCATCGTAAGCCGAATAGGTCAGCTCCTCTAGATTTGCATCTAGAGGTTCAGGCAACGAGATATACCCGAACACCATCGTGCCATCTCTTACAAACCGGATGTTTCCAACCTGTTCGAATGACGCGCCCGACCCAGACAACCAGATTTCACAGCCAGCAACGTTTGAAGCTCCTAAAACAGGCATCTCCAATGGCACCACACCATTAGGCAAGCTTTCAACAGGAGCTCTTTCACCAAAATAAAATCCACCAGCCTTCTTGCCAATTAAGGCGGGAGGCGCAACCCATGCAATGCTCACAGGCAATACTGCTGGGGCGTTATGTTCTAACGGCATCCGTTTAACTTACTTCGGTTACTGGGCGAATATTAAACCGCCGCCTTTTCCAGGCCATAACCGTCCGCTTAAAGTTCGCTAGAGATGCTGTGTAATAAATGCACTTGAAGATAAAAATCGACTTCCAGATAGGCGTCTTTCCGAAAATATCACCAGCCAACACAGAAAGAATGGCCTCCTTAATACGGAAGACATTTCTCGGGTTCATAAACAAATCGCGCAGCGTTGGATTTGTAACGCGGTAAATAAACCAAGAAAACTCTTTCGGGCCATGCTTCATGGCCTTATCAAACTTAGCCAATGCCTTTGCAGCCATGGCTGGATTGCTAAGGCAGGTATCAATAGCCTCTGCCCCAACCACGCCGCTATTCATGGCCAACAAAACGCCAGAAGAGAAAACCGGATCTATAAATGCATAGGCGTCACCCAGCATTACATAGTTAGCACCATGACACTGCTCGGACACATATGAAAAGTTTCCAGTGGCCTCTGCGTCAGAAACCATCGTCGATTCAACCATCTTTGCTTGCAGCAACGGGCACATCGCAATGCCATCCTTCAGAAATTGCTCAAGCGTTCGTGGCCCCTTGGTTTTCATGAAATAAGGCCAGGTCACCATGCCAATGCTCGTCGTGCCATCTGCCAATGGGATAAACCAGAACCAGCCATGTTCAAACCAGAATATGGCGATATTGCCCTCGTCCGCCCCGTCATTTCTCATTACACCCGTAAAGTGGGCATAAACTGCTGAACTGTTGTGCTTAGGGTTCTTATGCTTAATCTGCAACTTATTGGCAAGTAACGTATCTCGACCAGAAGCATCAACTACAAACTTGGCTTGCCATGTCTCTCGAAGCCCATCTGCATGCTCAGCCTCGACCTCAGACATTCCACCAACCTTCAGGTTAACTGCTTTTACCCTGCAGTCTTCAATCACCTTAACGCCTTTAGCTTCAGCATTACGGATCAGAATTTCATCAAACTCTGATCGACGCACCTGAAATGCGCTCGGCATAGATTTGTCCCAAGCATCTGCAAAGTAAAAGCGTTGTTGATGGTCGTGCCATGGCGAATTGAATTCTGCCGCATTCTTAACCATGCCGACTTTGGCTACTTGCTCAGTCACACCCAGTAAATCAAAGATCGGCATATTTGCCGGCAAGAGTGACTCACCAATGTGAAAGCGCGGGTGACGCGACTTTTCAATCAGCGTTACTTTATAGCCCTTTTGGGCAAGCAAAGGGGCAACGGTAGAGCCTGCCGGCCCACCGCCTATCACCAAGACATCACAAATGTTTTCCAAAGTATTAGTCCTGAAGTGAAATAATCACAAACCATAATTAAATTTGAGTCAATTAGCTAGCACTCTAGCTTTCTGAAATTCATACTCTTCAGTAGTAATTAACCGGCGGTTTCAAGTCTGAAGTGCAACGGTTAAAAGTCTAATGGATAACGGCAGAT
>CAZCGW010000007.1:0-84539 GCA_964498255.1 uncultured Dechloromonas sp.
TCCTCAGCCGCTTAACCGGTCAATCAACGTTGCACTTCGAATTTGAATCTACGTTGGTTATGTACTGGACAATTGGGGGATAATCATCTCAGACCCCAAAAAGGGGCGTGGAGTGAGACATGCAATTTAAAATAGAAATCCGGGTACCCGCGACTGGCGAGTGGGTGTTTCTGGAAATGGTTGAAGAGACCATTGAAGCCATCGCCAATTACGCACGTTTGCTAAAGCAGGTGTACCCGGAGTATCGTGTGCGCGCACTAGATGCAATCACCATGAAAGCCATCGTAATGGTTTAGCCGGGAGCTGCTGCAGTTCATGAAACAGGCGTCAATAACTGATCTGGCCGGTATTCGTATCGGCCATTTTACTGATGCGCGACGCCCGACTGGCTGTACGGTTGTCCTTTGTCCTGATGGCGTTGTTGGCGGGGTTGCGGTTGTTGGTGCTGCGCCAGGTACGCGAGAAACCGATCTCCTGAACCCGACCAGCACGGTTAACGAAGTTCACGCTATTGTACTGAGTGGTGGCAGCGCATTTGGCCTGGATAGCGCTAGCGGGGTCATGCGCTGGCTACACGAACACCACTACGGCCTTCAGGTTGGCCCCGTGCGGGTACCTATTGTTCCGGGGGCTGTTTTGTTTGACCTGCTGGTTGATGATTTTTCACAACCGGCCGGCTCTGGCATTACGCCCGATGCTCATGCCGGATATGCAGCTTGTGTCGATGCTATACAAAACCCTGCTTCAGCATTGGCTCAAGGCAATATCGGCGCTGGCGCCGGGGCAACTGTCGGCAAATTGAACGGGCCGGAATGCGCTATGCGCGGCGGCCTGGGCTGGGCAGCGCTTAACGTGAATGGCACGACTGTCGCGGCTATCATTGCCTGCAATGCCGTTGGCGATGTCGTTGACCCGCACACAGGCAACATACTAGCCGGCGCTCGCACGATGCCAGAATCCCTGGACTGCATCAATGCCGTCGAGGCCGAGCTCAATGGGCTTTCTACCAATGGCCTACACGCCGGTAGCAATACCACGATTGGCGTGATCATCACGGACGCCACCTTGACCAAGGCACAAGCACAACGACTGGCACAAGTCGGCCACGATGGCTTGGCACGCACCATCCGGCCGGTTCACACAGCCATGGATGGTGACACCCTCTTTGCATTAGCCACCGGCAAAAACCCAGCGACTATCGATGTGATGCAGCTCGCCACGGCGGCGGCGGAGGTGACGGCGATGGCGGTCATCAATGCCATCCGGCATGCCACCAGCTTGCGAATGGGTAACACCTGGTTTCCGGCATGCGAATCACGCACAACCCGCTGAGGTTGTGCGCATACGCCATCCAAAAATCAAGTCAGCGTATCTGCCCAGATCTGAATTGCCCAGCCGTGGGCGTACCGTCCCTCTTCAAGTGACGGACCACTCGAAACACCCCCGCTACCTTCAACGATCAATGGCGCCTGCTTTTCAGGGTTGTAGCGGTGTACCGACGCCACGTGAACGCCCTGTTTGTTGTCCAACATCGAATAACAGGTATTAGCCATCAGCATTGGCTTAGGCTCGCGGCCCGAGAAGATTTCGACCAGTGCTGCCGCCACTGCTTTGCCATGCTGGTTAGCCATATGGCCCGATTTAGGCATCTGGGGTGCAGCAAACACCGCATCACCCAGCACATGCACCTGCGGCACCACTGTCGACTCGAGCGAGATCCAGTTCACGCCCGCCCAGCGATCGTTCACATTCACCAGACCGATCTGCCGTGCCACTTCACCCGCTCGCATCGGCGGAATAATGTTTAGAACATCCCCTTTGAAGGTATCCCCGATTTCACTAGTCACCGTTCTTGTAGCAGCATCCAGACCGACAACGTTCCAGTTTGGACGGTAGTCGATCATGCCCGAATACTCTGAGTTCCAAGCCGCCTGGAAAAGTTTGCCCTTGGACACAATGCCGTCGTTTGCATCCAAAACCACAATGCGCGACTTGGGTTTGTTTTGCTTGAAATACCAGGCCACCTGACAAACACGCTCGTAAGGACCTGGCGGACAGCGATAGGGGGCTTTAGGAATCGACAACACAAACACGCCGCCATCCGGCATGGCTTCCAGTTGCTGACGCAAAGCCAATGTTTGCGGGCCAGCCTTCCACGCGTGCAGAACCGTTTTCTGGGCAGCCGCGTCGTAGCCTTCGATCTGGTCGAACATGAAATCGATACCCGGTGCCACAACCAGGCGATCATAGCTGTAAGCAGCCCCCGTATCGGTACGTACAATCTTCTTCTGGACATCAACGCCGGTTACGCTGGCGCGCACCAGTTTAATGCCCCAGTTCTTGCGCAGGCCCTCATAACTATGCACCAGCGTTTGATAGTCGCGGTTACCCCCAAGCACTTCGTTCGAAGTCGGGCACGAAATAAACTCGGCATTACGTTCAATGAGCGTAACTTCAATTCCCTTGTCACTCCACTTGCGCAGATACTTGGCGGCTGTGGCCCCGGCAAAACCAGCACCAATAATCACCACCTTACCGCGTGGCTGCTTGGTAGCTTTGGCAGCTTCAGCCATACCAGGCACCATAAGCACCGTCGAGGAAGCCCCTAGTCCCTGCAGCAGGCGGCGGCGGCTTTCGTTAAATCGCGTCATGATCGCCCCCTTATTTCACGTTCGAGAAGTAATCGGCCAGCTGCACGAACTCTTCATCCGTATAGCCCTTCGATAACTGCGGCATGATTGTCCCCGAGCGGGTTCCCGCCTTGTAGGCACGAAGTGTCTCGAGAATAAATTCGCGCTCCTGCCCGGCTAGTTTTGGCATGATCGGCGTCACAGACTTGCCATCTGTTCCATGGCAGTTGGCACAGTTAGCCGCAAAATATGGAGGGGTCGATGTACTCGCCGCCAAGGCTTGGCCAAATGCAAATAATGTGCCCGCCAAAATAGATGCTGTAATCAGAATCGTCCGCTTCATCATGCGATCTCCTGCAGAGGTATTCCGCAAAGTCTAGCGCGGCCTTCCGAAGGGTCAACTATTTTTAATGCATATCCTTCTAACCAGAAGGCATGAGCATTCAACAAGCGTAGGATAAAGACGTCTATCACTATGCAGGAGCGAATTATGGGCGGTATTGATATTTCGGTTGCCCGTTGTGAAACAGCCGGAGAAATGGTTCTTACAGATCAGACACAACACCAGTGCGCTTTGGAGCATCACTGCCCTAAAGGTACCAAATGTCCGTTAGATGGTTGCTTTGCCGTGCACTCGGGTGTTGCAGAAGATCACCCGGAATGCCACATCAAGAAGCCGCATTCGAAATCCGGGCGTTAATCCAGGCGCCAATGGCCTGAATCTCTGGCAAACAGACCTCGTGACCCATCGGGTAAGTCTGCCAGTCATAGACGTAGCCTAATTCTTCGATGGTATTTCTGGCAATTTCGCCCAGTTTGAGCGAGACCACATCGTCATGCGTGCCGTGTGCAATAAACAGTGGCGTATCCCAGCTTGCCTTAGTGGCCAACTGCACGGCCTGAGCCGGGCTGGGAATATACGTCGATAGGGCAATAATCCCGGCGAGCGCTTCGGTGTATGACAAGCCCGTCAAATACGCTACCGCGCCGCCTTGGGAAAAGCCCGCCAGAAAGATGTGATTCGCCGGTATACCACGAGCGACTTCACGCTCGATTAACCCGGCGATGGTATCTCGCGATGCCAGCAATCCTGCTTCATCGATTTCCCGACTGTCTGGTGCCAACGAGATAATGTCGTACCAGGCGGGCATGACAAAGCCGCCATTACAGGTAACGGGAATCTGCGGTGCATTGGGAAAAACAAAACGTACCGGAACAGAAGGGTTCAGCCCCAGGTACGGTACGATCGGCTCGAAATCACTGCCATCCGCGCCCAAGCCGTGCATCCATATCACGGCATACCTGGGCGCCGAGCCTGTTTCAAGCTCGATCATCAAACAGACCGATTAACGACGACGCGGTGGCGGCGGCGCTCCGGCACCACGACCTTCGATATGGCGGAAGGTAATACGACCCTTGGTCAAATCATACGGCGACAGCTCTAGCGTGACTTTATCGCCCGCCAGAATGCGGATGTGGTGCTTACGCATCTTGCCTGCGGTGTACGCGACGATCGAGTGACCGTTTTCCAACTCAACAAGAAAACGGGAATCCGGCAGGACTTCCTGCACAACACCATTCATTTCAATTAGTTCTTCTTTTGCCAATGCGGGCTCCTGGTTCATTTTGGCGCAGGGCACATGATCCTGTAGTTTGAGCCTCAGGTCAAACGGCTGGGCTTTGTATCCGGCCGGTCCTAGCATATGATTAACTACTATTTGCCCTAAAACGACCCGCAAACATCTCATGCTGAACGCCGTACTAGCTATTTCCGTTGGATCCGCAGTCGGCGCTCTTTCGCGTTGGCAGCTAGGACTCCGTCTGAACCAACTGTTTCCCACCCTGCCGCCGGGAACGCTGGTTGCCAATATTATTGGCGGCTACATCATTGGTTTGGCTATCGCTTTCTTCAGTCAAAACAATGAAATAGCCCCCGAATGGCGATTGTTAATCATTACCGGGTTTTGCGGCGGCCTCACGACTTTCTCAACATTTTCTGCCGAGGTTGTCACCCTGATTCAGGAGGGACGCTTTGGCTGGGCTTCTGCATCCATCGCCCTACACGTGGGCTGTTCTCTAATCGCAACGATCGCCGGTCTGATGACCTGGCAGCTGGCAAGGCACGTCTAGGAGCCCATTATGAACGGTTATCAGATTAACTTTTACACCCTGCAGAATCGCAAACACCAGGATCAACCTATTGCCGAATGGCTCCTGGAAAAGGCTCAAGTCATGGGCATACGTGGTGCAACGGTTATCCACGGCGACGAGAGCTTTGGTAGCGATCGGCGCATCCACGCTGCACGTTTCTTTGAGCAGGCCGAACAGCCTGTGCTGGTGGTGATGGTTGTGACTGAAACGGAATCAAACGCCCTCTTTGATCTGATTCAAAGTAGTGGCATTAAAATCTTCTATACAAAAACGCCCGTCGAATTTGGCGTGATTGGCGACTAAGCCGCCAATGAAATATCACTGTCACATTTGTGTGAAATACTCCAATCGTTAAATAGTCTAGGCGCGGGAGTTTTTCACCATGGCAGAGCACACCATCAAACAGTTTGACTTGGAACTCGACGACCTCAAGTCGCGCGTACTTCTTATGGGCGGCATTGTCGAACAGCAAATGCGCCAGGCAATGCAAGGCCTGTACGAGGCAGATCAAACGCTTCTGGCTGCCGTTGAACAAGGCGACAGCCGTCTGGACGAAGCTGAAATCCAGCTAGATACCGCTTGTAACCAGATTATCGCCAAGCGCCAACCCACCGCTATTGATCTGCGCATCATCATCGGCGTACAAAAAACCGGCTTGGAACTTGAAAAAGCGGGTAACAAAGCCGTGAAGATCGCGCGCACCGCACGGGCGCTACATGCCAAGCACACGCTTTTTACCCCTTCGGTAGAACTCCGCCACCTGGCAGAAGACGCGCTAGACATGTTACGCAAGTCGCTGGATGCCTTCGCCCGCTCGGATACCCTGGCGGCGACCGAGGTGCTACAAGCCGACGACCTGGTTGATGCCGAATACCGCAGCATTACCCGTCAGCTCATCACTTTTATGATGGAAGACCCGCGCACCATCTCGCTGTCGCTGGAAATTATGAACATGGCCAAGGCGATTGAGCGTGTTGCCGACCATGCGCGCGCTGTCGCAGAGAACCTGATTTACATCACAGCCGGCATGAATGTGCGCCACTTCAGCGTTGAAGAAGTCCGCACCCATTTGCTTAGCCAACAAGATAGCCACTAAACCAAGGGGCACAACATGGCGGCAACGATACTCGTCGTAGAAGACGATCCGTCGATTCGCGAACTCCTGGTGATCAACCTGGAAAGCAGTGGCCATCGGGTGATCGAAGCGGCATCGGCCGAAGAGGCCGAACAGCTTATTACAGCCAGCTTGCCTGATCTGATTCTTCTGGACTGGATGCTGCCGGGTCGACCTGGCCCGCAATTCGCGGCACGTCTTCGCGAATCGGAGCGCACAGCGGATGTGCCCATCATCATGCTGACGGCCAGAACCGATGAGCAGGATCGTGTCACCGGGCTGGAGATGGGTGCCGATGACTACATGGTCAAACCCTTCTCACCGCGAGAACTCGTCGCACGCATTAAAGCCGTACTACGCCGGCGCAAACCACAACTGACCGAAGACAAAGTGGCTTTTGGCAGCATGGTACTAGACCCGGTAACGCACCGCGTTTACGCCAACGATATCGCGGTGGTTATCGGCCCTACTGAATTTCGTCTACTCCACTTTTTTATGACGCACCCGGAACGGGTACATAGCCGTTCCCAGCTGCTCGACAAAGTGTGGGGTGACCATGTATTTGTTGAAGAGCGCACGGTCGATGTGCACATTCGCAGGTTAAGATCTGTGCTGGAAGCCAGTGGTCACGACAGTCTTATTCAGACCGTTCGGGGCAGCGGCTATCGATTCTCGGCCACTGCTGGTTAGAATCGCCCTGCCACCCCATCGTGGCGAACCTCAGTTTCTGGCTGGACAACATGACGTTTCTTGAAGGCTTGCTTCTTGTCATCATCGGCGTGCTGGGCTTCCGCCTATACATGCACCGGCGTTATTTGCGCCGAATGCTTAACTGGATTTCCGGCCCGCTCGATGCCCCGGTACCCGATGCATCGGGCATCTGGGGAGAGTTTGTCTCCCGCATGAATCGCCGTGTCAAAACACGCCAGCAAGAAAAAGATCTTCTAGAACAATCCCTAGAACAGTTTCAGAGCGCACTTGAAGCACTGCCCGATGGGGTTATCTTCATGGACGCCCATCGTCGTATTCTCTGGATGAACACCTTGGCCGTGGACATGATGGGGCTTATTCCGGGCCAGGATCAAGGCACACCCATCGAGCATCTGGTGCGCGAACCTGAGTTTGCCGCTTACCTGCAAAGGGGTGATTTCTCGGAACCATTGATGTATCACCCTAATCG
The DNA here is from genome assembly GCA_964498255.1 of uncultured Dechloromonas sp. GTDB lineage: Bacteria > Pseudomonadota > Gammaproteobacteria > Burkholderiales > Rhodocyclaceae > Fluviibacter. The sequence continues at coordinate 7,076 of CAZCGW010000007.1, forward strand.
GCGCGACCAGGCTTCCTACATGATCAGCCTGATCAGCTATGGGGTTGATCGCAGCCTACTAGCCATTCGCGATTTGACGCGGATTGAAAAACTGGAAAATGTGCGCCGGGACTTCGTGGCCAATGTTTCCCATGAGCTAAAAACGCCGCTCACCGTGATTAACGGCTTTATTGAAACCCTACAGATGCACCATGAGTCGTTGCCCGCGGACAAGCGTCAACGCTATCTAGATCTGGCGCTATCCCAATCCCACCAGATGGGTCGACTGGTCCAGGATTTGCTGACGCTTTCTTCGCTGGAAGCCCGAGCAACTCTTGCCGATCAGACTCGGGTACCAGTTAAAGCACTGGTGGACGAACTGGTTGTTTCCGCCGAAGCAATTTCCGCTGGAAAGCACACGCTGAGCATCAACATACCACCCGATCTATCTATACTCGGTTCGGCAATGGCTCTGCGCAGTATTTTCGGTAACCTCATTAACAATGCCGTCAATTACACCCCTGCAGGTGGCAGCATCACGATCTCTTGGCGAGAAACCGATCGCGAAGGCGTGTTCAGTGTGCAAGACACCGGCATCGGGATTCCCGCAATACATTTACCCAGAATTTCAGAACGCTTCTATCGCGTGGATCAAGGGCGCTCTCGCGAAACCGGTGGCACCGGTTTAGGTTTAGCCATTGTTAAACATGCACTAAGCCGCCATCAAGGACATCTGGAAATCCAGAGCCAGGTCAACCAGGGCAGCACCTTTGAAGCCTGGTTCCCCAAAGAGCGCTTCAGCCAATCGTAACGGCTGAAGCGGCTTGGGTCCGCTTAGCCGAAACGGCCAGTAATGTAGTCTTCGGTTTCTTTACGCTTAGGCTTCATGAAAAGCTCATCGGTCACACCAAACTCCATCAGCTCGCCCAGATACATATACGCGGTGTAATCTGAAACGCGCGCAGCTTGCTGCATATTGTGTGTCACGATGGCAATCGTATAAGAACTCTTGAGCTCAAATACCAGCTCTTCAATCTTCGCGGTTGAAATCGGGTCCAGCGCTGACGTTGGCTCATCGAGAAGCAACACATCCGGCTTAACTGCTACGCCACGGGCAATACACAAACGCTGCTGCTGACCGCCCGATAAAGACAAGCCACTCTGGTGGAGTTTGTCTTTTACTTCAGTCCATAGCGCCGCCTGCTCTAACGCCCACTGCACACGGTTATCCATATCTGCGCGCGATAGGTTTTCATACAAACGCACACCGAACGCAATGTTTTCGTAAATCGACATCGGAAACGGCGTTGGCTTCTGAAACACCATGCCCACACGGGCACGCAACAGATTGAGGTCGTAACCTTTTTCAAGGGTGTTACGGCCATGAAAAATGATCTCGCCCTCGGCTCGCTGCCCCGGGTAAAGATCGTACATCCGGTTAAAAGTGCGCAGCAGCGTTGATTTACCGCAACCCGATGGACCAATAAATGCTGTGACTTTTTTCTCAGCAATATCCATCGACACCGATTTGAGGCCTTTGAAATCGCCGTAATAAAAATCCAGATTACGAACTTTCAGTGCGGCGTTGATACCTTGATCGGAAAGAAATTCGGACATGATGACCTCGTTAAATACTTAAGACTTGGAACGGCTCTGGAACACCACACGGGCCAGAACGTTAAGCAATAGCACCAGAATCGCGATGAGCGCAGAAGCGCCCCAGGCAAGGTTCTGCCAGTTTTCATATGGGCTCATTGCAAAATTGAAGATGGTGACTGGAAGATTAGCCATGGGCTCATTCATGTTCCAGGTAAAGAACTGATTGTTGAGTGCGGTAAACAACAGTGGCGCCGTTTCACCGGCAATCCGGGCTACAGCCAGAAGAATCCCGGTCATTACACCGCCCTGTACCGCACGTAAACACACGTCCAGGCTGACACGCCAGCGGGGCATGCCCAGTGCAAAGGCTGCTTCTCGCAAGCTACCAGGCACGAGTTTGAGCATATTCTCGGTAGTTCGCACCACAACAGGTACCGCGATTAACGACAACGCCACTGAGCCTGTCCAACCGGAAAAGTGTTTGGTCGTTGTAACAAACAACGCATACACAAACAAACCAATCACGATCGATGGTGCCGACAACATGATGTCTGTAACAAAGCGCGTAATCGAAGCCACTCTCGAGCGATCGCCAAATTCAGCCAGATAAATACCAGCCAAAATACCAATCGGCGTTGAGACCACCGTCGTTAGGCCTACGATCAGCAAGCTGCCGACAATGGCGTTGGCCATGCCGCCGCCTTCAGAACCGGGAGCCGGTGTTGATTCGGTAAAGAACGCCCAGTTCATCGCCGGCAGCCCTTTAATAAAGAGCGTGGCTAAAATCCAGACGAGACCAGCAACACCAATCGCTACTGCGATACCCGATAACGTTGTGCTCAGACCATTAACGAATTTACGACGTTGGTAACGCGCATCCATTATCGACCTCCCGCTTTACGCTCACCTTGCTTGATCAGCCATTCAGACGCTGACAACACAACAAAGGTAATGATGAACAGAATGAGCCCCAAACCAAACAAGGCGGGAATGTGCATGCTAGCGTCTGCTTCGGCAAACTCGTTGGCGAGCGTTGAAGCGATTGAGTTACCCGGCGCAAACAGATTCAGGGCAAAGCGGTTGGCATTACCAATCACGAAGGTCACCGCCATGGTCTCACCCAAGGCCCGGCCAAGCCCGAGCATGATCCCGCCGATAACACCCACACGGGTATATGGCAGCACAATATTGCGAATAACTTCCCAGCGGGTGCAGCCAATACCGTAGGCGGATTCCTTCAGCACACTAGGCACCGTCTCGAACACATCCCGCATCACCGAAGCAATAAACGGAATAATCATCAATGCCAATACTAGACCCGCCGTGAATACACCCAGCCCTAATGGGGGGCCAGCAAAGAAAGGGGCGCCTAACCAGCTAATCATCCAGGGCTGGACGTACTCTTGCACCATCGGTGCAAAAATGAACAAACCCCAGAAGCCGTAAATAATCGAAGGCACGCCAGCCAGCAGCTCAATGGCCGTCCCCAATGGACGTCGCATCCAAACCGGGCAGGACTCTGTCAAAAACATCGCAATACCAAAACTGATCGGAACACCGATCAGTAGCGCAATAAGTGACGTGGCAAGCGTGCCCCAAATCGCAATACCAGCACCAAACTCACCCGTCGATGGGCTCCAGGTCGTGCTGTAGAAAAAACCCAGCCCAAACTCATTGATCGCAGGCCATGCCTGTACCATGAGTGATACCAGAATGCCGAACAAGACCAGCAATACTAAGGCAGCAAAACTGAAGGTAATGCCGGCAAAAATACGGTCCTGCCGCAAAAATACGGCAGACTTTTCGGCTTGCCGTTTCATCGCGGCCTGAACGGCTGCTTCGGTTTCGATCATGTTTTGAGACATTGGTATCCTGCCTGAGACAGCACAACCGGCTCAAAGCCGGCTGTGCCTGTTATAGCAATCGTTGATTACTTCGCCGTGTAGACTGGCTTGCCATCCGGGCCTTTGATCTCGGCCCAGCTCTTGATGATAGCTTTAACGGCATTATCCGGTAGCGGCACGTAATCCAGCGCAATTGCCATCTTCTGGCCCTTAGTCAGCGCCCAGTTAAAGTACTTCAGCACTTCAGCACTCTGTTCCGGTTTTTCAGCCTTCTTGTAAATCAGGATGAACGATGCTGACGTAATTGGCCAGGAGTTGACACCCGCCTGATTGTTCAGATTCACTGCGAACTTAGGTGTGCCCGCCCAGTTAGCTTTCGATGCGGCTGCTGCGAAGCTTGCCTCATTCGGCTGGACTGCTTTGCCATCACGATTAATCAGCGATACGTGCGACATCTTGTTCTGCTTGGCGTAGGCGTATTCCACATAGCCCACAGCACCATCAATCTTGGTAACGTTAGCTGCAACACCGGCGTTACCCTTGCCACCTACACCGGCTGGCCAGTTTACTGTTTTACCAGCACCCACTACACCCTTGAAAGGCGGCGACACTTGCGCCAGAAAATCCGTAAACACCGCCGTGGTACCTGACGAGTCCGAACGGTAAACAATCGTAATGGCGGTATCTGGCAGTGTTACACCCGGGTTCACCGATGCAATGGCTGGGTCATTCCACTTGGTGATCTTGGCGCGGAAAATATCTGACAGCGTGGCGTTATTCAGCTTCAACTGGCCCGGCGCGATACCCTTGATGTTCACAACAGGAACCACGCCACCAATAATAGCCGGGAATTGAGCCAGACCACTTTTCTCCAGTTCGGCAGCCGCTACTGGATCATCGCTTGCGCCGAAATCAACGGTCTTTGCCTGGATTTGTTTAACGCCACCACCCGAACCAATCGCCTGGTAGTTAATGGTCGTGCCAGTTTCTGCTTTGTAGGTTTCTGCCCACTTTGCATACATAGGCGCAGGAAAAGTAGCGCCAGCACCCGTTAGCTGTGCAGCGTTTGCACCAGCGACCAGACCTGCCGAAACCAACAGGCTCACCAACAGCTTATTCACAGAAACTTTCATCGCTTAGACTCCAGTAGTTGATCCCGTAGCACACAGGCATGGGACTTAAAATTTCAACAGACTGAAGTCTAGGGGGCCAACGTTACCGAATTATGACAATTCGTCATTTAAGCAAAAACTGTTGCAAAGCAGCGGCATCGCCTGTCGCCACAATCCGGCTGGCCTTGCTGGCCTTCTGATGCTGGTACATGGGGTCGTAATACTCGCGCAGCAGCAATTCAATCCATAACCGGTGCCCATCAACCGCGCCAGATAGTCGCTGAGCCTTTAGCGCATCAGCCATCATCGCAGCCGCCCGTTTGTAGCGTTCTCCCCCTAGGCGTTTATGAATATTCGCCAAACTCTGCTGAAGATGCGCCTCAAAACGGCTAATCCCTTCACTTTCTCCATAAAACGCCTGGTGATCAGCCAGCTGATCCACCACATAGTCCCGCAGAATGCGATCGACCCGGTTTTCAAAAGCATCTTCCAGCCAAACCAATGGTGCCAACGCCATTTGCCGGTATAACGGCTCGGGCAAGCCACATTTGCCCACGAAGAGGCCTTCATCTTCAACCACGAAGCCTGGCGGCCCCGCTGCTTCAAGCTGCAGCAAACGAATGGCGATCCGATGTTCAAAATCAATCTGCGCCGGTTGCCCGTTGACACGCTTTCCGAACCCGGAGCCCCGATGGTTCGCACAACCTTCTAAATCCACCGCATGCGGCAAACCCGACAGCAGCTCGGTTTTCCCTGTGCCGGTCATGCCGCCCACAACCCACATGGGGCGTTGTTTTACCGCTGCTTCTGTGGTTGCCATTAAAAACTGCCGCATGGCTTTGTAACCGCCTTCAACCCGGCGATATTGAACCCCCGCCGTTTCTGCTAACCACCGTTGCACAATCTGCGAACGCAGCCCACCCCGGAAACAAAAGAGATACCCCTCCGGGTTGGCTTGAGCAAAAGCAGCCCAGGCCGCAATCCGGTTTGCACGTACTTCCCCAGCCACCAGCTGATGCCCTAAAGCAATGGCCGCATCCTGACCCGACTCTTTGTAACAGGTGCCCACTCGCGCCCGCTCTTCATCCGTCATTAACGGTATATTTGTGGCGCAGGGAAAGCTCCCACGGCTAAACTCAATGGGCGCTCGCGTATCCATCAGCGGCGCACCACTGAGGAGTATTTCCCGGTAATCGTTAACTGTCTGCAACATCAGCGTACGATAACTGCCTGCGCCTGCTGCGCTACCAGCTGACCTATGGGCATCAGTTCTAACCCTGCCTGTTTTGCGACATCAAGAAACGCTGCCTCCCCCTCCGGCGTTACCGCCACCAACAAACCGCCGCTGGTTTGAGGGTCGCACAGCACATGCTTCTGATCTTCGCCAAGCAAGGAGATGCGCTCGCCGTAACTCTCAAAATTACGCAAGGTACCACCCGGAACGCATCCGGCTGCAAGATATTGGGTTACACCCGGTAAGACAGGCACCGCACCTGCATCTAATTCTGCGGTTAAGCCACTGCCATCTGCCATTTCCACTAAGTGCCCCAGCAAACCAAACCCCGTGACATCCGTCATCGCCAACACCTGTGGCAGCCGGCCAAAATCTGCGCCCACTGTATTCAAATGGGTCATGCAATCACGCGCCACGTGCACATGCGCCGGTTCGAGCAAACTGCGCTTTTCTGCTGTCGTTAGAATCCCGACCCCCAGCGGTTTCGTCAGGTAAAGACGACAGCCCGCTTGGGCCGTATCGTTGCGCTTCATATGCTGCTTTTCAACCAAGCCGGTAACCGCTAGGCCAAAAATCGGTTCAGGGGCATCAATCGAATGGCCGCCTGCGAGAGGAATACCCGCAGCTTCGCATACAGTGCGGCCACCACGCACGACTTCGCGCGCCACTTCCGGTGGCAGCACATTCACGGGCCAGCCCAGAATAGCAATTGCCATCAATGGCGTACCGCCCATGGCATAAATATCGCTAATGGCATTGGTTGCCGCAATCCGCCCAAAATCAAACGGATCATCCACGATCGGCATAAAAAAATCTGTGGTCGACACCACCCCACGCTCTGCGTCAATCTCATACACTGCAGCGTCGTCACGTGAAGCGTTTCCGACCCATAGCTTAGGGTCAAGATTCTGTAGCCCGCTACCGGCAATAATGATATCCAGCACCTTGGGAGAAATCTTGCAGCCACAACCTGCGCCATGGCTGTACTGCGTCAAACGAATCGAATCACTCATGAATTAGTTGCCACCCATCTGGCAGTTTTTACCCAAGTCACCGCACAACCGCATGACGGCGTTAACAATCCGGGTGGTTTGCGGATTTTCACCGGCAGGTGCCGTACCCACAATCATTAGTTGAGACAGGTTCTTGTTAAGTGCCGTTACATTCAGCGTTGCTGCCTGATCGCTCTCTCTCAGATTAATTGTCATCGTTGCCGGATCGTTGCTCACCACGGTGACTTGTTGGTTTCGATTGGTCGTATTCGTTGCCACCTGATACACACGGCTAGCAGGTGCATCCAGAACCACAGTCGCCACCTGCGTTACCTGCTGCGAGGCTGGCTGACCCGCCTGTGCATCCTGCTGCTGCGTTACCTGCTGCACCCGGCCAATGACATGGCGCGCCACCAGAACCCACTGCGCCTCGGCAGATAACGGTAACAAGCCGCCCACCACGAGCAATGCCATAACAACTGGTTGAATCAACTGTAGTTTTCTCATTGGATGCCTTTAGATTTTTGGTAATTTGGAAGTTCAAGCAAATGCAGCGACTCTTTTAGCAACTCAGCTTTTACAGGATCCGTGCCTGCATAAGGGGAACGATGGTTAGCCAGGACGCTAGCAGTAATCAAAATACCAACTACTGTGACTCCGAGAGTGATTTTCATCGCACGGGGTTTTCGCACGTGGCAAAGACCCACAGAAAAAATCGTGAGAAACCCAAACAGCATCAGCGCACGCCACTTGCCATATTGCACTGGATCAAAGGCATACGACAATCGTGTTAATCTTGAAGATCTTATCGCATCAATTGCTTGTTGCAGTCTTGTCTCATAGGGCCTGGCTTGTGGCTTATTTTCCATAGCACCTAGAACAACCGATGTCAGTTGAATTAAAGCGCCTGATGCAACATCCTTGTGTACGGCATCCATGTCCTTCATTGCTGGCCATTCTTCATTCAGCACAACATTCACATAGCCTGCAACCGATTCTCTGATCGCCTTAGCGTCGGCTGGATCTATATAAGCTGCCGTTATCAAAAGACTCCTAACCGCACTCGCCTCCAACACGGCTGCTGTAGAAGCATCTTTGTAGCGACCCCATATGTCCGATGCAATCATGGCGGCAAATAGCGCAAAAATAATCGCTGCATAGGAGAAAAACGGTGGCACAACCTCTTCCTTGTAGAACCACGAAGCCAAGGGAGAGTGGATTAATACCCAGTACGTCAGAAGTGCAAAAGAAACAGTCAGCGCGATCGCTAACGGTATGTATCCGATGATAGGAACAATCTCTTGCAGGCCGAAATTCATAAAAATCAATGCCCCACGCTTAAACAGCGTTTAAATTTGACGATCTGCAGACGTTAGATTAGACGGCTCAAAATGTAAAGAAACCCTTTGCCGAACCTGCTCTTGCTGCTTGAAACGAAAATGCCCCCCATTGCTGAAGGCCGCTTGAATACTGGTGGTGATGGGCGGAATCGAATTTAAAGGTTAACTTATTGTTTGCAATAAATTTTTATCCAGTTCGGTTTTGCTCGGCACCCGAGGTTCATGAGGCAGATTTTAGGAATTTCGCTACCTGCTTGCGCACCCCATCAAAAATTGTCTCAGCCAAAGCAACTGGATATTCTTGCGGCAACTGGATCATGACACTCGCAATGGCATCATCAACGCTACCCGCCATTTCTAGCATCAACTTCCAGACACTTGGCACACCACACTCCTTAGCCAATAGCTTCCAGTGACGCGTTTGTATTTCAGATACGCGATAGTGCGTATTCTTACCGCGTAACGCCATTGCCATTTTCGCGTCTTGCATTGGCAAGTAATTGGGCCCACTGCCGATAATTGGCCATGCCGACAACACATCGTAAATCGGTGTCATTTCATATTTGTCTTGAGCATACAGCCTGATGGAGAAATTCTTGGCATGTCCATCAATAGCTGCTAACAACCAGAAAGCAAACTGTGTCATCACAAAAATGGTTCTATCCAGATCCGCTGTCTGACTTCCTTGCAGTATCTGCAATGCATCACGAATACCCGGACCGCCCGCTGATTCATACTTATCATCCGGAGAAATTCCCAGCACCTGACAGAAATCTTCCTGTGGCAATCTCGCCAACCAGCTTGATTTACCATCCCGCGCATGCACCCAGCGCCGATCAAACCGTTCTACAATCAATGCCTTCTGGTCTTCAAATTGACCGATCTCTGCCGCTGCTACCGGCAAACCCAGTGCAGCAAGAAACTTTAAGCATAGCCATTCGTTCTCAACTGAATGTCTCAGGTCAAACTGATAGCCCCCCACCAAACCCTGTGGTAGCTTAAAAATATGAGATGTGGGCGTTGCACCAGTTGGCACACACCATTGCTTACCTACTTTAAGTAACGCCGTCTTTTCTTGCGCACCCGCTATGGAGATTCTGAAATCGGTGTGAGTATCTGCCGCATAACTGGGCAATGCCGGCACCATTCGCAACTGTGCCGCTACACCGGCCTCATCGAGCGCTTCATAGGACACACGATTAAAACCTGTTGGCTCCGATCCTACAGGGAGCAGTTGCACAGCACCGACACAATCCCGGCCAATCGCTTCCAACAGATCAAACGCACGGTCAGACCGAGTGCCATAGCGCGCCTTCAATCGTTTACGAATACGCTCGCTGTCGGGCAGCAGGTTGTCGAAATAGTGTGCCACCACTGCACCACGAACTGCTCCCGAGGCACTGAGCGGCATTGAAAGAGATAGCGAACGACACGCCGGCGACTTTAGCCAATCGGCATCGTAAACGAAACGATGCGAATCCCCTCGCCCATAGGACCAGGCACCCACAAGCATCCCATTCATCCAGACATTGAGTGATCGCATTACCAATCCTCGTTACTAAGCGTCGGACGGTCTTGCTCTGCCTTGAGCTCAGCCAGCGTCTTTGGTGCCTTGCTAGTCGCGGTCGACACAACACCTGTAGCAGCATCCCGCAACAGCACTCGGACATCTAGCGCCGCTAAAACCTTAAGCAGGTTTTCTAAGCTCACTTTGCCTGGGTTGGTTTCAATATCCGCAACGCGCGACTGAGTAACGCCCAAATGCATCGCCAGCTGCGCCTGAGTCAAGCCACGGGACTTTCTAAAAGCTTTTAGATGCTGCGTCAGTTGCTCTGCAAAATTAATTGGGTAGTCCATAACCGTTTATCTCTTATAGAAGATAAAATGACTATATAACCCACGATCGATAAATGCAAATTATTTTCTATGCGCGATAAATCAACAAAAGACTGAATCACCAGAAAGAAGGATCTCCAACATGACCCATTACAGGGTGCAATCTCGCGTCAAATGTTAGCCCCGTGTTAGCCCGACCCCAAAACGAAAACGGCCTCCCTTTCGGGAAGCCGCGTAATTCGTGGTGGTGATGGGCGGAATCGAACCGCCGACCTATGGGTTATGAATCCATCGCTCTAACCGTCTGAGCTACATCACCGCACAAGGGGCATAAGTTTAATCGTCGCCCCGAGCTTCGTCAAGCCAAAACCCCGTCTGACTAAGGCCAAGTGTATAATTTGGCTTGATTTTTACTGCTTTTAACGACACTTCTGGCATGACACAACCCGCATCCGACCTGATTTCGCCTACCGCTACCGATTCAACCGCGCCTAGCCGCCCCAAAAAGGTGTTTATCAAAACCTTTGGCTGCCAGATGAACGAGTACGACTCGGACAAAATGGTCGACGTACTTTCGGATAGCGAAGGCATGGTTAAAACAGACCGGCCAGAAGATGCCGATGTAATTCTGTTTAACACCTGCTCGGTGCGCGAAAAGGCGCAGGAGAAAGTGTTTCACGACCTGGGCCGTGTACGTCACCTGAAAGAAAAGAACCCTAATCTGGTGATTGGTGTTGGCGGTTGCGTGGCCTCACAAGAGGGTGGCGAGATTGTGAAACGCGCACCCTTTGTGGACGTGGTGTTTGGCCCACAAACTCTGCACCGTTTACCCACCCTGATTGCCCAGCGCCGTAACAGCGGCAAAGCGGCCGTGGATATCTCCTTCCCAGAGATCGAGAAATTCGATGCGATGCCGCCCGCCCGAACGGAAGGCGCCAGCGCTTTTGTCTCGATCATGGAAGGGTGCTCTAAATACTGCAGCTTCTGTATCGTGCCTTATACCCGTGGCGAAGAGGTCTCGCGCCCGTTTGCCGATATTCTGGTGGAAATCGCTGAATTGGCTGCTCAAGGCGTTAAGGAAGTAACGCTACTCGGCCAGAACGTGAACGCCTACCGTGGCGAGATGGATGATGCTGGCACGATTGCTGATCTGGCTGACCTGATTGAAACCATTGCCGAGATGCCGGAAATTGAACGCATCCGCTACACCACCTCGCACCCGCGCGAGATGACGCCAAAGCTGATTGACATGTATGCCCGCGTACCGAAGCTGGTATCGCACCTGCACCTGCCGGTGCAAGCAGGGTCAGACCGTGTATTGGTGGCGATGAAGCGCGGCTATACCGGCCTGGAATATAAATCGGTGATTCGCAAGCTGCGTGCCGCCCGGCCGGACCTATCTTTGTCGTCCGACTTTATCGTGGGATTCCCCGGCGAAACCGCTGAAGACTTCGAAAAGACCATGGCGCTCATCGAAGACGTGGGCTTTGACTACTCGTACAGCTTTTTATACAGCAGCCGCCCGGGCACCCCGGCCGCTGAGCTGTCGGATGACACACCCGCCGAGATAAAAACTGAGCGCCTGATGCGCCTGCAAGCCAAGATTGAAGAACAGGCTCAAGCCATTAGCCAATCGATGGTGGGTTCTGTACAGCGCGTGCTGGTAGAAAGTCTGTCTCGCAAAGACGCTAATGAGCTGGCGGGCCGCACCGACAACAACCGCATTGTTAATTTTGTGGGCAATGCGCGCTTGATTAATCAGTTTGTGGACGTACGTATTGTTGAGTCGCTGTCACATACGCTGCGCGGCGAGATTGTTTTAAAGGATTAAGCTTGAGCACACGTACGTTAGAGTTTTCATTAGAGCCGGTGGACAACCACCTGTTGGCGAGCCTTTGCGGGCCGCTCGATGAAAATCTGCATCAGATTGAACAGGCCTGCGATGTCAGCATCGCCCGCCGTAGCGCCCACTTCCGCATTCAGGGCACAGGCACCAGCCGTGAACGTGCGGCGCGTGCGGTACGCTTCTTTTACGATCTGGCCAGCAAAAGCAAAGAAGCACTCAGCGTGGATGATATTCAGCTGGGGCTCATTGAGTTACGTCAGGATCCGGCCCATCAGCCCACCGCCAAAATCGCGCGGGAAGATGCCGACCTGGGCGTTGGCGATGCACCGGTGCTGATGACTAAACGCGCGGACCTGCATGGCCGTACGCCGCGCCAGGTGGAATATCTGAAGAACATTCAGTCCCACGACATTACCTTTGGCATTGGCCCAGCTGGTACCGGCAAAACGTTTCTGGCCGTGGCCTGCGCGGTGGATGCCTTCGAACGCGAACACGTGCAACGGATTATTCTGACGCGGCCGGCAGTAGAGGCTGGTGAGCGGCTCGGCTTTCTGCCCGGCGATTTATCGCAAAAGGTCGACCCGTATCTGCGCCCGCTTTATGACGCGCTGTACGACCTGATGGGTTTTGAAAAAGTCACCAAGCTGTTCGAAAAGGGCATGCTCGAAGTGGCGCCGCTGGCTTTTATGCGCGGCCGCACGCTCAATAATGCGTTCATCATTCTGGATGAAGCCCAGAATACATCGCCGGAACAAATGAAGATGTTCCTCACCCGTATTGGCATTGGCGCTAAAGCAGTGATTACCGGCGACCCGACACAGGTGGATTTGCCACGTGGCCAAAAGAGTGGGCTGGCTGAAGCCACAACCATTCTGCGTGATGTCCGCGGGATTGGGGTCACTCATTTTCTGAAGGAAGATGTCGTGCGCCACCCGCTTGTTGCGCGCATTGTTGCAGCCTATGAAGCGCATCAGCCGCAAAACGGTTAAGCTAACGCCATGAGCAATTCTGCGAACCTAGCCAAACCTGCACGTCGACTGGACCTCACGGTACAGTTGGTATGCGCTGATAATCTGCGCAAACAGATTCCGGATCGCAAGTTGTTGCGCAAATGGGCCAAGGCTGTTTATGGCGATGCTGCAACGGTGACGATGCGTTTTGTCGATGCCGAAGAGAGCCAGCACCTGAACGGTACCTATCGCGGTAAAGACAAGCCAACCAACGTGCTGTCTTTCCCTTATGAAGACGAACCGCTGATGGGCGACATCGTGTTTTGCCCCTCGGTGATTTACGCCGAAGCGAAAGCGCAGAGCAAAACAATTCCTGCTCACATGGCACACCTGGTGGTGCATGGCATGCTGCATCTAATGGGTTACGACCATTTGAATGATCGTGATGCCAAAGAGATGGAATCGCTGGAAACCGAAATTATGGCTGATCTGGGCTTTGCCGACCCGTACGCTTAAGCACTAATGGACCCCTCCCCTTCGCCCGCCCGGGCCACCCCGGGCAATAGCCTGACCCAACTGATCGACCGGTTCTCAACCCTACTCCTGCGTGAGCCGGATGACCGAAGCGAACTGCTCAAACTGCTGCATGGCGCACATGAACGAGACCTGGTCGATGCCGAAGCGCTGACCATCATCGAGGGTGCGCTCACCGTATCGGAAATGACGGTGCGCGACATCATGGTGCCGCGCCAGCAGATGAATACGCTGTCTGCGACACAGCCGCTGGCGCAAACCATACGCAAGGTTATCGATTCAGGTCACTCACGGCTACCCGTCATTGGTGAAGAAGACGATGATGTTCGAGGCGTCATCCTGTCCAAAGATTTACTTCGTTCGATCGGCAACAGCAATTTCCGTCTGGAAGACTGGCTGCGCCCGGCGATGTTTATTCCCGAATCCAAGCCATTGAATGTACTGCTGCGCGAATTCCGTATTAGCCATACGCATATGGCTCTGGTAATTGATGAATTCGGTAGTCTTGCCGGGTTGGTGACGATTGAAGATGTGCTTGAAGAAATCGTCGGCGAAATTGAAGACGAGCATGACCAGGCGCAACTGGATACCGATATCCAGCTCGATGCTACGGGTCGTTACCGGGTTAAAGCACAAACGCCGATTGATACGTTTAACGAGAAGTTCGGTTGTGAACTGGATGAGCGTGAAGCCCAGACCATTGGCGGACAGATCGTGCACCATTTGGGTCGCGTGCCGCGCCGCAACGAAAGCATCGAACTGAACGGCCTATTGTTCCGGGTCGTGCGCGCAGACAATCGTCGTCTTTATAGCCTGATGGTTGAGGACTTACGCGAACCAGACACAGGCACCGATAACGAGTCAACGCCGCAGGATAGCGGAGAAGACCATTAATGCGTTGGAAGCCTGACTTCAGACGCTTATCTCCCTACGCCCAAGCCTTTGGCTGGGGCTTCCTGGGTGTCGCTGCTTTTGCGCCTTTTGCCTTATGGCCTTTGGGCATTGTCTGCTGGGCAGCGCTCTATCTGTTGTTGCGTGGTGCACATAACAAACGTCAGGCAGCGGGTATCGGTTTTGCTTTCGGCTTAGGTCAGTTTCTAACCGGCGTATCCTGGGTTTATGTCAGCATGCACGACATCGGTGGCATGCCGATGTTACTGGCACTGGTTGCCACGTTGCTATTTGCTGCAACGTTGGCGCTTTATCCGCTTCTCGCCAGCACCGGCTTCGTGCTCTGTCTGGCCGGCCGCAGCGGCTTACACGCCCCTAGCGCCACACGACTGGATAGTGGGCTTTTTCGCCCCTTGTTATTCGCTGCATGCTGGCTGTTAACCGAATGGTTACGCGGCACCCTTTTCACAGGGTTCCCCTGGTTGAACCTGGGTTACAGCCAAGCCTCGCCAAGCCCACTTGCCGGCTATGCCCCAATTTTAGGCGGCTATGGACTGAGCTTTACAGCAGCCTGGCTTGCCGGTCTGAGCGGAGAACTCTGGCTGCGCTTACGTAATGCAGGCTGGCGCTTTTCCTCTGCGCTCAACCCTCAGTCGTTGATGATCGCTGCGCTTCTTGTAAGCGGTGTAGGCCTGCAACAAATAGCCTGGACTAAACCCGAAGGCAGCCCGCTAAAAGTCTCTTTGCTTCAGGGCAATGTACCGCAATCCATGAAGTGGCAACCCGAACAGTATGTACAAACGCTGCTGACGTATTTCCAGTTGGCGCGCACCAACCCCGCCACCCTCATCGTGCTTCCGGAAACAGCCATTCCTTCGCTTCTTTCTGAAGCCCCGGCAGAGTTCTTACAGGATCTGCAACGTATCGGGCAGGAGCAACGGGGTAATATCCTGATGGGTGTACCCACAGGCGAATCCGGTAAAGGTCGAAGCTGGTACGCCAACAGTGCCGTTTCTATGGGGGTTGATCCACTACAGGTGTACAACAAGGTGCACCTGGTTCCCTTCGGGGAAATCACGCCGCCGGGGTTTGGCTGGTTTCTAAAACTGATTAACATGCCCCTACCTAACTTCACGGCGGGCGAAGCCAATCAACCACTGATGCAGCTCAGCCACCAGCAGATTGCTGTGAACATCTGCTATGAAGATATTTTCGGTGCGGCGATTGCCCAACGGGCTGATGAAGCCACGATCATGGTCAATATGTCGAACACGGCCTGGTTTGGTGACTCCCTGGCCCAACCCCAGCACCTGCAGATTGCCCAGATCCGCGCACTGGAAAATGGCCGCCCAATGCTACGCGCAACGAATACGGGCATGACCGCTGTAATCGGTCCACAAGGCGAACGACAGGCGGTGCTGGCTGCCTTCACACGCAACGCACTCGTTACCAGCGTGCAAGGTATGCGAGGTACAACGCCCTATCAGCGATGGCTAGACTGGCCAATTATCGGGTTTTCACTGGCTATTCTGGCCTGGGGCCTGTTTACGCGTCATAGACATACGGTCTGAAGGCAAGATCACTACTGCTATCCGGCTAAAAAACCCGTAAAATCTGGGGTTTCGGTCGGGCGCGATGTCGCGTCCACCCATCACAAGACGGAATGCGAAACATGCTGACCTTTCAGGACGTAATCCTGCGCCTGCAGGAATTCTGGAACCGCCAGGGCTGTGTCCTGCTGCAACCCTATGACATCGAAGTGGGCGCCGGTACCTTCCACACCGCCACCTTCCTGCGCGCCATTGGCCCAGAGCCCTGGAACGCCGCCTATGTGCAACCATCGCGCCGTCCGAAAGACGGCCGCTATGGCGAAAACCCGAACCGTCTGCAGCATTACTATCAATATCAGGTGGTGCTCAAACCGTCGCCAGCCAACATCATGGATCTGTACATCGATTCGCTGCGGGCACTGGGCATCAATACCGAAGAACACGACATCCGCTTTGTAGAAGATGATTGGGAATCGCCAACGTTGGGTGCCTGGGGTCTGGGTTGGGAAGTCTGGTTGGACGGCATGGAAGTGACGCAGTTCACCTACTTCCAGGAAGTCGGCTCGCTCACCTGCAAACCGGTGTTGGGTGAGATTACCTACGGGCTGGAGCGTCTAGCCATGTACCTGCAGGGCGTGGAAAATGTCTACGACCTGGTCTGGGCCAAGAACGGTGACAACATCGTCACCTATGGTGATGTATTCCACCAGAATGAAGTGGAACAATCGACCTACAACTTTGAACACGCTCAGGTAGACATGTTGTTCCGCCACTTCTCGGATCACGAAGCCGAAGCCAAGCGCATGATGGAAATCGGCCTGCCGCTGCCGGCCTTCGAACAGGTGATGAAGTGTTCGCACAATTTCAACATGCTGGATGCCCGCGGTGCCATTTCCGTGACCGAGCGCGCAGCCTATATTGGTCGTGTCCGCGCTCTGGCCCGTCAGGTAGCACAAGCCTATTACGATAGTCGCGAAGCGCTGGGCTTCCCGATGTGTGGCACCCCGATCAAGAAGGAGGCCGTGTGATGAGCCAGGCCAAACATGCTCCCCTACTCGTTGAACTACTGACTGAAGAGCTGCCACCGAAGGCACTCGCCCGTTTTGGTGAAGTATTCTCCGCCGGCGTGTTTGCCGGCCTGGTTCAGAAAAAACTGGTCGCCGACAATGTGGCCTACCAGTGGTTTGCCACGCCACGCCGTCTAGCCGTGTTGATTCCAGACGTGCTATCGCTGGCGCCAGACCAGGAAGTCGAAGAAAAGATGATGCCGGTCAGCGTGGCGCTGAGTGCCGATGGCAACCCATCACCCGCCTTGCTCAAGAAACTCGAAGCTAAGGGCATTGATGCCAGCGAACTACCGAAGTTCACGAAACGCATGGACGGCAAATCTGAAACCTTCTTCTACACGATGCAGGTGAAAGGCGCGCAATTGGCGGACGTGCTGAGCGGTATCGTGGCCGATGCGCTGAAGAAGCTGCCGATTCCGAAAATGATGCGCTGGGGCGATTCGGACGTACAGTTCGTCCGTCCGGTGCACGGCCTGATTCAGCTACACGGCGATCAATTGGTGCCGGGTGAAGTGCTTGGCCTACAGTCGCGTCAACAGACGCTGGGACACCGCTTCCTGTCGAAAGGACTGATCACAATTCCGGCCGCCAACGATTACGCTGAAACTCTGCGTACCGAAGGCAAGATTGTCGCTGATTACGCAGAACGCCGTGGCACCATCGGCGCACAACTCGCCGCCAAGGCCGAGGCACTGGGTGCGCAAATCAACCAGGCCGAAGGCCTGCTCGACGAAGTAACCGCGCTGGTTGAATGGCCGGTGATTTACGTTGGCGAGTTCGAACCAGAATTCCTGGAAGTGCCACAAGAATGTCTGATTCTGACCATGCAGCAAAACCAGAAATATTTCCCGCTGCTCGATGGTTCAGGCAAGCTGCGCAACCAGTTCCTGATTGTGTCGAACATGGCGGTGGCTGATCCGAAGCACATCATCGGCGGTAACCAGCGCGTAGTGCGCCCACGGCTTTCGGATGCCCGTTTCTTCTTTACACAGGATCGCAAAGAACCCCTGGCTTCGCGTATCGCCAAGCTGGGCAACGTGGTGTACCACAACAAGCTGGGTACACAACTGGATCGCCTGCTCCGTGTACAGAATCTGGCTACGCATATTGGCAACGCCATTGGCGCCGATACCACGCACGTAGCACGTGCTGCCGAGCTGGCCAAGGCCGATCTCGTAACCGATATGGTCGGCGAATTCCCGGAACTTCAAGGCATCATGGGGCGCTACTACGCCAAGCATGATGGCGAAGCAAACGATGTTGCCGAAGCGATTGCCGATCACTACCGCCCACGCTTTGCTGGCGATGATCTGCCGAGCAACAACGTGGGGTGCGCTGTGGCGCTGGCTGATAAGCTCGACACGCTGGTGGCCTTCTTTGGCATCGGTGAAAAACCCACTGGCGACCGCGACCCCTTTGGTCTACGCCGCGCTGCGCTAGGCGTTCTGCGCCTACTGATGGAACGCCAACTGCCCCTAGAGTTACCGCAACTGATCCAGTGGTCGGCAGACACATTCCCTGCTGGCACGCTGCAAGCTGATTTTGCGCCGGGCCTGATGGCTTTTATTACTGATCGTCTGCGCAATCTGCTCAAGGATCAGGGTGAGCCACAGGATGTGGTGGAAGCCGTTCTCGGCATCAACCCGGCTCGTATCGACCGTATACCGGCCAAACTGGCTGCCGTGCGCGAGTTCTCGGCGCAGCCGGATGCCCTGGCCCTAGCTGCGGCCAACAAGCGTATCGGCAACCTGCTCAAGAAGGTGGATGATCTTGCAGCGCTGGGCACACCAAGCGCCTCGCTGATGACAGAAGCCCAGGAAAGGGCACTATTCGATCAGGTAACTGCACTTGCCCCGACCGTTGCCGATGCGATGCGCGCTGAAGCCTACACCGATGCACTGATGGCACTGGCTCAAGTTCGTGCCAGCGTGGATGCCTTCTTCGAAGATGTCATGGTGATGGCAGAAGATGACAAGGTACGCCAGAACCGCCTGGCGCTGCTCAAGACATTGTCCGACCAGATGAACGCCGTGGCGGACATCGCCCGCTTGGCTGTTTGAATGGACGCATCATGAAGCTGATTATTCTCGATCGTGACGGCGTAATCAACGTCGACTCGGCGCTGTACATCAAGTCACCAGCTGAATGGAAGCCGATCGAGGGTAGCCTAGAAGCCATCGCCCGCCTGAACCAGGCGGGATATCGTGTAGTGGTAGCGACTAACCAATCGGGCATTGGACGTG
Source organism: uncultured Dechloromonas sp. (assembly GCA_964498255.1). Taxonomy (GTDB): domain Bacteria; phylum Pseudomonadota; class Gammaproteobacteria; order Burkholderiales; family Rhodocyclaceae; genus Fluviibacter. The sequence continues at coordinate 26,093 of CAZCGW010000007.1, forward strand.
GCCTGTTTGACATGGACACGCTGAATGCGATGCACGAGAAGATGCACAAGTGTCTGGCTGCCGTAGGCGGTCGAGTCGATGCCATTTTCTATTGCCCGCATACGGCCGATGAAAAATGTGACTGTCGCAAGCCGAAGCCCGGCATGTTCGAACGGATCGCCAAGATCTACAACATCGACTTGAAGGGTGTGCCTACGATCGGTGATTCGCTACGTGATCTGCAGGCAGGTAGTGCGGCAGGTTGCATCCCATTCCTGGTTCGCACAGGCAAAGGTGAAAAAACTGTTGCCGATGGCGGGTTACCCGAAGGCACCACAGTCCATGCCAATCTGGCGGCGGCCATAGATGTGCTTCTCGGCAAACCATCGAAAAAAGATTAAGCCTTTCCGTGACTGCGCTACGCTCGACGCTGTTTACCCTCATTCTCGCCGGCTGGACCGTATTCTGCGGCACGCTGGTGTTATGTGCCTACGTGCTACCGGAAGCCTCTCGCTTCAAAAGCTGTTACGCCATTTGTCAGATGTGGCGCTACGGCTTTATGGCCATGTGCCATCTCATTCTGGGGATACGCTGCCAGATTCAAGGACGAGAAAACATCAGCACAGCGCCCGCGATTTATCTCGCTAAACACCAATCAGCCTGGGAAACCATCGCCCTGCAGATCTGGACGCCACCGGCTATTTTTGTGCTCAAACGGGAATTGCTCGCCATCCCTTTCTTTGGCTGGGCACTTTGGGGGCTGCGCATGATCTGGATTGATCGCAGCGCCGGCAAAGCCGCCCTAGAAAAAATTGTGACTCAAGGTCAAAAACGTCTTGACCAAGGATTGTCGATCATTATTTTTCCTGAAGGGACGCGTGTCGCCCCAGGAAAAATGGGCAAATTCAAAGCAGGCGGCGCACGGCTGGCGGTGCGCACTGGTGCACCCGTTATCCCTGTTGCACACAATGCGGGCGAACTATGGCCCAGGAATGCGTTTATCAAAAAACCCGGCACAATTACCGTGCGTTTCGGTCCGGCTATTGATCCGGCTGGCCTAACAGACAGCGAACTGAACGAACGGGTAGAAACCTGGATCAAAGAGGCCATGCGTGAACTTCCTCCTGTTCGGCACTGACCCCAAACCCAGCGAGCAGGAACATAGCGTCACCCTGTTAGACCGCATCGTTCCTTACACGATCAAGCGTAGTCCCCGACGCAGGCTGAGCATGACCATTGATCATCGTGGCCTACGCGTCCTTGGCCCGATGAACTTGTCGTTACGCCAATCAGAGTCTCTCATCCTGACGCACGAGTCTTGGGTGATTCAGAAACTGGACGAGTGGCGCTCCGAGCGATTGAATGGCAGCTGGTCGATTCATGGCGACATACCGCTACCAATCTTTGGCGTACCACATACTGTAAAGGCGATGCACCACGCCGCTCGGGGCTCACGGATCGAGCGTCTGGAAAACACGCTGCTGTTGTACAGTCCGACCCCTAACAATGCGGTACGCAGTCATAAATCACTTGTTCAATGGTTACGCCAGGAAGCGCTGACACATTTCGAGTCGCGCATCGACGAATTAGCGCCGCGCATGGATGTACGCATCTCGGCCCTATCCCTCTCTCAGGCGCGAACACGTTGGGGTAGCTGTACAAGCCATGGCCATATTCGTCTGAACTGGCGGCTCGTTCATCTACCGCGTGACCTAATAGACTATGTGATCGTACATGAGCTGGCACACCTCAAGGAAATGAATCACAGCCCCCGCTTCTGGGCGGTTGTTGAATCCATTTACCCAACGCATAAAGCTGCACGTAAAGCGCTGCGTGGCCATATAGCCACGCTGCCACTCATTGAGCTTGCCTGATTAATGACCAGCTTTTTCCTGCGCTGAAAGTTCTGCCACAATATCTTCACGCACGATATTAATTGCAGCCCGCAGATCATAGTACGCGCTGCGATTACCGGTAGGCACCCAGAGTTCTCGGACTTTGTCTTTAAGCTGATCGATGCGATAGAGCATTTCTGCTTTAACGCCACCGGCTTCCTGCCGCGCTAGTGAGATTTCGGTTTCTATCAACCTCAACTCGTTATAACAGGACTCGATACTCAGTACGGCATGCGTTTTACGATAGCTCGGCCAGAACCCAATCACCGGAATAACGATAGCGCCAATGGCGATTAAATAGAACCAGACTTCATCAAACAGGCTAGCCACCCAGAACGGGACATAGCCCCAGAGAAACGGGGAGCCTTCCTTAAAGAAACGTCGCTCTCGGGAATTCTCGTATCCATATACGTTGGAAACTTGCCCGGCGCAAAAAATGACACCCGTTTGCGTTCGAAATCTACTGTTGCTTCCATGAAGAGCAACTGCAGGGCCGGGTGCATCTTATCCGTTGTCAGAATATCCAGGGTTGTTGCTATCATCTGCACATCTTGCTTGGGCACGATGGGGTGCAAGTTAAAGGTGCCTGCCGACAGCAACACAGGATCTAGATACTGGAATCGCTTGGCGTAAGCCGTAGCCAGTAGAAAGTTGTAAATTTGCACCCCAGGGTATTGAGCAATTTCCTGAACGTTTTTGGACGCCATGGCGCCCAACAGAAAGATTGCGTCTATCTTGTGCTCTTTAAATGCGGCAACAGAATCTTTCGTGCCCATCGCCAGAAAGTTTGCAGAGTCTGTGTTGATGCCCTGGGCTTTTAACAGCTGTTGAACCATGGCGCGCGTGCTACTACCCGGGATGTTGATTGACACCCGCTTGCCCTGCAAAAATTTATTGAGCTCCGGATCGCCACTCTCTGTCTGATAATGAAACAACCAAAGGGGTTGGTAAACTACCGATCCCAGAGATTCAAAATGACGCGCCTCCTCGGGCAAATCCATGCCCCCCTGAGAAAACACGGCATCAACCTTGCCTTCTGCCAGCAAACTCAGGTTCTCTTCTGCGCCTTTAGACTCAACCAGCTGTAAATCAACACCATGCTGACGAAAGAATTCGCGGTAGCGATGCCCAACTACATCGGCCGTAGAATGATATTGCCCCGTTGCGATCGTCAGGGATTTAGGTGGCATCGGACGAACGATGTATATCAAAGCCAGCACCAACAGAAAACCCGGCAGAATATACAACCAGTTACTCAACAGAAATGACCAGAAGGCGAGCAGTTCTTCAACTACCACAGCTCTAAAATTACCCGGCGCCTTGGGTGGCATTTTTTTATTATTTATAGGATCCATTAAACAGGCTCAATATAGTCAATGATGATTCAGCGCATGGATCGCTAGGCCTTCAAGCACCAGTTCTTCAACGACCCTGGCTCTGCTGCCCAACGCGGCTTGCACGCGCTCTGCATTGCCGCCAGTTATTAAACACGGCGCATCCTCACCCAACCGCCGCGCCATACGTTCAATAGCACCGCAGGTTGCGTCCATCGCGCCGCTAGTTATTGCATCATCTGTATTATTTGCAACTGCCGGTGCGGCACAATAATGCCCATTTGCCGCAGGCAAGCGTGCGGTACGTTGATGCAACGATTCCAACATTAAATCCAAACCAGGCAAGATTAATCCCCCTCGATAATCTGCCTCATCCAACCCAGATACCTCAATCAGGTCTATGGTGGTTGCCGTACCGGCGCTCACGACCAGGCATGGCTGCTTAAGCAGCGCCCACGCGCCAATAGCCGACGCCCACCGATCGACACCCAGGGTCAAAGGGGTCGCATAAAGGTTGTGAAGCGTGCCCGCCTGGGCTGTAACCTCAAATCGTTTCGGCGCCGATGCCAGCGGTTCCAGCTGCATCAAGACTTTCGCCTCCAGTTCCGGCGCGACGACACTAGCAAACCACACATTTTCAATGGGCGCCGCCTGCAACGCTAACGCCCATGCAGAGATCGCTGTGTCTTCATAAGGAACAGCCCCTTTTTGCGATAGACGGCTACCCGCTGAATGAACGCTCGAGGTAACCGCCCACTTAAGACGTGAATTGCCGAAATCCAGTAATAAATGCATTTCGGGACTATACCTTGCGCAGGCTGACATCGCCCGAAACGATCCGCTTTATACCCGATAGCGTTTCGATACAAAGCGCGCCATCGGCATCCACACCGCGACAATAGCCTTCTTGCAGCACTTCGTTCTGTTCACAAATTTTTACTTGCCGGTTCCGCCAGAGATCGACGGTATTCCATCCAGCATAAAATGCAGCAAACCCTTGCTCTGCGAACAAGGACAAGTCCACAATCAATTGGTCGAGCACCGCATCCAACACCTGCTCAGGCGACACCGCCTCACACCAAAGCTCAGCAAGCGACCCTACCTGTTGGTCTAACACCTGTTTCTTGATTGAAGCACTGTCCCCACAATTCAAACCAATCCCTATGACAACGGCCAATTCTTTAGGCCCACGGGGGGTTGTGCGTAATGCAGATTCGACAAGCACGCCGCCTACTTTGGCATAGATATCGTCTGAACGGGCGAGCAATAGATCATTCGGCCACTTGAGGCCTAATTGAACGTCACTCACTTGCCTCAGCGCTAACCCAGATAATGCGCGAACCACAGACAACCCCACCACGAGCGGCAAACCGGTTAAACGAGCCGGGTCAGGTTCAAAGACCCAAAGCAATGAGAATGTCAGGCTTTCACCCGGTGCCGCCAACCATTCGCGGCCACGTCGGCCACGACCCGCTACTTGCTCTCGAGCAACAAATACCGAGCCCGAAGGTGCCCCGGCTTCTGCCGCAGTCAGCAATAATCGATTGGTCGAATCACACGAATCAAATCGCGTGATCTTTAATCGTGGTTGGTTTTGCTGCGGGTTGTTCATCGAGCTTCAGTTCCTGGATTTTGCGCGTAATTGTATTACGCCCAATGCCCAACAGCTGTGCTGCTTCGATGCGTCTACCTCCGGTGTGTAGCAAGGCACGCTGGATCAGCGTACGTTCGAAGGCTTGCATCAGCCGCTCGTGAACGCCGTCGATATCCTCGGGTTCATTTCCGGCATTGACCAACAGGTTATCTACCGCTTCAGCCAGCGCCTCGGTCCAGTCACCGCCCGCGCCTCCAAGAGGCAACAGCACTTTCGGACTAGCGAATACTGGTTCTGTATCCGGCTGCGCTGCCAAAGCCTGCTCTTGCCTTAACTCTGGGGGCAAATCGTTTAGGTCAACCGTTTGACCTGGCGCCATCACCGTAAGCCAGTGACATAGATTTTCTAGCTGACGCACGTTCCCTGGAAAAGGCAAAGAGGTCAGGTATGCCATAGCCGCAGCTGTTAATTGCTTTGGCTCGCCACCCAGCTCTTTGGCACTGCGCGCCAGGAAGTGTTCTGCCAGATCCGGAATATCTTCCCGCCGCTCTTTAAGTGAGGGTAGGCGCAAACGAATGACGTTGAGACGGTGGAACAGATCTTCGCGAAACAATCCCTGGCGAACACGCTCCTCAAGATTCTGATGCGTAGCGGCGATCACCCGAACGTTTGATTTGATCGATTGATGACCGCCAACGCGGTAATAATGCCCATCCGACAGCACCCGCAAAAGCCGCGTCTGCAGCTCGGCAGGCATGTCGCCGATTTCATCCAGAAACAGCGTGCCACCATCTGCCTCTTCGAAACGCCCACGGCGCTGGGTCGCGGCGCCGGTGAAGGCACCGCGTTCATGACCAAACAATTCGGATTCGAGTAGATCTTTAGGAATCGCCGCTGTATTAATCGCGATAAAAGGTTTATTGGCACGCGGACTATGACGATGCAGCGCCCTGGCAACCAATTCTTTGCCTGAACCAGACTCACCGGTAATCAATACGGTAGCGCTGGAACTCGAGAGTCGACCAATCGCTCGAAAAACTTCCTGCATAGCGGGGGCATGGCCTTGAATTTCCGGCACACCACTGTCGGCGTCACTCGTTGCAGGCATTGGTTTGGCAGACTGCGCCATCGCGCGCTGTATTAGCGCTAATGCCTGATCGATATCAAAAGGTTTTGCCAAGTATTCAAATGCGCCACCTTGAAAAGCAGCGACCGCACTTTCCAGGTCAGAATAGGCCGTCATGATGATGACCGGCAGCTCAGGCAACAGCGTTTTGATCCGTGCCAGAAGATCCAGGCCCGATGGACCCGGCATACGGATATCCGAAATCAGAACTTGTGGCGGCGGATCTCCGGCGTCTAGCGCATTAATCACATCATTGGCATGATCAAAACTACGTTGAGAAATGCCAGCACGCCCCAGTGCCTTTTCCAGCACCCAGCGAATCGATTGGTCATCATCAACAATCCATACGGACTTCATATGTTCTATCTCCAGGAGAGACAAGCCAGGCTCTCGCCGAAGCTGATCCTATTTTCGTCTCCAGATACAGAGCAATTACTGTGCCGGTTTTGCCTAAAACATTGCATGCTTTTCATTCTATCGCGTTAAGCCACCGGCAAACGGATAATGAATTGCGTATGGCCGGGACGGCTCTCACACTCAATCGTTCCCTGATGTTGCTGGATAAAGCTCTGAGCAATCGTCAATCCCAATCCGGTACCGCCTTCGCGGCCCGATACCAGAGGATAGAACATACGTTCCAGAATGGCTCGTGGAATACCCGGGCCATTATCGATTACCTGCAACTCAATCGCTAACTTCCAGCGATGCTTCAGCAGGGTTACCTGCCTTACCGCCCGTGTGCGTAACGTAATCTGTCCATTGCCTGACATCGCCTGCGCCGCATTTCGGGCAATATTCAATACAGCCTGAATCATCTGCTCCCGATCAGCCGTCAGATCCGGCAGGCTGGTATCGTAATCGCGACGTACCGTCAGCGTTTTCGGAAACTCCGCGAGAATTAGACTGCGCACGCGCTCCAGAATTTCATGGATATTGGTGGGTGCCGGTTGCATACCCTGGTGCGGTTGCAACAGTCGTTGCATCAGATCTTGCAGCCGGTCAGTTTCTTTGATGATGACCTGTGTGTATTCTCGCAACGAGGGGTTAGGCAACTCATGTTCAAGCAACTGTGCCGCGCCACGAATACCCCCCAGCGGGTTTTTAATTTCATGCGCCAGATTGCGCATCAGCTCGCGATGTCGCAACTGGAGCTCGATCAATCGCTCTTCGCGACGGGCCCGCAACTGCTGGTCAACAGGGCGCATTTCAATGAGCAGCCCCCCTTCCTCTTCGTCCAGCGGTGTCACTGTGCAATCGACATGCAGCACTTCATCACCGCGTTCGATCTGGATATTCTGGCCGCTATAGCCCCACTTGTTGCTCAGCGACTTCATAATCGCGCTGACCAGCTCGGGGGTGACGCCAATCACCTGAAACAGATCACGGCCAAGCGCAGCACGCTGGCTGATACGCAGCAGATTTTCTGCTGCCGGATTCAGGTAAACAATATGCTGCGACCGATCAAGCACAACAGCAGCCGAAGACAAAAGCTCAAGGCCGGCATACTTGATTGGGGTCATCACGGACTGTTTGGCGTTCATGGGCTAACCCGTTTATACGTGCGCTAGAAACAAAAGAGGGACGGCGAACCGTCCCTCTCTGTTTGCATTTGCCTTTAATGGCTCTGCAAAATTACTCGAGGCCGATTAGCACGAGTAGTACAATTCGAACTCAACTGGGTGCGTAGTCATACGTACCTTGTTAACTTCTTCCATCTTCAGATCGATGTACGAATCGATCCAATCCTTCGAGAAGACACCACCACGGGTCAGGAACTCGTGGTCAGCCTTCAGTGCTTCCAGCGCTTCGTCCAGGCTGGCACACACGGTTGGGATCAATGCATCTTCTTCTGGTGGCAGATCGTACAGATTCTTGTCGGCTGGATCGCCTGGGTGAATCTTGTTCTGGATACCATCCAGACCGGCCATCATTAGCGCTGCAAAAGCCAGATATGGGTTAGCAATCGGATCCGGGAAGCGGGTTTCGATACGGCGCGCCTTGGTCGAAGCCACGAATGGAATACGGATCGAAGCCGAACGGTTCTTGGCCGAGTAAGCCAGCTTCACTGGTGCTTCGTAGTGAGGAACCAGACGCTTGTACGAGTTCGTACCCGGGTTAGTAATGGCGTTCAGCGCCTTGGCGTGATTGATAATGCCGCCGATGTAGTACAACGCCATTTCCGACAGGCCAGCGTACTGGTCACCGGCGAACAGGTTCTTGCCATCTTTCCAGATCGACTGGTGTACGTGCATACCCGAACCGTTGTCACCAACGATTGGCTTTGGCATGAACGTGGCCGTCTTACCGTACTGGTGTGCAACGTTCAGCACAACGTACTTCAGAATCTGAGTCTGATCGGCACGACGTACCAGCGTATCGAACTTGGTACCGATTTCATTCTGACCAGCAGTGGCTACTTCGTGGTGATGCACTTCAACCGGAACGCCACAGGCTTCCAGTGCATTACACATAGCGGTACGAATGTCGTTGAAGCTATCTACTGGTGCAACCGGGAAGTAACCGCCCTTAACACCCGGACGGTGGCCGGTGTTGCCACCTTCGATCTTGGCATCCGACGACCAGGCGGCTTCTTCCGAGTAGATCTTCACGAAGGTGCCCGACATATCGGTCTTCCATTCAACCGAGTCGAAAATGAAGAATTCTGGCTCTGGACCAAAGTAGGCGGTGTCACCAATACCCGAGCTCTTCAGGTAGGCTTCGGCGCGCTTGGCGATCGAGCGTGGGTCACGGTCGTAACCCTTGCCATCAGTTGGCTCAACCACATCACAAGACAGCACCAGAGTGACTTCATCATAGAATGGGTCGATGTAGGCCGATGCCGGATCCGGAATCAACAGCATGTCAGAGGCTTGAATGCCTTTCCAACCGGCGATCGACGAACCATCAAAAGCCTGACCTTCTTCAAATTTGTCCGCATCGAACTGGCTGACAGGCACGCCAACGTGCTGCTCTTTACCGCGAGTATCGGTGAAACGGAAATCGATGTATTTAACGTCGTTGTCCTTAACCATCTTCAGGACGTCTTGCACTGTAGCCATAACAGCCATCTCCTAAAAGCGGCCGCGCGGGGCGGCCTACACACATAGAAACAATAAAAAACTTTTGCCCCGCTTACAGAGCAGGATCTGTGCCAACAATGATACGACAACCGGCTGTAGAAAGCGCGCTTTTGGCGCAGCTTTCATCACCCGTTAAGCAACAAGACACCCCGCACCGCACCGACTTGGTGCAAAAACTAGCGGTTCGCACCAAACAGGGGCGCACCGTACGGGTGCAGACAACGATTAAGCACTCAAGCGGCGATAAACCACCCAGGTATCCAGCGGCAGCTTTTCTTTCGCCGCTGCAGCCTGCAAAGCTCTCACCCCTTGCTCTATTATGGCCGGTTCAGGGTCAATCCCTGGCGCCGGTGGCAGCATGATCTCTACCTCGACCCGACCGTTCAGATAGTGCAACTGCACACGCTCGGGGGCCCAGGCCGTATGCGCCCCCCAAATGCGTTCAGCCGCCTGCTCGAGCCACGCCGCCAATGTCGCACGATCCAGCGCACCCTGATAGACGGCTTCATCGGCAACCAGATCGTCCTCCGGATCAATATGGACCAGCATATCGAGCACTTCCGGGCACCGCTCCCGCACACGGCGGCGCACCATCTCGGCAATACGATGCCCTTCTGAAACACTGATCCGAGGCGATACGAGCACATGGGCATCCACCAGAATACGATCGGCCATGCGGCGTGTTCTCAGGTCATGCAGCCCGATAACGCCCGGCGTATCGTCGATCACATGGCGAATCGCATCAATTTCTTCTGCATTGGCGCCTTTATCAATGAGCTCTTCAAGGGCACGATAAGAAAACTGCCAACCCATTTTGACGATCAGCGCACCAACAATCGCTGCAGCCAATAGGTCTGCGTACACAAACCCCATCAAGCTCCCACCAATACCAATCGCTACGACCAGGGACGACGCAGCATCAGAGCGAGAATGCCAGGCATTTGCTACCAACATGGCGGAGTTGGCCTTCTGAGCCACACGCAGCATGTAACGAAACAGCCACTCTTTGGACACGAGCGCCAATAAGGCCACATACAACGCCATCATCTGAACCGGCGCGGCCTCTTCAACGCTCATGGCTCGATCTGCTGCGGAATAGAGAAACCCGCCACCGATGGCAAGCAACATCAACCCGAGAATCAGCGTAGCCAGCGTTTCCAGTCGGGCATGCCCATACGGGTGATTATCATCCGCCGCCCGCGCGCTGTGTCGTGCCACAAAAAGCACGAGGAAGTCCGATAGCAAATCGGAAAACGAATGAAATCCGTCTACTAATAGACTATGGGAATGGGAAAACCAGCCGACGATGATCTGCAATATAGAGAGGCCAATATTGACTCCCATACTGACATTAACCGACCGGCGCACCAGACGATTAGCCTCGGCATTGCCATGGACGCCGGTTAACGCATCAATCAGCGCACTCTGATCATGCGCGTGACCTGCGTGGTGATGTCCTAAGGACATGGTGATCTCCAGGTAAACAGCCCGAGCGAGCCGCATAGATTCCGCTTGCTGCGGCGGCCGCGTATACTCGCCACTTGAACAGCATTCTATCGTCAATCGTGCAGCCTCCGGGGCTGCCCTATTACCGCATAACAAAAGATTCATCATGAGCCGAATCAACGACATTCTGACCCAGGCGCGCCAGCGTGCCGAACAACAGGGCTTCAACTATAGTGGCGACGTGACGCCGCAGGAGGCGCTAACGCTGCTCCAGGAAGCCCCCGGCACCATTCTCGTAGATGTCCGCACCCGCGCCGAATGGGATTGGGTAGGCCGAGTACCCGGCGCTATCGAAATTGACTGGGTGCAATATCCGGAAATGTCGCGCAACCAGCAGTTCATCAGCGAGCTACAACGCCAGGTACCACGCGATGCCACGATTCTGTTTCTCTGCCGCAGCGGTGTCCGTTCGCGCAGCGCTGCCACTGCAGCCCTAGACGCCGGCTTTACAGCGGCCTACAACATTCTGGAAGGCTTCGAGGGCGATAAGGATGCCAACAACCACCGCGGCAATCTGGGTGGCTGGCGTTTCCACTGCCTCCCCTGGTATCAGGGCTAAGGAAATCGAGCATGCTGTCATTTGAAGATTACCGCGATCTCACGGACGAGGTCTGCCAGGAACGCATTCACGCCGCCCGCAAACAATTAGGCGCCCGCGCCGTTTTGCTGTGCCACCACTACCAGCGTGCTGATGTCTACCAGCATGCCGACCTGACTGGCGACTCGCTCAAGCTGTCGCGGCTGGCCAGCCAGACAGATGCCGAATACATCGTGTTCTGCGGCGTACACTTCATGGCGGAAGTTGCCGACATGATGACCAAGCCCAACCAGACGGCAATTCTGCCGGATCTGGCTGCTGGCTGCTCTATGGCCGACATGGCTAACCTGACCAAGGTGGAACGCTGCTGGCGGGAACTGACGGCAGCGCTGGGAGAAGACCCCGCCAACCAGGTCACGCCGATTACCTACATTAACTCGGCGGCGGATCTCAAAGCTTTCTGCGGTGAGCGGGGCGGCATCGTCTGTACCTCATCAAACGCCCCGGTCATTCTGGACTGGGCGCTGGAACGTCGTCCGAAAATCCTGTTCTTCCCCGACCAGCACCTGGGTCGCTGGACAGGTCACCAACGGGGCATTCCTCTGGATCATATGGTGGTCTGGGATCCGGATCAGCCGCGTGGCGGCCTGACGCAGGAACAGATCCGCAACGCAAAAATTCTGCTCTGGAAAGGACACTGCTCTGTCCACCAGATGTTCCAGCCTTCACACATTGAGGCTTTCCGTGCCAAGCACCCAGAGGGCAAAGTGATCTCGCACCCCGAGTGCTCATTCGAAGTGTGCGCGGCATCGGATTACATTGGCTCAACCGAATATATCGTCAAGATCATCAAGGAGGCGCCTACTGGCACACGCTGGCTCGTAGGCACCGAATTGAACCTGGTTGAGCGTCTAGCGCGCGAAGTCGCACCAGAAGGCAAGATCGTTCAGTTCATGTCGCCAACGGTATGCATGTGTTCGACGATGCAACGCATTGATCCGCAGCACCTTGCCTGGACGCTCGAGAATCTGGTGGCCGGCCATGTCGTGAATGCAATCCGCGTACCGGAAAGCCAGACAGCCGCGGCCAAGCTGGCCATGGAACGCATGCTCGAGGTTTCCTGACGGCCTTTCCGGCCGAGGGGCACACCATGTCCGACACGCTGTCGCTGGTTACCTACAATATCCACAAAGGGTTCTCGCAGTTCAATCGCCGTCTAACGGTTCACGATCTGCGAGATCGCCTGCGCCATCTAAATCCGGATCTGGTGTTTCTACAAGAGGTGCAAGGACTGCACCAGCAGCATGCCCTCAAGCACGACAACTGGCCAGAACAACCACAACATGAGTTTCTGGCGGAGACGGTCTGGCATGCCAGTTACGGCCAGAACGTGTTGTACGACCACGGCCATCACGGCAATGCCATTCTGTCGCGCTACCCGATCGAGCGAAGTCACAATCAGGATGTAACGCACCTTAGTTTTGAACGCCGTGGCCTACTGCACACGCAGATCGCCTGGCAAGGAAAAATGGTGCACTGTGTGTGTGCGCATCTATCGCTGCTGGCGCGTTCGCGCAAATGGCAAATGGCCGCTCTGGCCGAAGAAATTGATCGGCTTGTGCCGCATGATCAGCCGCTCATTATCGCCGGCGACTTCAACGACTGGCGCAATCACGCCAGTGAACACCTGGCTCGGCGACTCGACATGGTTGAGGTATTCGACACGCTCTCCGGCAAACCTGCTCGTAGCTTTCCAGTAGCGATGCCCATGCTACGGCTGGATCGGATCTACATCCGTGGCCTGAAAGCCGTTCGCGCCGATGTGCACTACGGTGCAGGCTGGTCAAAAATTTCTGATCACGCCGCGCTCCGTTGCGAGCTTGCGCTCACGGACTAATATGCGCATCGGCGGCCGGCTGCTCAACGCACTGAATTCCGCACCCGTAATCACCGGTGGTAACCAACTACGCCTGTTGTGCAATGGTGGCATGTATTTTCCGGCATTACTCGCCGCAATATCTACGGCGCAACACACCATACGGCTTGAAACCTATCTGTATGCCGACGACAACATCGGCAATGCAACCACCCAGGCACTATGTGACGCGGCCCAACGCGGTTTAGACGTCCGACTGGTCGTTGATGGTTTCGGCGCGCGCAACATCGACACACATCACCTTCCCCGTTTGCTCAAAGCTGGCGTACAGGTGCGCATATTCAGACCCGAGCAAGCGCTTTGGCGGCACCTGCTCTCACGCAAGCGTACGCGCCTAAGGCGTATGCACCGCAAAATGGCGCTGATCGATGGTCGCACAGCCTTTCTGGGCGGCATCAACATTATTGATGACGCCACGGGCAACACGGCGGCAACACGTCTTGATTTTGCATTGATCATTGAAGGCTCGATCATCCCGCAGATTGCACGGGCAATGGATCGTCAATGGTTAACCTTGTCACGGCGCCCGTTCTTTCGCCATGGCGTCCGCCCGCTGCCGACACCGCTGGACACCACCCCTGCTGGCCTAATCGATTGCGGCCTTCTACTTCGCGACAATCTGATGCATCGCCGCAGCATTGAGCAGGCTTATATCGAAGGCATTCAATCTGCCAAAGATCGCATAACTCTGGCGATGGCCTACTTCATCCCCAGCCGGAACATTCTCAACGCCCTGCTGGATGCTGCGCGACGCGGGGTTCGTGTTGATCTGATGCTACAGGGGCGCATCGAATACCGACTCCAGCATTACGCATCGCAGTCGCTCTATCACCGACTGCTTACTGCTGGTGTTCATATTTACGAATACCAACCCGGACTGATGCATGCCAAAGTGGGCGTCATTGATGGCGACTGGGCAACGCTGGGTTCTGCCAATCTGGATCCGTTTTCACTGCTGGTCGCCCGCGAAGCCAATCTGATTATTCGCAACCCCACATTCTGTAGCGAGCTAGGCCAGCAACTGGACCGAGAGATCCAAATGAATTGCCATGAAATTAGCGTCAGCGGTTGGGCAAGAAAATCAGGGCTTCACCGAGCCCTACGGGTTATTAGCGCCCGTTTGATTTTCAGGCTGCTCAGCTTAACGCGCTACGCCGATAATTATTAGGCATCCGTCCATGCGGGCAGAGGCAAGTGGCGTCTACTCGGAACCCGCGCCATCGACCATTCGGACTTAGCCCACGCCCATACCTCCGCCTGCGGGGCAGCCCCTAAAGCCCGGGGTGGATCTTGCCCCAGAAAATTGAAGGCTGCCAACAAGGTGGTTACCCGCGCCCGTTCATCCAGTATAGGCAAGCCCTTGGCAAGCGTCTGCTTTGAGAGTTTTTCCCCGGCATTATTGACGGCCACTGGCACGTGCGCATAACTTGGTGCGCGCCCTCCCAATGCGTTAATGAGCGCTAATTGGCGTGTGGTTGAGTCGATCAAATCAGCGCCGCGCACCACCTGATTCACGCCTTGAGCCAGGTCATCTACCACGACGGCCAATTGATAAGTGGTACAGCCGTCAGCGCGCCGCAGTACAAAATCACCGACATCTCTCGCTAGCTGCTGGCTCACTGCACCCTGAATACGATCTTCAAAAGACCATTCAGGCGCATCCAACCCGCCTGACCGGAAACGCCATGCCGCACCTACTGGCACCGCATCACTAGGTTGCCAAGCGCTGCAGGTTCCCGGATAAATGCGTGCGCCATCTATGCCAATCTGCGTATCTGCATGACTCGCCAACTGGCTACGCGTACAAACACAGGGATAAGCAAGGCCTGCCGTAATTAGCTTTTGCAACGCTTCCTGATAAACAGGCTCTCGCTCCGACTGCCGAACGATCATTCCATCCCAGGAAAAACCATAAGCACGCAGCGCATCCATCTGCTGTTCTGCCATGCCGGCCACGGCACGGGGTCGATCAACATCTTCAATGCGCAACAACCACTCCCCGCCTCGGGCTTCCAGATAACTGGCCACTGCGGCCACCAGAGAGCCGAAATGCAGCGGCCCGGTGGGCGATGGCGCAAAACGCCCAATAATCGTGGTCGAAGGCAAGTCTTCGCTCATAAAATTTGAATGCTGATTTCACATTGCTCGAACAATCCGCTCATAATAAAGGCGCAACCTAACAACCTTCAATGCAAACCGCCTTATGACTGAAAATAAACTCCCCGCCACCGCTCGTTATACTCGCCCAGCTATTGCTCTGCATTGGCTGATGGCGTGGATTATCATCGCCGTTTATTTTTTGGGCTTAAGCATCGAATCGTTGCCTGTTGGCCCAGATCGCATTCAGGTGATCGGCTGGCACAAATGGCTGGGCGTCACCATTGCCTTTCTGTGGGGCTTTCGCGTTCTGTGGCGGGCAGGCCACCGACCACCGCCGCTGCCATCGACCAGCCCCGCATGGCAAAACAACGTATCCCACCTGGTGCATATTGCGCTATACATCCTGATGATCGCCATTCCTGTCACCGGCTGGCTCATGAGCTCGGCGAAAGGTTACACCACCAATTTCTTTGGCCTGTTTGACTTACCGAACCTACTGACAAAAGATAAAGAACTCGGTCACACGCTCAAAGAAATCCACGAAGTATTAGCCAACAGCCTGATTGCCCTGGTCGGCCTCCATATCGGCGCGGCTTTAAAACATCAGATCATTGACAAAGACAATCTGCTGGATCGCATGCGCCCAGCCAGAAAGCATCGCGAATCATGATACGTTTAACGTTTATCGCCACCCTCTTCTGCCTGACGCACCTTTCAGTCTGGGCCGTCGAATACAACAGCGTGGATACAGCTAAGTCCACCATCCGTTTTGTTCCTACCCTGATGGGCAGCAAGACTGAGGGAAGCTTCAAGAAATTCAACGCACAGATTCATTTTGATCCGGAAAAACCTGCGCAAGCTCAAGCACGAGCCGAAATCCCGGTTCAAAGCTTTGATATCGGGATGGATGAAGCAACCGAAGAGGCTCTGGGACCCAACTGGTTCGATGCGAAAAAATTTCCTCAGGCAACTTTTGTAGCAACACAAGTGACCCCACTCAGCAAAGATCGCTTTGAGCTATCGGGCAATCTCAGTATCAAAGGCCAAACAAAACCGGTGCGCTTTCCGGTAGCGCTCACCCGTGAATCAGCCACCGCTGCCCGCCTAGATGGAACGCTTGTAATTAAACGCCTGGACTTTGGCCTCGGCCAAGGCCAATGGTCTGGCACCGGCACCGTTGCCAATGATGTTAGTGTTCAAATCCGTCTTTCTCTCATGAGCAAGTAGCTTTACCCTCACCCCCCACCACAGGAGTATCACTATGAAAAACACAGTTTTACTGAGCGCATTGCTGCTCTCTAGCCTAGCCACATCGGCGATTGCAGCACCCACCAGCTACGCGATCGACCCGAGCCACACCTTCGCCAGCTTCGAATACACCCACCTGGGTTTCTCGAAGCAACGCAGCCGTTTCAACGACACTACGGGCACAATCACGCTGGACCAGAAGGCTAAAACCGGCACTGCCGACATCGCTATCAGCGTGACCTCGGTGGATACTGGCAGCAAGGCTTTTGATGGTCATCTGACGAGCAGCAACTGGTTCGATGCCGATGTGTATCCAACCATCAACTTCAAATCGAATCAGTTCAAGTTCAAGGGCGACAAACCGACCGAAGTAATCGGTGAACTAACAGTTCGCGGCATTACCAAGCCTGTCACCCTCAAGATCACCCATTTCCATTGCGCCATGCATCCGATGCGACAGCTGGAAGCTTGCGGTGCCAATGCTGTTACGCACATCAAGCGCAGTGAATTCGGTCTGGGCAAGTACGCGCCAAACGTTAGCGATGACGTCGAACTGAATATTGCCGTGGAAACTGTTAAAGAATAAACATCAGCACACATAAAAAATGGCTGCCCCACGTTGCATCCGGGCAGCCATTTTTATTGAACTGTCGCTGGTTACTTATTCAGGTCGCTATCCTGATAATACTTGGTGCCCTTAGCCGTAATTTCTGCCGCCAACCCATTGTCGGTTAACTGATACATCCAAACGCCTTCGCTCACATTGGCGGCACCTTCATAAGCACCCCCATTGTTCTCGTACTTGGCGGCTGCGGTAGCCTGACCACCGAATTCCCAACCAGAGTTGATAAAGCTGTTCAATGCTTTCTCGGTTTCAAAGACAAAGATTGCACTAAATGACTTGATCCCCATGCCTAGCCCGGCCTGGACTTCGACCATTTTCATGAAGACGGGCTTGCCGTTGCCCTTACGCATCACCACGCCCGTGCCCGAGCCGCCCCCGGCGATAAAAATCTTCATGCCGAAGTTACTGAAGGTGGCGTATCCCACAGACTTTGCCACCAGCTCTCTGGCATGTGGCTCCAGACGATAGAGGCGCGACATGATTTGCTCGTTCTGTTTCAGGATGTCCGCACGTTGCTGGGCAACGCTCTTGGTGTCGAAGAGCGCATAAGCAGGTGCCACCGGTACCGACAAGGTCAACGCACAGAGCAACAGGGTAAGGAAACGTTTCATGAATCTTGCGCTTTCTGCTTAGACGTTGAACAGGAAGTTGAGCACATCTCCATCTTGCACAATGTATTCCTTGCCTTCCGCACGCATCTTGCCGGCTTCTTTAGCGCCCTGCTCGCCTTTGAAAGCGATGAAATCATCAAATGCAATCGTCTGTGCCCGGATGAAGCCTTTTTCAAAGTCAGTGTGAATCACACCCGCGGCTTGAGGACCCGTATCGCCTTTGTGGATAGTCCAGGCACGCACTTCTTTCACACCCGCAGTGAAATAAGTCTGCAGCCCCAGCAAGTCGTAACCGGCACGAATCACGCGATTCAGGCCCGGCTCTTCCAGGCCCAGATCGGCCAGGAACGCTTTCTTGTCTTCATCTTCCAGATCGGCGAGCTCCGCTTCCAGCTTGGCACACACCGCAACGACCGGCGCACTTTCCTTGGCCGCAAATTCACGCAGACGATCCAGGAAGGGATTGTTTTCAAACCCATCCTCAAGCACATTACCGACATACATGGCTGGCTTAATCGTGAGCAGGCACAGTGGCTTAAGCGCCAGCTTGTCTTCGTCAGACAACGCCATGGTTCTTGCCGGCTTGCCTTCATTCAAATGCGGCAGCAGCTTTTCCAGGATCGTTACCAGCTTTGCGGCATCTTTGTCCCCGGAACGGGCTTTCTTACTGTCACGCACCAGGGTACGTTCAACCACGGCCAGATCAGCCAGTGCCAACTCGGTCACAATGGTTTCAATATCGGCAATCGGGTCAACACGACCGGAGACGTGCACCACGTTTTCATCATCAAAACAACGCACAACGTTTACGATGGCATCGGTTTCGCGAATATTGGCCAGAAACTGGTTACCTAGACCCTCGCCCTTGGAGGCACCAGCCACCAGACCCGCGATATCAACAAATTCCACAATCGCCGGCTGAACGCGCTGCGGCTTCACAATTTCCGACAATGCATCCAAACGGGGATCCGGCACCTCCACAATGCCGACATTCGGCTCGATCGTACAGAACGGATAGTTTTCCGCTGCAATACCCGCCTTGGTAAGGGCGTTAAACATGGTGGATTTGCCGACGTTAGGCAGGCCGACGATGCCGCATTTGAGACTCATGGTGTTCCTTGAAGTGCTTTTTTAAATATGGGCGCTATTCTAAAGCACCGCGTTCAGATCACGTGTGCGTATATTTCCTGACCATGCCAGTACATGCCGTTAATACGGGTGGCAATCTGTTGAATATCGCCATCGCGCAACGCATCAAACTCCAAAACATAGGCTGGCAACGCCGTATCCAGATCGACCCGTTCGATTTTGCAAGGCGCTATCCGAGTGTATTTAACGATCAGATCCCGTAAATCAACCTCGCCAGTATCTGCGCCGACCCCGGTGAGATAAAGGCGCTGACCAAAGTCTTTCATGTACTTTTCGATTTGCTTGTTGCGATGCGGCATTATGCCATTGTTCAGACACTATCTGTCTGAAATTTAAAGCAAAAAACGATTCCTCTATGGTAGAGTCCAAAACTTTCGTCAACAATTCCAGGTCGAGGCGTATCTACGCATCTGCCCGTATATTTTTTTGCTTTCAGATCATGGCCAAACTCATTCCTGACGCACTGCTGTCCCGTATTCATCACGCCACCGAAACGGTACGCAACTTTGACTGGGCCTCCCTGAAAAACATCAAAAAAGAAGACGTTATTGCTACCCTGAAGAATCCGTGCTGGCGCAAGCCAGCCGCCATTGTTTTCGGCTTATTGATTGCCATCCATGTGATCAAGAATGATGTCATCGCCCCCTACATGAAAGCGCACTTCGCATTGGGCGTTGACACCATCGAGGTTCAACCGATGACCGTGCCGCTGGAATCTCAACTGGTTGGACAGACGCGTAGCCCGCAATCTGTTTTGATCTACACACGTGTTTCGGGCTTCCTCGAAAAACAGGTCTACACAGAAGGCTCGTGGGTTAAAGCCGGCGACATCCTGTTCGAAATGGACAAACGCCCCTATGTGGCTCAACTCGACGCTGCAAAAGCTGCGCTGGTATCGCAAGAAGCCTCTTTGCGCACAGCCACGCTGACCTTGAACCGTATAAAACCGCTGGCCGCTGCCAAAGCACTTTCGCAACAAGATCTAGACACGGCAACAGGCAATTTCCTGCGTGCACAAGCCGGCGTTGACCAAGCACGCGCCAACGTCGAAACAGCCCAGCTCAATCTCGAATACTGCACCATCCGCTCGCCAATTTCTGGCCTGGCCTCTGTGCGCAAGCAGGCATTAGGCACCTATCTGCAGGTTGGCAGCCCGAACTCCGAACTAACGGTCGTTAACCAGATGGATCCAATGTGGGTTTACTTCTCGGTTTCCGAAGACCAAATGCTCAATGTGGATCGACTTCTGCAGCAGCAACAGCTAGCGGCCAGCAACCTCACCGATCTGGACGTTACCATCACCATGTCAGACGGCACGCTGTATCCATACATCGGGAAGATCGGTTTTGCCGATGTGCTTTATAACGTCGACACCGGCACGCGTCTGATGCGTGCCGTCTTCCCTAACCCGAGCAGTGCGCTACAGCAGGGCCAATTTGTCACTGCAACGATTGTTGGACTGGTTCAGCAGAATGTCTATCTGGTTCCCCAATCCGCTGTGCAGCAAAGCAGCCAGGGTGCTTACGTTTGGGTAGTCGACCAAGAAAATCGCGTCCATTCACGCACCGTGAACCCCGGCTACTGGAACGGCCCCAATTGGGTCATCAACGATGGCTTGAATCCCGGAGATCGCGTGGTTGTCACCAATGTCTTGCGCATGTCACCTAACCAGCTGGTGAAACCAACATCGGTCAAGACGCCCGAAGCACAAGCCGTCAAGCTACCAACGCCACCAGCAGAAACCCAAAAGCCGAATCCGTATGGTGCTGGTG
This sequence comes from uncultured Dechloromonas sp., assembly GCA_964498255.1. Classification (GTDB taxonomy): domain Bacteria; phylum Pseudomonadota; class Gammaproteobacteria; order Burkholderiales; family Rhodocyclaceae; genus Fluviibacter. The sequence goes on from CAZCGW010000007.1 coordinate 46,586, forward strand.
CCCAGGTTAAATCAGAGGTCAATCAGGCACAGGATCCTAAACAGCAGCCGATGCCGGTGGCGCCGCCCCCCGCTCCCAAGTTGGTTGCGCCGAAGGAGGTGCCGCTGGCCCCGGGCGTCCCTAATGCCCCGTCCCCCGTTCCGAACAGCCTGCAGGCGCCGACAACGCGCACGGCCCAGTAACCGGACGGGGCTGATCAATCATGTTCTCGAAGTTCTTTATCGACCGCCCGATTTTTTCGGCCGTCATCTCCATCATCATCACAATCGCTGGTCTGGTGGCAATGCTGTCGCTACCCATTGCCCAGTACCCCAACATCACGCCGCCACAGATCCAGGTATCAACCACCTACCCCGGCGCCAACGCAGAAACAGTCTCGCAAAACGTTGCTTCACCGATCGAGCTACAGGTGAACGGTGCAGACGGCATGCTCTACATGTATTCGACGAATACGGCCGGCAACATGACGCTGAGCATCTTCTTCGACATCAACAAAAATCCAGCGCTGGCGCAAACCGACGTGCTCAACCGCGTCAATACGGCATTGCCACAGCTGCCGCAATCGGTTCGCAACCAGGGCGTGAATATCCAGCAGAAGAGCCAGTCCATCATGATGGTGGTGGCGGTGAAGGATCCGGACAACAAATACGACCTGACCGAGTTGAGTACGTTTGCCAACATCATCGTGCTTAATGAAGTTCAACGAATTCCTGGCGCCAGCATGGCAACGGTTGGTGGCAACCCCAACTATGCCATGCGTATCTGGCTGGACCCGACCAAGCTCACGCTCTACAAGCTGACGACCAACGATATTGCCAATGCCATACGTGCCCAGAACCAGCAGTATGCTGTCGGCCAGCTCGGCCAGCTGCCATCGAAGGGCAATGTCATCCAGAACTTCTCGGTCACCACCAACGGCATGTTGCAAACGCCTGAAGAGTTCAACAACATCATCGTCAAGGCCGGCAAACCTTCTGTGACGCCTGGCTCGGAAGGCGCCATCGTGCGACTGCGCGATGTCGGGCGCGCCGAACTGGGCTCACAAACCTACAACTTTGACGTTAAAACCAACCAGAAAAATGCCGCGCTACTGCTGATCTATTTCCAGCCGGGTTACAACGCGCTGAACGTGGCAGAAGCCGTCAAGGCAAAACTGGAAGAGCTCAAGCCCAGTTTCCCGCCTGGTGTTACCTACGAGATTACGCTGGATGCAACCGAGTTCATCAACGCATCGATCGAGGAAGTGATCCATACCTTCTTCGAAGCAATGCTTCTGGTGGTACTGGTCGTCTTCATGTTTCTGCAGAAACCCAAAGCTACCCTGATTCCGCTGGTCGCCGTACCGGTATCCATCATCGGCACCTTTATCGGCATGAGCCTGTTCGGTTTCTCGATCAATATGCTCACGATGTTTGGTCTGGTACTGGCCATCGGCCTAGTAGTAGATGACGCCATCGTAGTGATCGAAAACGTCGAGCGGATCATGGAAGAAAACCCCGAGCTGCAGCCTCGTGAAGCTGCCGCGGTCGCCATGGCTGAAGTGACAGGCCCGATTGTCGCCACCACGCTGGTGATGGCTGCGGTGTTTGTGCCGGTGGCATTCCTTTCCGGCATTACCGGCCAGCTATACCGTCAATTCGCGCTAACGCTGTCAGTTTCCGTGACGCTGTCCGCCATTGTGGCACTGACGCTCTCCCCCGCCCTGGCAGCCATTCTGATTCGCCCCAAGGGTGAGGATGATGACGTGGCGAAACCCCGCTTCTTTGTCGGTTTCGAAAATCTGTTCAACAAGATCCGTGACCACTACATGATGGCCGTCAAATGGACGATGACGCATCGCAAGCCTTCTTTCATGATTTTCGGTGGCGTCATCATCGGCCTGCTGGTGCTTTTCCGCGTAGTGCCCGGCTCTTTTGTGCCTGAAGAGGATCAGGGCTATCTGTTTGGTGCCGTCGTCATGCCCAAAGCAGCCAGCCTGCAACGGACTGCAACGTTCTCGGAAACTGGCGCCAACTGGTTCCAGGAGCAACCCGGCGTGGGCTATGCTACCAGTTACGCGGGGTACAGCATTATCGATTCGCAGGTGCTGCCCAGCGCCAGTACGCTCTTTATCGGTCTGAAACCCTTTGACGAACGAACCGACAAAGCCTCGTCGGCTTTCACGTTGATCGAAAATGGTCGGAAGCACTTCGCCACCCAGAACGATGGCATTGTCATTCCGGTGAACCCGCCATCTATTCCGGGTCTGGGCACCACCGGCGGATTCCAGATGTGGCTGGAACAAACGGGCAATGGTTCTATGGACGAACTGGAAGAGCAGACCATGCGTTTCATGGCGGCGGCCAAGAAGCGTCCAGAGCTAACAGCCCTCAATACGACCTTCAGTACGAATGCCCGAGAGATGTTTGTGAACGTGGATCGCGGCAAGGCCGAACTGCTGGACGTGGCTGTCAATGACGTCTATGACACGTTGCAAACAATGATCGGCTCGCAGTACGTGAACCAGTTCGCCTATCAGAACCGCCTATGGCAGGTGATTTTGCAGGCAGATGCCGATTACCGCCAGGATCCATCAGCTTTTGACACGATGTATGTCCGCTCACGGACAGGATCAATGGTGCCACTGCGCGCGCTGATCAGCTATCGCTATGAGGCCAGCCCGGATATTGTGACCCGGTTCAACGCCTACCCTGCCGTGCAGATTACCGGTAACAACGCGGCCGGTTATAGCTCGGGCCAGGCCATCAAGGCGATGCAGCAGATTGCCGACGAGGTGCTGCCATCGGGTTACAAAATCGCCTGGTCGGGCGAAGCCTATGAACAGCTCAAATCCGGCAGCACGGCTGTCTTTGTATTTGCCTTCGCGTTGGTCATGGTCTTCCTGATTCTGGCCGCCTTGTACGAGAAGTGGTCACTACCATTCAGCGTGATGTTTGCCGTGCCTTTTGCGCTCTGTGGCGCATTGCTCGCGGTGATGCTGCGCGGTCTGGAAAATGATGTCTACTTCCAGATAGGCCTCGTCACACTGATTGCCCTGGCCGCGAAGAACGCCATTCTGATCGTGGAATTTGCCGTGGCCAACGTGGAAGAAAAGGGCATGTCAATCGTTGATGCAGCTTTGCATGCGGCCGAAGTGCGCTTCCGCCCCATCATGATGACTTCCCTGGCCTTTATTCTGGGTTGCGTCCCCCTTGCTACCGCCGTTGGTGCATCGGCCAATAGCCGTCACTCCATCGGCACCGGCATCATCGGTGGCATGATCGGCGCTACCATGATCGCCATCATTTTTGTGCCACTGTTTTTTGTGGTCTTTGAAGAGATGAGCGAAAAGAAGAAACAGATGGTCGCCAACACGCCGGGCACGCCCGGCCCGCACAATCTGAACGCCGAGGAGAAGGCAAAATGATTCGCGCACATCAACCTCGCCTACTCTGGGTACTGACTTGCACAGCACTGCTTTCTGCGTGTGCTGTTGGCCCCGATTACGAACGTCCGGATGTCAATGCCCCTGAACAATTTCGTTCAGCAGCTACGGCTGAAACACCGGCTAAAGATCTAAACACCGCCGCCCTGTCGAATGACTCCTGGTGGGAAGGTTTTAATGACCCTATTCTCAACGAATTGGTAGAAGCAGGCCTACAGAACAATCGTGATTTGCAATCGGCCATTGCCCGTGTTCGCAAAGCCCGTGGCCAGCTGATTACAACCCGCGGCAAATTTTTCCCTCAGGTCGAATACTATGGCGCCGGTGAACGCGGTAAGTTCATGGGTCTGGATCAAACAGTAGTCACTAGCACGCCTGGCAGCCTGACGACCATTGGCACCATGGCGCTACCTGCGTCATGGCAGCTGGATGTATTTGGCGGCCTACGTCGCCAATACGAAGCAGCTAACGCCCAACAGGCTGCCGCCATTGCAGCACGCCAGGCTATTGCATTAAGTGTTGCCGGGGAAGTTGTTAATATCTACGTGACCTTGCGTTCACTCGACCAGCAGTTAGCGGTTGCAAAACAGACTCTGGAAAACTACAAGACCACGATGCGCATCTTTGATCTGCGCTTCCGTTACGGCACTGCCAACATGGTGCAGGTATCGCAGATCCAGTCGCAGGTCGATGCTGCAGAAGCCGCTATTCCGCCACTGGTTCAAGCCATCGGTCAGCAGGAAAACAATCTTAATTTCTTTCTGGGTCGAAACCCGGGCACTATTCCTCGCGGCAAACCCATCGATCAACTGGTATTGCCGACTCCGCCTGCAGGCCTGCCGTCTGAACTGCTGGCGCGACGACCGGACGTACGCATTGCCGAGCAACAGTTAATAGCTTCCAATGCCCAGATCGGGGCCGTAAAAGCCCAGTTTTTTCCCAATATCTCTCTCACCGCAACGCTTGGCACCTCAGCCACTGCACTGGGTTCGCTGTTTGGCGGCGGCACCAGCATCTGGGATGCTGGTCTGATCGTGATGGGCCCGCTGTTCAAGGGGGGAGAAATCTACGGTCAATATGTTGGCGCAAAAGCCGAACAACAGGCTGTGATGTCGCAATATCTTAAATCGGTAGAAGCCGCTTTTCGTGATACGGACAGCGCACTGATCGCCACGACAGAAACTCGCAAACTAGTTGCTGCGCGCCAACAACAAGTCGGCACACTTAAAACCTACGCTAATCTGTCGAGCATGCAGTTCAACTACGGTTACACCGATTATCTGACCGTGCTTAATGCCGAAGACAGCCTGTTCAAAGCACAACTAGATCTGGCTCGGAGCCAATCCGATCGTGCAATATCTCAGGTGGCACTCTATATGGCGTTAGGCGGCGGCTGGGAAGCTGCTGATCAGAAGACAATGGCCGCAAACAAAGCGATCGCCGATGGCGATGACCCAAAAAACCCAGTGAATCAGCAGGGCATCTGGCCGTTTAAGTAAACGGCCGAATAGACAGAAGTACTAAATGGCTTGGGGCGTGGTGTGCAGCAGGCGTTGCGCCTCTGCCATATCGCCACGCACCAGCAGTACTGCCTGTGCCGCAACACGATCAACAGCGCGATCAATATCGATCTGCTCCTCCTGCCGTGGCCGATGCAGCACAAAATCGGCCACGCCCTGGTTGAGCTGTAGCGAACGCGGGTGACCAATGCCGATGCGCAAGCGCCAGTAGTCCGGCGTGCTCAATGCAGCCTGAATGTCTTTTAATCCGTTGTGACCACCACTGCTGCCACCCTGTTTAACGCGTAACTGACCCGGCAACAGATCAAGCTCGTCGTGCAAAACCAGCACTTCTTCGGGACGAATGTCATGAAATCGTGCAAATGGCCCCACCGACTGCCCAGAGCAATTCATATAGGTTTGCGGCTTAAGCAACCAAACTTTGCGGCCATCCAGATTAGCGGATGCCACTTCGGCTTTCATTTTCTTATCGACACTAAAGCCTGATGCACCGATGGCTTTGGCCATTTCATCCAGAGCCCAACACCCGGCATTGTGCCGTGTGCGCTCATACTCCGAACCAGGGTTGCCTAAACCAACGATCAGCCTGATTGGCGATAACACCGCCGGCGCTTTTACTTTCGCAACCGCTTTGGGTGTCTGAGAGTCTGTTGTTATGGTCATAGGTTATAGCGTAGCGTATTTCCATAAAAAAAGCCGTGCGGCGAACCGACACGGCTTTCAAGCATTACGCCGGCAAGCCGGCGCACATACTTAGGCTGCTGGTGTAGCACCTTCGTCGGCAGCAGCGCCGGCGGCAGCATCAGAACCCTTAACAGCCATCACAGCAGCAACGACCGGGTTACCTGCACCGTGCTGAACAACGCGCACGCCAGCTGGCAGCTTCAGATCGGTCACGTGCATCGAATGGCCCATTTCCAGGGTCTTCAGATCTACTTCGATGAACTCTGGCAGAGACTTCGGCAAGCAAGCCACATCGATTTCGGTAATTACGTGACTAACAATACCGCCTTGCAGCTTAACACCTGGACAAACTTCACCGTTTACGAAGTGCAGAGGCACCTTAGTGTGCACTTCGGTGTTGGCATCAACGCGTTGAAAATCAACGTGCAGAACCAGCGGTTTGTAAGCGTGCAGCTGAACGTCACGCAGGAGCACATCCTGCTTCTGGCCATCAACAATCGCTGTGACAACAGACGCGTGGAAGGCTTCTTTACGCAGACACTGATAGATCTCATTGTGGTCAACGTCGAACGATTCAGCCGGCTTACCTGCGCCATAAATGACGCCAGGAACTCGGCCAGCACGACGCAGGCGGCGGCTCGCACTCGATCCCTGCACATCGCGCTTGGTAGCATTAAATTCAAAACTGCTCATAATTTACTCCAATAAAGTGGACAATCCGCGACCAGATCATCCGGTAAAACCGGGGCCGAAGCCTCAGTCAATAAACAGCGAGGAAACAGAATCTTCCTTGCTGATGCGGCGGATGGTTTCCGCCAGCAACTCTGCAACCGACAATTGACGGATGCGTGAACACTTTTGTGCGGACTCGTTCAGCGGGATCGTGTCCAGCACGACCAGCTCATCGAGCACCGAGTCATTCAAACGCTCGACAGCAGCGCCAGACAGTACCGGGTGGGTACAGTAAGCGGTGACACTGCGTGCGCCATTTTCTTTAAGGGCAACAGCAGCCTTACACAAGGTGCCAGCCGTATCTACAAGGTCATCGACAATGATGCAATCTTTGCCGCTGACATCACCGATGATGTTCATGACTTCCGAGACATTAGCCTTCGGACGACGCTTATCGATAATTGCCAGATCGCACTCCAAACGCTTGGCCAGCGAACGGGCACGCACAACACCGCCATGGTCTGGCGACACGACGATCGGTTTTTCCAGATGCTTGTTCTGAACATCGTCGAGCAGAATCGGCAGGCCGTAAATATTGTCGACCGGGATGTCAAAAAAGCCCTGAATCTGCTCCGCATGCAAATCCATCGTCATTACGCGATCCACGCCAGCAGCGACGAGCATATTGGCGACCAGTTTGGCAGCGATAGGGACGCGATTAGAACGCGAGCGGCGATCCTGACGTGCGTACCCAAAATACGGGATAGCAGCTGTAATACGGCCGGCCGAGGCGCGCTTGAGCGCATCGACCATGACCAACAGCTCCATCAGATTATCGTTCGACGGGTGGCACGTAGATTGCAAGACAAAAACGTCATTGCCGCGCACGTGCTCTTGAATCTCAACACTGACTTCGCCATCCGAAAAGCGGCCGACATCGGCACGGCCCAGCGGCAAGCCAAGACGTTGAGCAACTTCGGCCGCCAACTTCGGGTTAGCATTGCCGGCAAAGACCATCAGGTTCTGAAAGGCCATGATCTGCTTATCCTTTTGGTATCCCGCACCAATCGGTGTGCCCGTCGACGGCACGTTATAAAGCTACAAACAAAATGGGCAGCTGCTTCTGGCAACTGCCCGTAATTTGGTGGCTGGGGAAGAAGGATTCGAACCTTCGCATGCCGGAATCAAAATCCGGTGCCTTAACCAGCTTGGCGACTCCCCAACACTCACCCCCATACGGGGTTGAGGGCGAAATTGTACCCGAAATTTCGGATTTGAACAGCCCCCTGCAACGCTTTTTTACGGATGTCGACTAGGCAGGAATCAACTCATGCAGCGGGTGCTGGTTCAAACCCGGGGTGACCCACCCCTGCCAGACCGACGGCAAGCGCTGCAGCACAACATGAGCCGTGGTTTCTGCCTCAAATACCGCAAAAACACAGGCACCCGAACCAGTCATACGCGCTCGACCGGCCGTTTCCGGCTGTTGACCTAACCACGCAAGGACAGCAGCCACTTCCGGATAAAGGCGTGCCGCCACGGGCTCTAGGTCATTAGCGCCAACCCCCTGGCTCAAAGCCTCTGACCAAGCTGCCGGGTCTATCGCAGGCGTATCTCGTCGCAAATCGGGTGCGGTAAAAATCCCGGCTGTCGGTACCCCGACCCCCGGATGAATAATCAGATACCAGGCAGCAGGCAAGCGCACCGGAGATAGTTTTTCGCCAACCCCTTCGGCAAATGCCGACAGCCCGAAAACAAATACAGGCACATCGGCTCCAAGCGGTAAAGCCAGCGCTTGCAGCTCTGCCTGGCTGCCACCTAGGCGCCACAGATAATTCAACGCAATCAACACCGTGGCAGCATCAGAACTGCCCCCACCCAAGCCGCCGCCCATGGGCAAACGCTTGGTCATATGAATGGTGACACCATCCTGAACGCCTGCCGCCCGGCGCAGCGCTTCAGCAGCACGCACCGTTAAATCTGTTTCCGGCGCTACGCCAGCAATCGGATTGGCTAACTGCACCTGGCCATCACTACGTGGCACAAACTTTAACGTGTCATCCAATGCCACAAAACGAAACAGCGTCTGCAGAGAATGATACCCATCCGCCCGCCGACCCGTCACATGCAGAAAGAGGTTGAGCTTAGCGGGTGCCGGATAGCTGGATGCCCAGTTCCAACGCATGGCCACTTGGGGATCCGGCAAAATAGCGGGGGTCTTAAAGCTCATAGCGCGTTAAGGGGCAGGCCGATCCGACGGATCGCTGACGCCATCCCATTCAGTCAAGGCCACGCGCACCCAGAGGCCGTTCGGGCCGGTGCCTTCAACAGCTAGCGGCCAGGCTTCAGGTGCCGGCGCACCATAACGGTATTCAAACCGCCAGCCGCGCGCACCCGCAGTCAACACCCTGCCATCCGCATCGCGCGTTTGAACGGCGGTTTTCGCCCACCGCCCGCGCAACCAGGCATCGGCCGCCACATCCGGCAAACGAATGCCCGCAAGGGATTCTCCCAATGCCTGCAAACTGGTCGCTTCACCCCGCTTGCCCGTAGCATCCTGCCAGCGCACGCCTGCAGGCGTTAACTCAATCTTTGCCAGCGCATTACCCAATGGCCCGATCAACCACAGAGTGTCGTCATCTCCTTGGTGCTGCCAGGCAAATCGACCCGCAACGGGATCCGGTACTGCAGCCTCAGCGACCCCATCTGCTCGCTGTCCGGCCACAAATCGCCCTGCCAGCTGCCACTGCTGCCCGCCAGTCAGTTGCGACGATTGAGTCGCGCCATTCGTCTCCGGCCCTGGCACATGAGCACATGCCGAAAGCAAGAGGAACAAAGACAGTGCTAGCCAACGCAACATAGATCGACTCACAGCGACTGGCTGGGTGCTGCAGCAGGCGCTGAGTCCAGACCCAATGCCTTGCCTTTGTCACGCAACCGCACGTTGTCAGGGAACTGCTGTAGGCCAACCCGCCAAACTCTGGCAGCCTCTTCATCCCGCCCCATCGCTTTAAGCACGACAACCTGGTGCTCGATAATCTCGGGATCCAGACGCAGCGAAGCCGCCTTGTTTAAAAACTCGAGGGCAACGTTGTAGTTTTTTTCGCGGTAATACAGCCACCCCATACTATCGAGAATGAACGGGTCATTCGGAGACAGCGACAAGGCTTTCTCCAGCAATACTCGCGACTCTTTGAGATGGATATTACGATCGGCGTAGGTAAAGCCCAGTGCGTTATATGCCTGCGCATATTTAGGGTCGCGCTTGATGACCTCGCGCATGCTTTGCTCGAAAATCGCCATCTTGCCGGAGCGCTCCGCCAACATCCCACGCTCATAGCGCAGCAAGATACTTGATGGATCTTTTTTGAGGGCCGCATCCACCAGTTTGAATGCACCCGCTACATCACCACTATCCCGTACGAGCGTTGCTTCACCCACAACCAATTCGGCACGTACCGAAGCGTCTCGTGCCGACGTTGTTTCAAGCAGTGCACGGGCGGCCTTCAGATCGCCATCGCGTGCCATGAGGTTAGCCGCCCGCATCCGTGCCGTTACAAAATATTCGCTCGGCAAGACCTTGAGGTAATGCAACACGGCATCGGAATCTGCCGCGGCAATCCGCTGAGACTCACCCCGGCTTTTAGCCAATTCTGCCTGGCTCTCGTAGGCAAGGCCAAGGTTATACTCGATCAACGAGGTATCCACCGAGTCCATCGTCAGCAGGCGTTGCAACGCCTGAATTGCCAACGGCGGATCTTGTGCCTGAATCGAAATAGCGGCGGCAGCGAACAGCGGCTCGGGAGCGATTTCTTTCTGTTCAACCAGGGTTTGTAACTGGGCTTTTGCATCCGCCATACGATCGGCCGACAAGAGCTGCTGCGCATACACGGCACGAATAGCTGATGCGTTTGGGTAATCAGAAAGATACTCAGCCAGAATTTTTAACGCAGCACCCGGTGATTTTTTCACAACAATTTGCGCATTCAGGAGCACGCCAGGCTCCGAGTCTGGCTTCAGTTGACGCGCCTTCTGCACGGCCTCCAGCGCAGCAGGATCATCCCCTGCCCGCAAGGCAGCCTGCGCACGGGCAAGCTGCGCATCAGGCACCGACTGATAAGGCGCCGTCACCGCATCGATCAAGATACGCGCACGCTGAGGGTCTGCCTGCGCCGGAAAGCGCTGGCCAAGAAGCAGTAACTCCTGAGGCCGTTTATCGGCTGGCAGCAACGACAGATAGCGCAACAACACGGGCTGCGCATCGGCATACCGACCCATCAGAATCTGTGTGGATGCCAGCACATTCAGCGCATCCGTCGAGTTGGGCTCCTTTTCAACCCAAAGCCTCGCCGCTTCCAGCATAAGCTCCGGCTGTCGATTCATCGCCGCCACTTCAAACGTACGACGAAAGATTTCAGGATTGTTATATTTCAGCGCCAGATCTGCATAAGCCGCTAGTGCCACCTGGGGCTTATCCCGCTTCAGTGCAATCTCCGCCAGAATGACTTCAAACACAACCTGTGGCGGTGTATCAATTGTCTGGACAGCAGGAGGAACTGCAGCCACTTCTGCACAAACAACCCCTGAAGCCAGCAAACCACCCAACAACCCGAAGGATTTAAAAGGGGCTCTCTGCTTGAACACACTGCAAAAGCGGGACTGTAAAAAACTTGGTCTGAACGGCATGGTGGCGTTATCTTATCCCGTCTTAAGCGCTTTTCACCGAAATATTGCTAGAGGATGAATCCAGATGCCCGAATTGCCCGAGGTTGAAGTCAGCAGACTTGGCCTGGAACCGGAGCTACGCGGCCGTTTAATCACGGGTGCCGTGACACGAACGCCCAAGCTGCGCTACCCGCTACCAGGCAATCTCAACGAGCGCTTACAAGGCAGCCGACTCAAAGAAATCCGCCGGCGAGGCAAATATCTTTTATTTGATATTGATCAACGACCTCAAGGCCATGATGCGGCAACCGTTACCTTGATTCTGCATTTGGGCATGTCAGGAAGCTTGCGTATCGTAACGCCGGAAACACCGCCCCAGACGCATGATCATGTAGACATTGCCTTTGGCGACAAGATCTTAAGGCTAAGGGACCCGAGACGATTCGGCGCCCTGCTCTGGCACGACGATGCAACACCCCTGATGGATCACCCCTTGATGGCTGTGCTGGGGGTCGAACCGCTTGAAGACCAGTTTAATGGCGCCTGGCTGCACGAACACCTACACAAGCGTAGCGGCCCGATCAAACCTGTACTCATGGATAGCCACCTAATTGTTGGCATCGGCAACATCTATGCGGCTGAAAGTTTATTTCTCTCGGGGATCTCACCGCTACGTACGGCGCAGCGCATCAGCGCTGCCCGCTGCGATTTGCTCGCAGATGCCGTTAAAAAAACTTTGTCAGCGGCCGTTGCCGCCGGCGGCTCCAGCGTTAGAGACTATGTGCATTCTGATGGCGGTGCAGGCTGCTTTCAGCTGCAATGCGCCGTGTACGAGCGCGAGAGACAACCCTGCGTGGGTTGCGGCAAACCAGTCCGGAGAATCCGACAAGCGGGACGATCAACGTTTTACTGCCCGCACTGCCAGAAATAACCAAATACATACAAAGCGTGGGGGCGGGTGTGCGTGAGTAGCGAATTGGCGCGTAGCGGCATCTGAGCTACGAGCACATACCAGACACCGCGCCTCCGCGCGATTTTTACTTACCGGTCAGCTTCTCGTACTTGGCCCAGAGCTGTTCCTGGTTTTCTTCGTTCGCCGGATCCTTAGGAATGCAATCCACCGGGCACACCTGTTGGCACTGCGGCTCATCGTAGTGGCCTACACATTCCGTGCACTTATTCGGATCGATCACATAGATTTCCGGACCTTGCGAGATTGCCTCATTAGGGCACTCAGGTTCACAGACATCACAGTTGATGCACTCATCAGTAATCATGAGCGACATAGCAGACTCCTGGACAACGATTAAATAGGGTAATTAGGGGCGAATTGTCCCTGATTGCGGGGTTTTTAGCCACCCCACACGCATTAGGGAGATGGTTTGCCCCAACCGCGCTTCACAAAACAGGCATTGATATGCGGCGAGACAAAGGAACTGACATCGCCACCGAGGCGGGCAATTTCACGCACCATCGTGGCCGAAACAAACATATGGCGCTCACCCGGCGTTAGAAAGACCGTTTCCACTTCCGGGTACAGACGACGGTTCATGCCGGCCATCTGAAACTCATACTCGAAATCTGACACGGCGCGCAGGCCGCGAATCAGAATCTTTGCACTCTGCTCGTGCACAAAATCCATCAGTAGGCCATCAAATCCCACCACACGCACATTGTCCAATGGTGCAAGCACCGTTTTGGCCATATCGATCCGCTCTTGCAGACTGAACACCGGATTCTTTGATCGGCTCTCGGCAATCGCCAGCACTACCTCGTCAAACATACCGGCAGCGCGGCGCACCAGATCCTCATGACCACAGGTTAGCGGGTCAAACGTACCCGGGTAAATGGCGATTTCACGTTTCAGCATGTCAGGCAGATCCGGCAGAAGTCTCGAAAGAATAAAGATGATAATGCACCAGGCCTGCTTGCCCACGTTTTAGACAATGCAATCCCGGCGCCAGCACATCCGGCAGCGCCGACTCGGCCTCGACATAAAGTCGGGCATCGTCTGCCAGATGCGGCAACAAGGGCATGATGATCCGATCCAGCCAACCCTGTCCATAGGGCGGATCTACAAACACCAGATCCAGCGGCGGCACGGGTTTTTTAAGGTAGGCCTGCGCATCCGTACACACCACACTCAGCGCAGGTTCTTTCAGCAACTCGGCCGCCGCCTGCAAGCTGCGCGCAACGGCTGGTAGCTGCTCCACCAGCACCACCGATGCCGCGCCACGTGACGCCGCCTCAAACCCCAGTGCGCCTGACCCGGCAAACAGATCCAAGCACCGCCACCCTGATAAATTCTGACCTAGCCAATTAAACAGAGTCTCTCGCACCCGATCCGGCGTAGGCCTTAAACCTGGCGCATCAGCGACCGGCAGTTTCCGGCCACGATGCTTGCCGCCGATAATCCGTACCTGATTCGGCCGCGCCGATGCTGCTGGTTTTGCCATGCTTAGTCAGCCGCCGTGCGCACCGTGACCAACTGCTCCGGTTTAACGTGTTTCTGGAAAGCGCTGCGAATCGCTTCCGGCGTCAAGGCTCTGATGCGCTCCGGATACTTTTCCAACCAATCCGTTGGCAACCCGTAAAACGCCATCACACCCAGATTAGCAGCCAACTTGCTATTCGAATCGATGCGTAGTGCAAAGCCCCCTGCCAGGTTGTCTTGCGCAGCCTTCAGCTGTGCGGCTGTAGGGCCGTGCTTCAGATAATCGCCGAGCACGGCATTCACCACGTTCAATGCATCATCAGCCTGAGTGCGTTTGGTTTCAAGGCCAATCGTAAAAGGGCCCTCAACCAGCTTAGGGTCGAAATAACTGTACACACTGTAGGCATAACCCCGGTCTTCACGTACGGCTTTCGTGAGCAACGACACGAAGCCACCACCGCCCAAAGTGTAATTGCCCACCTGCAGTGCAATCTGTTCCGGATCATCACGTGCTACCGATGGCATGCCCACCAGCAAATGCGCCTGCGATGCCGGATGATCGACTCGCACCACCTTGGCTGCAGTAGCTGCCGGTTTAGGCAGCGTCCGTGGTACGCCTGCCTGATCAGCAGGCAACGATGCCGTCAGTTGCAGCGCCAGCGCTTCCGCCTCGGCACGTGACAGATCGCCCACCAGGGCAATGCTGGCACGGGCAGCACTGTAATGCGCTCGCCAGAACTGTTCCAGATCGGCACGGTTAATCGCGGCCACCGACTCCGGTGTTGCCACACGGCCATAGGGGTGATCAGGATAAATCGCTGCCATGTAAGCGCGCTGTGACAGCACCTGCGGTTTGGTTAATGCCTCTTTCAATGCTGCGATGCTGCGCGCCTGGTCACGTTTAAAAACACCGCCATCAAAATGAGGCCGTGCAATTGCATCGCTCATCAAACCAACAGCCGTGGCCCGGCGATCCGGATCGGACAGCGTCCGCAACGTCACGCTCGCGCTATCCATGCCCGCGGCAGCAGTCATCTGGGCGCCGATATCAGCGAGCGCCTCCGCCACGTCTTTTTCGTTACGCGTACCCGCACCCTGGTCCAGCAAACTCGCTGTCATGGATGCGAGGCCTACTTTGTTGGGCAGATCAAATGCCGAACCTGCCAGAAAACTGATCTGCACATCCACAATGGGCAGGGCATGCGTTTCAATAAAGTAAACGCGCGTGCCCTGAGCGGTAGTCCAGGACTGGACCGGCGCAGCTTGCGCTTGAGCGCTCAGCAAAGCCGCCAACATAAGCACTGATGTCATCACGAAGCGCTTCATAGCTCTAGTTCCGGCGTTTAAATTCGTAGCGTTCATTAGTGACGACCTCCGGCTTGCACTGCTTCAGCCCGTTTGGCACGTGCAGCAAGCTCCGCTGCATCCAGAGGTTGTGGTACCAACCGAGCAATTGTTAGCTGATCATCTTTGAAATAGCTTTGTGCGACCCGTTGAATATCGGCAATGGTCACTTGATTCAGTTTATCCAGCATTAACGGACTCGCCTGCCAGCCGTAGCCCAAGGTTTCGAGCATGCCGATTTCCATCGCCTGCCCCATCATCGAGTCTTTTTTGTACACCTCGGAAGAGCGCAGCTGACTCCGCGCCCGCGCTAACTCCTGTTCCGTCACACCCTTATTGGCCACCTCGGCGAGCGCACCGCGAATGGCTTGCTCCAACTGATCAACGGTATACCCCGGACGCGGTGATGCCTGCAGCATAAACATACTTGGTCCGCGGTTGGTGCTGTCGTAACTGGTGTCGACCGAAACCGCGACCTGCTGTTCTTTCACCAGTGCCGTAGGCAACCGGGCGGCCTCGTGACCATCCAGAATCTGCGCCAGCATTTCCAGTGCATAGGGGTCAACATCCTTGCGCGGATCGTTCAGCCGGGGCACCTTCCAGCCCATTACTAACAAAGGCAAGTCCGCCGGCGCTTTTACATCCAGCTGTCGTTTCCCTGCCTGCACGGGCTCCTCGAATTGCTTACGCTCCGGCAGTGCGCGTGCAGGGATTGCACCGTAAGTCTGCCGCGCCCATCCAAACACCTGCTGATGGTTTACGTCACCCACAACCACAAGCGTGGCGTTATTGGGCACATACCAGCGGCGATACCAGTCACGCACATCAGCGACAGTCATCTGCTCCAGGTCACTCATCCAGCCAATCACCGGGCGGCGATAAGGGTGTGCCTGCCAGGCAACGGCATTCATCGCTTCATGCACCCGTGCACCGGATTGATCGTCGGTACGCATCCGGCGCTCTTCCATAATCACCTGGATTTCCTTGCTGTAACCAGCAGGCTCCAGGGTTAAATGACGCATCCGATCGGCCTCGAGTGCCATGACGGTTTTTAGCTGGGTCGCCGGAACCTGCTGAAAATAAGCGGTGTAATCCGTGCTGGTAAAGGCATTGTCACGCCCGCCAACAGCCGCAACCCGTCGGTTGAACTCACCCGGACCTATACTGGGCGTGCCTTTGAACATCATGTGTTCGGTCACGTGCGCAACGCCCGTCACGCCATCCCGTTCATCAATGCTGCCCACCCGATACCAAACCATCTGCACCGCCGTTGGCGCGCGGTGATCTTCGCGAACAACCACGCGCATGCCATTGGCAAGCCTTGTTTCAAAGGTGTTGTCGGCATCGGTAGCCGCCCATACGCATGTAGGTATGACGAGCGCTGCACAAAACGAGAAAAGCCCCAGGGTTGTTCGTAATCGCATAAGCTATTTTATCTAGGCTAGAATCAAAGATTCACAAGGATACCCCTGCCACCATGTCTGACGCCACCGATACCCAACCTCGCCGCTCCTGGCGCGAACGTCTTTTTGCGGGTCTCACAAAGACGCGGCAACAGATTGGTGGCTCGGTACGCAGTCTTTTTGCGCGCGGCCAGGTGGATGATGAGCTGCTGGAAGAGCTAGAAGCGCTGCTCCTATCGGCAGACGTTGGCGTCGAAGCCACCGTGATTCTGATCGAAGATCTGCGCCAACGCGCCCGTAAACAAAATCTGCAGACGGCAGAAAGCATTCAGACGGCCATGGTGGATTGCCTGACCGATCTGCTGCAGCCCCTTGAGGCGCCGTTGCAGATCACACCGCCGCCGGGCTCGCCCTTTGTCATCATGGTGGCCGGCATCAATGGCGCCGGCAAAACCACCACCTTGGGCAAACTTGCACATCACTTTCAGGCGGCAGGTCACTCCGTTCTTCTGGCCGCCGGCGACACCTTCCGCGCAGCTGCACGCGAACAGCTGCAAGCCTGGGGGGAACGCAATAACGTCACCGTTATCGCACAGGAAGGCGGCGACCCCTCTGCAGTTATCTTTGATGCGGTTCATGCTGCCAAAGCCCGGGGCATTGATATCGTTTTAGCCGATACCGCCGGCCGTTTGCCCACACAGATGCATCTGATGGATGAAATTGCCAAAATCCGCCGCGTCATCACCAAAGCCGAAGAAAGCGCACCGCACGAGGTGCTGCTGGTGCTGGACGGCACCATCGGCCAGAATGCGATCGGCCAGGTTAAAGCTTTCGACAAGGCCATCGGCGTTACCGGGCTGGTGATCACCAAGCTGGATGGCTCAGCCAAAGGCGGCGTCATTGCCGCTATTGCCAAGCAATGTCCGAAGCCCGTTCGTTATATTGGCGTTGGCGAACAAGTCGAAGACCTGCAGCCTTTTAGCGCACGCGCCTTTGCTGAAGCCCTGCTCGGCTAAACTTCCCTGACGATGACAAATACCCTAAAGCGCGAGTGGCCGTTTTTTCTCTGCCTGATCACCGCCGCAACAATCATCAGCACACCCGCCATTCTCTCTGAATGGACTGCCCGTGGCTGGATTGCCAGCATACTGTTCCTGATCACCCTCTCTGCCATCTTCCGTGTCACTCACCACGCAGATGAACTGGCAGAAAT
The DNA here is from genome assembly GCA_964498255.1 of uncultured Dechloromonas sp. Taxonomy (GTDB): domain Bacteria; phylum Pseudomonadota; class Gammaproteobacteria; order Burkholderiales; family Rhodocyclaceae; genus Fluviibacter. The sequence goes on from CAZCGW010000007.1 coordinate 63,945, forward strand.
GCTGGGCGAGCCCTACGGCACGCTGATCCTGACCATGTCAGCCACCATCATCGAAGTGGCCATCATGATCACCGTGCTCGGCCACAACGAAAACAACCCCACCTTTGTGCGCGACACGATTGCTGCAACAGTAATGATTACCGTTGGCCTGATGTTGGGGCTGGCCATGTTTATTGGCGCGTTTGTGCACCGACAACAAACCGTTAACACCGAAGGCGCACTCACCTACCTGGGACTGATCGTTCCCCTGGCGATTCTTGCCCTGATCCTGCCCAACTTCACGGCCACCACCATCGGGCCTACATTGGCGCTGGCACAGGAAGTTTTTATCGCCATCGTGTCGATCGTGCTCTATGCCATCTTTCTGTTTATCCAGACCCGTCGGCATCGCCAGATGTTCAAGGACCGCTCCGCTCCTGAACCGCTCACTTTTGATGCCGGAAGTACCGAACGAAAACACAAACGCACCTACACCCGCAAAGAGCTCTGGACCAGCATCGCCTGGCTGGTCGGCAATTTGTTTCTGGTTGTTTTTCTGGCCGAAGAGCTGGCAGTGCTAATTGATGACCAACTAGAAGCCAAAAATCTGCCCGAAGCGCTGGGCGGCCTATTTGTCGCGCTCCTGATTCTGGCACCGGAATGCCTCGCTTCCGTTAACGCCGCCTTGCATAACCGCCTCCAGCGATCCGTGAATATTGCCCTGGGGAGCGGACTTGCCACCCTGTCGCTAAGCGTACCCGCTATTCTGCTGGCAGCAACCCTGATGGGGCACCAACTCATTCTCGGCTTGCCTAATAACGAAATGGTCATGTTGTTAGCCACGCTGTGGGTCGCCAATATCGCCCTGGCGACCGAACGCACAAACCTGATGCAAGGCACTGTTTTATTGGTGCTTTTTTTGACCTTTGGCTTTCTGATCGTCGTCCCCTAAAAATAATTCGGATTTCCGGGAACTTTTCGCGGTTTTAGCACTCTATTGCTTTGAGTGCCAAAACAACGATAATAACGAGAGGAAATTCATGACTACGACTGCAATGACTATTGCAAACCCCAAAATCAATGCTTTGACCGCGATGCCATCGCCGGTTGGCAACCTGGACGCCTACATCCGTGCCGTTCAGCAATATCCTATGCTCACCGAACAGGAAGAGCAGAGCCTTGCTCGTCGCCTGCGCGACCAGGACGATCTGGACGCTGCCCGTCAGCTCATCGTGTCTCACCTGCGCCTGGTAGTTTCAACTGCGCGTCAGTATCTGGGCTATGGTCTGCCGCATGCCGACCTGATCCAAGAAGGCAACATCGGTCTGATGAAGGCCGTGAAACGCTTCGACCCGGAGCGCGGTGTGCGTCTGGTGTCATTTGCCATGCACTGGATCAAGGCTGAAATCCACGAGTACGTCCTCAAAAATTGGCGTCTCGTTAAAGTGGCGACCACGAAGGCTCAGCGCAAACTGTTCTTCAACCTGCGCAGCATGAAGGGCAACAACAGCCACCTGGATCAGGCCACCACGGAAAGCATTGCAACGCAGCTGAACGTATCGGAAGCCGATGTACGCGAAATGAACATGCGCCTCACCGGGCGTGATGTTGCGCTGGATCCGGGCCCGGATGTCAGCGACGAAGATCAATTCGCTCCGATCGACTATCTAGCCGATGACACCATGGAACCCACTGCGGTTCTGGAAGGTCGCGATCAGGATCGTCTGCAATCGGAAGGCCTGCAAAATGCATTGGCCCAGCTGGATGATCGTAGCCGTCACATCGTGCAAGCCCGTTGGCTGGCAGATGACAGCGGTGCCACGCTGCAGGAGCTGGCAGATGAGTACGGTGTTTCTGCCGAACGCGTACGCCAGATCGAAGCGAAAGCGCTAAAGTCGCTGCGTTCTTACCTAGTGCCGGCTTAAAAACTAACCCATCAAGTGCAGCATGGTCCGTTTACAGGATCATTGCAGCGTTCATTGCAAACATTCTAAAAAACATTAGAATGTTTGCAATGACAAACTCGAAGACCCCCCTCTACGAACAGGTTGCCCGCATCAGTAAAGCGCTGGCAAGCCCTAAGCGCTTAGAGTTACTTGACCTACTAGCGCAAGGTACCAAGACCGTTGATCAGATCGCGGCTCAGGCTCATATCGACATCAAGCTTGCCAGTGCGCATCTAAAAGCGCTGAAGAGCGCCAATCTGGTTGAAAGCGAGCGGGACGGCAAATTCATGGTGTATGCCCTCAGTGGCGATGATGTACCCGGTTTGCTTGTACGGCTTCGAGATGTTGCCGAGTCCCATCTCGTAGAGTTCAGCCTTAAATTAGCCGAAATCGGGAGCCAGCAATCCAGCGCCAGCGTTGAAGGCCATCAAACCTTGCTCAAAAAAATACGCGCCGGTGAGGCGATGTTGCTCGATGTGCGCCCCGCCGAAGAGTATGCCGCCGGTCATTTGCCCCTGGCACGTTCTGTCCCTATTGAGGAAATCCGACAAAGCCTCAACGCCATCTCCCCCGAGATCAAAGTGGTGGCCTATTGCCGCGGACCATTCTGCCGTTGGTCAGATGAGGCCATTGCATTGCTGCAGGCGAAGGGCTTCAAGGCCTCCAAACTTTCCTACGGGGTTGCCGAATGGCAGGCCGCAGGATTTCCCATCGAAGCAAACACGTAAAGCACCCCCACTAGGAGAAACTCCATGAAGAAGTTGCTCACCATTCTGGCAAGTGTGGTTGTGGTTGGCCAAGTCAACGCCCAGGCTCTGGAAGCATCCATGCCCGTGCCTAATTCGGAAACCAAAAATGGCTTAAAGGTGCTGACCTTTATTGCCAAGGATCCGCCAGGCCAGAGATGCAATGGCAACATCCAAGTCGCTGCCGAAGTAGCTAATAACTACATTGTGCCGATTCAGCTCCTGCCTTCCACGCTGGCTCCGGGATTACCGGCACCCGCCGTGTTTTACGGCAAGCAAATGATTGTGGCGGACGGCAAAGACTTTAATGGTGCAGCAAGCTACCAGGTAGTGGCCGATGTGCTCGATATCGAGAATGTCCCGAAACAGGCCAAGTCCGGGCTCATCACACAGGGCAGCGTGCGCCGTGATTTTGAAAGTCTCAAGAGCAGCATCAAGACGGGCAACCGGCCCTTAGCCAATTAATTGTTGGAGATGTCGACATGAACACGCTCTTTATTTTGAACGACGCCCCTTACGGCACCGAACGCAGCTATAACGGCCTGCGACTGGCCCGTTCACTGAGCAAGATGGATGGTGAAACCGTCCGTATCTTCCTGATAGGTGATGCCGTCGCCTGTGCTAAGAGCGGTCAGCGGGTGCCGGAAGGCTATTACAACGCGGGTGACATGGTTAGAATGGTGGGGGGCGAGGTCGGCTTATGCGGCACCTGCATGGATGCCCGTGGTTTGACCGAGGCCGAAGTAGTGCAAGGTCCGAAGCGTAGTACCCTCAAAGAACTCACGGAATGGACTGCCTGGGCCGATAAGGTTCTGGTGTTCTAGTTTCGTATCCGGGTATGAAAGGCCGCGAAAGCGGTATGCCCAAAGAGGCATACTGGAACACCTTCTTTAATCCATCGGGAGTGCTAGACCAATTGGGGTTTCCGCATACCCCAGCCCCTAGAGTCGTGGAGTTTGGTTCAGGCTATGGCACCTTTACCCTGCCCATCGCAACACGCACTAAAGGTGCTGTGACGGCGCTGGATATCGAACCCACACTGATCAAGCAGCTGAATGACCTTGTAGTCCAAAAGAGTTTCACGAATCTAGAGATCTTCGAACGAGATTTCTTTGAAGGTGGCACTGGTCTGGGCGATGCTACTCAGGATGCAGCTTTCATCTTTAATCTGCTCCATATTGAAATGCCGTTGGCGTTGCTATCAGAGGCCTATAGAGTACTTAGACCCGCCGGAAAGCTCTATATCATTCATTGGAGAACCGACATCGAAACACCCCGCGGACCACCCCTGGCAATACGACCAAGTCCTGCCCAATCTGAAACCTGGTGCAAAGCGGTGGGGTTTAATAATTTAGAACACATAAGCTTGGAGGCTAGCGCGCCTTATCATTACGGGCTTATTGCTCAAAAATAGCCCGCTTTATCGAACCAGCCCCTTGTCCATGCCCATTCTCCGACACAAATACTTTTGGGCACTACTGGTGTCAGTGGCCGTACACGCTAGCATCGTGGCTTATGTCGGGCTAGACGACCAGGCACGCTCCAGAAAGAACGAGCCAGAACAGCCCAAAGCACAGGTGGTTTATCTCGAGCTGCCTCCGCCGCCACCAGTAGCTTTAAAACCGAAGCCACAAAATCAAGCAGACCGGCCATTGCCTACTGCTACGCCAGCAGAACCCATTATTCCCGTTTTACCTTCTGCTAACCCCGAGGCCGAACGACGACCTGCCCGTATGGAAGCGCCCCCGGCACCCAGCGCGGAAGAATGGGCGCTGGCCGGCACATATACCCTTAAGAACAGCAAACGCTATCGCTACAACTGGGGTCAGCAGGTTCGCAGCATGATGGGAACAGCCATTGAAGGCCCTGATCAGGGCGTTGTGAGATTCCGTATCGAAATTGCGCCGGATGGCCGTATTGTCAGCGTTCAAACCCTCTGGACAACTTCTGAAACTGCCGAAAAACTGGCCCGTGAAGCCATCGCAAAAATGCCGCCCCTACCGCCAACCCCCACCGGCAAACCGCTGATCTTTGAGCAAACAATTTCGTTTCAACCATTTGCAGCAGGTGGTCCGCCAACCTATCAGGACGATTGCCTGCCGGACCCGCCGGTCTATCGCAATCGCTTTGCCTGGGATGGCAAATCTGCAAAAACCCAGGCAGACGCTCCTAAACGTGAGAAGCCCGACCCTGAGGCGCTCGCCGAGTGCCTCAAACAACTACCGCCAGACACCGTGGAATCGGTCAGCGCACATAACCAGCGTCAATTTGACCAATGGCGTTCAAAAAGTCTTGGGCACTAAAGCATATTTAAAAGACCCGCGTGCTTTCGCCCCATTGGACAAGCTTTTTTTGAGATAATGCCACGCAATAATTAGACATAGTTAGCACACTGCGTCTAAGACAACTTATTGTAAATAAAGGCACAAAAGCAATCATGGCAGGACATAGTAAATGGGCCAATATCCAGCACCGTAAAGGTCGCCAGGATGAAAAACGTGGGCGCGTCTTTTCGCGCCTCGCCAAGGAAATTACCGTAGCCGCAAAAATGGGCGGGGGTGATATCAACTTCAACCCGCGCCTGCGTATGGCTATTGATCGTGCCAAAGGCGTCAACATGCCTGCCGATAACATCGACCGCGCGGTTAAAAAAGGCACGGGCGAATTGGAAGGCGTTGAATACGTTGAACTGCGCTACGAAGGCTACGGCACCAACGGCGCCGCGGTAATCGTCGACTGCCTGACCGATAACAAAACCCGTACCGTTGCCGATGTGCGCCACGCATTTTCCAAGCATAGCGGCAACCTGGGTACGGATGGCTGCGTCGCATTCCAGTTTCAACATTGCGGGCAATTTCTATTTGCCCCGGGCACCGACGAAGCCAAACTCATGGACGTTGCCATCGAAGCAGGCGCCGATGACGTTATGACTCATGACGATGGCGCACTCGAAGTGCTGTGCCCACCGAATGATTTTGGCACTGTGCAGGAAGCACTGACCGCTGCCGGCTTCAAACCGGAAATGGCCGAAGTGACGATGCGCCCGCTCAACGAAACCGAACTCACCGGCGACGATGCCGCCAAGATGCAGAAGCTGATCGACGCTATTGAATCCCTGGACGATGTCCAGGCCGTTTACACCAGCGCTGTTTTTGACGAGGCCTGATTCGTTGTCAACGGTGACGCGCATTCTCGGGATTGATCCGGGTCTGCGCATGACTGGCTTCGGCATCATCGAGATGCAAGGGCAGAAATTACGTTACATCGCCAGCGGCTGCATTAAATCCGATGGCAACCAACGTCTGCCCGAACGCCTGCACACGCTGTACGCGGGCATTACTGAAATTATTGGCACCTACAAACCCGACATCGCTGCTGTGGAACAGGTTTTCTCGAACGTTAATCCACAATCCACCCTGCTGCTTGGCCAGGCACGCGGCGCGGCGATTACGGCACTGGTTGCCCAGGGGCTAGCGGTGAGCGAATACACCGCCCTGCAGGTAAAGCAATCGGTTGTTGGTCACGGCAAAGCCGCAAAGCAACAGGTGGCTCATATGGTGATGCGCCTGCTAATGTTGCCCGGCGAACCCGGCAGCGACGCCGCCGATGCCCTGGCCTGTGCCATCTGCCACGCACATGGCTCACAAGGTCTTGGCCAACTGGCTGCGCCAGGCAGGCGCCAAAAAGGCGGTCGCCTACTGGCACTGGCCGACAGCGAACTATTCAACAGAGCCACCATCAGCCAATCGGCGCCCGCCGCACGGAGAAGCACATCATGATCGGACGCCTAAGCGGACGACTCATCGCCAAACAGCCCCCTGCCATCATGGTCGATGTACAGGGCGTGGGTTATGAAGTCGACGTATCGATGAATACCTTCTGCGAGCTACCGGCCCTTGATGCGCCGGTCACCTTGCACATTCATATGGCAGTCCGCGAAGACGGTCATTTTCTGTACGGCTTTCTTAGCGAAAGTGAGCGCACCGCCTTTCGTCAGCTGATCAAGATCTCTGGCGTGGGGGCCCGTATGGCGCTCGCCGTGCTATCCGGGCTTAGCGTTGATGAACTGGCAGCAGCCATTGCCCGCCAGGACGTTGCCTGTTTTACGCGCATTCCGGGCATCGGCAAAAAAACTGCCGAACGCCTACTGCTCGAACTAAAAGGCAAACTGGATCTGGTTGCTGGCAATGCCGGAACCCTCGTAGCCGGCCAGCCAATAGCAAGCGATCCATTGCAAGACACCATCGATGCGCTCGTCGCTCTCGGCTACAATGCACGCGAGGCGCAAAGCGCCATAAAAGCACTGCCTGCCGGTGTCAGCACCACTGACGCCATCCGCCTTGCCCTGAAACAGTTGTCCGGTTTGAAGTAACCGGCACAACCAAGGAACCTGCGCATGTATTCACCTGGACTACAGATCTCCCGCATTACGATCATCGCGCTACTTATTGTGGGCGTGATCTGGGTGCTGCGTCCGTTCCTATCGCCACTGCTCACGGCACTTATTATCGTCGTAGCGACCTGGATGCCTTATTCCTGGCTGGTCAAAAAACTCGGTAACCGAAAAACGCTGGCCGCAGCCATCATGACTCTGCTGCTTACCGTGGTGATTCTGATTCCGACCTTTTTCCTTGGCGGCCAGGTTACCAAAGCGGGTGCCATTCTGGTGGAAACCCTCAAGGATCGATTCCAAGGTGGCTTGGGCGATCCGCCGAGCTGGATGCTGGCACTACCTTTGGTCGGCGAACACATTCAGACTTACTGGAACCATTTGCTCAATGATGCCAACAGCGGCACGGAGCTGCTACAACGTGTTTACGACCCGGCCAAGCGTTTGATTACTGCCATCGCTACAGGTGTAGTCAATGGCGTGCTGCAAATTCTGTTAGCGATCTTTATCGCCTTCTTTGCCTATCGTGATGGCGAACAATGGTCGATGTGGCTGCGCAATGCTGCCCGCCGGCTAAGTGGGGATATCGGCACCCACATGGTGGATGTGGCCGGCAAGACCATCATCGGTGTAATGGTTGGCATTCTTGGCACCGCTGCGGCACAGGGCCTGGTGGCTTACATCGGGTTCAAGATCGCCGGCGTGCCTAATGCCGGCCTGCTCGGCGCTGCCACCTTCCTCACCTCCATGCTGCCCGCTGGCCCCGTACTGATCTGGCTCGGCGCCGCCTACTGGCTTTATGACCAAAGCCTTACGGGCTGGGCAATCTTTATGGTGATCTGGGGTGCCGCAGGCATTAGCAGCGTAGATAACGTTGTTCGCCCGGTACTGATTGCACACACAGCCAGTTTGCCCTTCCTCCTGATTGCACTTGGCACCTTTGGCGGCATTATCGGCTTCGGTTTTGTCGGCATCTTTATCGGCCCCACGCTGCTGGCGTTGGCCGTTGCCGTGACCAATCAGTGGCTCAACCACCGTAACAGCATTACGCACGCGGAGCGCCTGTGATCGAAACAGACGACTTTGCAGCAGGCGCCGAACGGCTCATCACACCCAATAGCGCTTCCCGACAGGAAGAAGCCCTAGAGCGTGCGCTGCGTCCGAAACGTCTGGCTGATTACACTGGCCAGCACAAAGTACGTGATCAGCTCGGCCTCTTTATCGAAGCCGCCAAAAAACGCGGCGATGCGCTCGACCACGTATTGCTCTTCGGGCCTCCTGGGTTAGGCAAAACGACCCTAGCGCACATCGTCGCGCACGAACTAGGCGTTAATCTGCGCCAGACCAGCGGGCCGGTACTCGAACGCCCGGGCGACCTGGCCGCGCTGCTCACTAATCTTGAACCGCACGATGTGTTGTTCATCGATGAGATTCATCGCCTCTCCCCGGTTGTCGAAGAAATTCTCTATCCGGCGCTTGAGGACTACCAGATCGACATCATGATCGGTGAAGGCCCGGCCGCCCGCTCGGTGAAGCTGGACCTGCCGCCGTTCACATTGGTCGGCGCTACAACGCGGGCCGGTATGCTCACCAACCCGTTGCGTGATCGCTTCGGCATTGTGGCGCGACTCGAGTTCTACGCACCGGATGATTTGCAACAGATCGTTGCCCGCTCCGCACGACTGCTGGAATTAGCGCTGGCAGATGATGGCGCGCTTGAAATCGCCAAACGTTCGCGTGGCACACCACGTATTGCCAACCGGCTATTACGTCGCGTCCGCGATTACGCTGAAATCCGCGCGCCCGAGCAAAAAGGTGGCATTAATGCACGCACGGCAGATGCTGCACTGGCCATGCTGGATGTAGACCCGGTCGGTCTGGATCTGATGGATCGAAAATTATTACTCGCCGTCATTGAAAAATTTGGTGGTGGCCCGGTCGGCGTTGATAACCTCGCAGCAGCTATTGGTGAAGCACGCGACACCATCGAAGACGTGCTGGAACCCTTCCTCATTCAGCAGGGGTATCTGCAACGTACGCCGCGTGGTCGTGTCGCCACCAGTCGCGTCTATCATCACCTGGGGCTGCAAGCACCTTCGGATGAGGGCAACATCCCGCTCTGGCAAGAATCGGGGCCTCGTTAAAATGACGATTTTCCACCACCCTGTTCGTATTTATTACGAAGACACCGATGCGGGTGGCGTCGTCTATTACGCCAACTACCTGAAGTTCTTCGAACGTTGCCGTACCGAATGGTTGCGCACCTTCGGTCACAACCAGACGGATCTGCTTGCGGCCGAAGATATTGTTTTCGTTGTTAAATCGGTGCACGCCGATTACAAGCGCCCTGCCCGACTAGATGACAGCCTCGAAGCCGGGCTGAAACTAACGCACCTGGGCAGAGCTCAAATGCAATTCGAGCAGTGGGTAGATCGCATCAACGCCGACGGCACCCGCGAAACCCTCGTCACAGGGGGCGTCAAGCTGGCCTGTGTCAACCTGAAGACTCTCCGACCCGTTTCCATACCTGTATGGCTACATAGCCAACTACAACCTAGCGACGCATCATGACTCCAACACAAGACATGTCCATTCTTAGCCTGGTCCTCAACGCCGGCGCCGTCGTGCAGGGCATCATGCTCCTGCTGCTCATTGTTTCCTTTATGTCGTGGTACTACATCTTTCTGAAGTGGATGACGATCCGCGCAGAAAAGCAAAAAGCGACCGAGTTCGAACAATCCTTCTGGTCCGGCAGCAGCCTGAACGATCTGTACCAGGCCGCACTTAACGACCGACACAATGCCGGCGCCCTGGAACGGATTTTTGAATCGGGTTTGCGCGAATTCAACAAACTACGCGATCAACACCTCCTGGAATCCAAAGATATTCTGGATGGCTCTCGCCGCGCTATGCGCGCTACCTATCAGCGCGAACTGGATCGCATCGAATCGCACCTGGCTTTCCTTGCCTCAACCGGTTCAGTATCGCCCTACGTTGGCCTGTTCGGCACCGTCTGGGGCATCATGCACGCCTTCCGCGGACTCGCCAATGTAGGCCAGGCTACCCTGTCATCTGTGGCACCTGGCATTGCCGAAGCCCTGGTCGCTACGGCCATCGGCCTCTTTGCCGCTATCCCGGCCGTGGTTGCGTACAACCGCTTCTCGTACGACATCGATCGCCTGGCATCACGTTTCGAATCCTTCATGGAAGAGTTTTCGAACATCCTCCAGCGTCAAATGAAGTAAGGGTGCTGCGCAATGCGTAACCGCCGTAAACTTAAAAACGAAATCAACGTCGTTCCCTATATCGACGTGATGCTCGTGCTGCTGGTGATCTTTATGGTCACCGCACCGATGATGCCTACCGGCAACATTGATCTGCCCACAGTTGGCACCGCAGCAACACCGCCTGCCGCACCGATTGAAGTGAGCGTCCATGACGATCGCAGTCTCACCATTGTGGACCGTGGCGCTAACGGCAAAGAGCAGCCGGTCACGTTGCCGCAACTGACTGATCAGCTACTCGCCATGCAGAAGGGCAATCCGGATACACCGGTGTTAATTGCTGGCGCCAAGAACGTGCCCTACGAAGCCGTGCTGCAAGTGATGGATCAGCTACAACGCGCCCAGGTTAAGCGCGTTGGCCTGCTCGTTGCACCTACTGGCAAGTAAGCGGAGCGGTTACGTTGTCGTTGCCTCGTTTTCTGTCGCGTTTAAAAGCGTACTGGAATGGCCATCGCTTTGCCGGCGATGACACGCGGGCATTCGACCCGGCAGCGGAAGAAAAGGCGCGCGAGCGTCGTGCGTTAATTCTAACGATTGCCATGCACCTGTTGCTGGTGCTCTTTCTCGTACTCAGCATCAACTGGAAAAATAGTGAGCCCACGGCCATGCAGGCCGAGATCTGGACACCACAGCAGTTAGCAGCCGCCACAGCGGCGGCTCAACGTGAATCACAGACTTTTGGTGATCCGGCACCGCAACCAGAGCCGCCCAAGCCTGAGCCCACACCCCCGAAACCAGAACCAAAGCCCGAACCTAAGCCGGAGCCGAAACCACAGCCCAAACCCGAGCCTGTGAAGACGCCGCCCAAGCCAACGCCTGCACCTGCCAATCAGAAGGCCGACATCGCCATCAAGCAGGACAAAAAGCCGGAAAAGGATAAGGCCCCTGAGAAGGTGCCAGACAAGAAAGACCCAAAGGCTAAGGACGTTAAAGACACTAAAGAAGACAAGAAGAAGCCTGACACTAAAGATGCCAAGAAAAAGGCACAGGATGACTTTCTTGAAGAGCTGAAGCGCGAAGAGCAGAAGATTGCCGCCCAGAAGCAGCAGGCCGCCCAAAAACAACAGGCGGCTGCCGCTGCTGATGCGCGCGCGCAGCGAGAAGCCGCTATGCGTGCCCAGGCTGGCGCTGAAGCCAAAGCCGCTGGCGCTGAACGCGCCAAAGGCGATGACCGCAGCTACCTGGCCAAACTGAAGACGAAGATCCGTGGCAATGTGATTCTGCCACCCAACGTGCAAGGCAATCCGGCAGCCATCTTCCGCGTGACCCAGTTGCCTTCAGGCGAAGTTCTCGACGTAAAGCTCATTAAGTCCAGCGGTAACCCCCAGTTAGACACCGCCGTTGAGCGTGCGATTCGCAAGTCATCGCCGTTGCCGGTACCAGAAGGCCGTGCCCCAGACCGGGTGCTTGATATCACCTACCTGCCATTTGAAAAACCGCCACAGTAACCCTCAGACACCTTTAAGCATCGACTGACTATAATCATTCCCATGAAAATGCCTACACTACTATCGCGCACGACCCGTGGCCTTCTGGCAGCACTATCATTGATTACGCTAATAGCCACGCCAGCTTTCGCGCAACTCAATGTTGAAGTCGTGGGTGCCGGCATGCAACGCATCCCCGTAGCGGTGCCTAATTTTGGTGGTGACGAGGGTTTAGGTAAAGAGATCGCGGCCGTTGTGCGCAACGATCTAGCTAGCACGGGTCTCTTCAACATCATCAATACCGACTCGCTCGTTGCAGAAGAAAATAGTTCCGTCGACTTTGCCGCATGGCGTAGCCGGGGTGCCGATGCACTGGGCACCGCCACTGCTACCCGCCCGGGCGGCCAGATTGAAGTGCGTGTACGCGTTGCCGATATCGTTAAGCGCGGCTCCCTGGGCAACACCACCATCACCGTACCGGGCAACCAGATGCGTCTGGCCGGCCACAAAGTCGCTGACTTTATCTACCAGAAGCTCACCGGCCAACCCGGTTACTTCTCATCACGCATTGCCTATGTGCTGAAGCAGGGCAATGGCCCTGCGGCTCAATACCAGCTGATTGTTGCCGATGCCGATGGTCAGAACCCTGTGCCGGTATTCAAGTACAACCAGCCGATCATTTCCCCCGCCTGGTCACCCGATGGCACCAAGCTGGCCTATGTCTCTTTCGAAAAGAGCAAGCCGGTAATCTTTGAACAAACGCTCAAAACGGGTGCGCGCCGTGCGGTTGCCAGCTTCCGCGGCTCTAACTCTGCGCCCGCTTGGTCGCCAGACGGTAGCCGCCTGGTCGTTGCGCTCTCCCGCGAAGGGGGCACCCAGCTGTACAGCATCGCCTTAGCGACAGGTCAGGCTACCCGTATCACCAACACCAGCGGTATTGATACCGAGCCAGCCTTCTCACCAGACGGCCAGTGGATCTACTTCACCTCGGATCGCGGCGGCAGCCCACAGATCTACAAAATGCCCGCCGGTGGCGGCGGCGCACAACGTGTGAGCTTTGACGGCAACTACAACGTTACCGCCCGCCCATCGCCAGATGGCCGTACCTTGGCCTTTATTACCCGTCGCGACGGTGGCTTCCGTGTCGCCACGCTGGATCTGGCCACCCGCCAGGTCGCCGTACTCACTGATTCGCAACGCGATGAATCGCCGACTTTCTCGCCGAACGGCCAGATGATTCTGTACGCCACCATCCTTGGCGGACGGGGTGTTTTAGCCGCTGTTTCAGCCGATGGCCAGATCCGTCAGAAGCTTTCGGCGGTTAATGGCGATGCCCGCGAACCGGCCTGGGGGCCTAATCGTTAACCAGTTTTTAAGCTTCGGCATGGAAAATGCTTCTATCTCAAGGGCTTGATCGCTTACAATTCTAGAAACTTCTGGAGCAACACTCGTGCAAAACATCACTCGCAAACATTTCATCCGTCTGGTACCGGCTCTGGCCGTTGCCCTCTTGGCCGCTTGTAGCTCAACCCCGGACAACAGCTCGGATCTAGCCAGCGTTGATGCCACCGGCACTTCCGGCGTACCAAAGCTTTCGGCCGCTGCACTGGCCAAGCTGCGCGATCCAAACAGCCCGCTGTCCAAGCGTAGCGTTTACTTCAACTACGATCAGTACGACGTTAAGTCGGAGTACAACAGCCAGCTACAAGCACATGCCAAGTTCATCGCTTCGGAACCTAACGCCCGCGTTCTGGTTCAAGGCAACACCGATGATCGCGGTAGCCGCGAATACAACCTGGCCCTGGGTCAGCGTCGTGCCGATGCCGTTAAAAAACAACTCGTGCTAATGGGCGCCCCGGAATCGCAAATCGAATCCGTGAGCCTGGGCAAAGAAAAGCCAAAGGCACTGGGTGACAATGAAGCGGCATGGACAGAAAACCGTCGCGCCGACATGCTCTACAACGGCGAGTACTGAGAACCCTGCTAATGACCCGTCGCTTTACCCTTCCGGCGGCACTGTGTGCCGCCGGTCTGCTTTGTGCTCTACCTGCGCACGCCGGACTGTTTGACGATGATGTTGCGCGCAAACAGATTTCTGACTTGCAGAAATCCACAAGCCAGACACTCATCGAGCAGAACCGCCTCTCTGAAAAAATGAGCCGTGAAGTCTCTGAACTTCGCGGCCAGATCGAAGTGCTCACCAATAGCATTAACGATCTTGAGAAGCGCCAGAAAGATCTTTACCTCGACATAGATAACCGCCTGCAGGCTATTGAAGCAGGCCGGGGTAAAACTGCTGCCAAACCCGCCGCACCGGTAGTTACCGATACGGCAATCAAAGCCGAGCCAAAATCAGCGCCAGCAGAAGCTAAACCCGATGCCAAACCGGCAGACGACACTGCTGCTGCCCTAAAAGCTTATGAATCAGCCCTGGGCCTTTTCAAAGCAGGCAAATACAAAGAAGCAACCGTTGCCTTTGATAAGTTCACCAAAACCTATCCAGAAAGCGAACAGGCGCCTGCCGCCCAGTTCTGGTTAGGTAACAGCTACTACGCTGTTGGCGACTGCAAACAAGTGATCAGTTCACAACAGAAGCTCTTAGCAAAATGGCCGAAAAATGGTCGTGCGCCAGATGCCATGGCGAACATTGCCAACTGTCAGGCAGAGCTCGGCCAGAAAGCTGAATCGCAAAAAACACTGAAGGATCTGGTTGCCAAGTATCCGGACTCCAAGGCTGCCGGCGCTGCCAAACAGCAAATCAAGAAGTAAAGCGTCATGGCAGAGACAGTAGGCGCTGACCGCGAACAAACGGTTCGACTGAGCGAGATCTTCTTTTCGTTACAGGGCGAGGCGGCACGGTCGGGTATACCTACGGTCTTTGTCCGCCTGACAGGCTGCCCGTTGCGCTGCACCTGGTGTGACACCGAGTATGCATTTACCGGGGGCGCAACAACCCGAATTGACGATGTGCTTGCCGAAGTAGCGCGCTACCCCACTCGACATGTCTGCGTCACCGGTGGTGAGCCGCTTGCACAAAAAACCTGCCTGCCTTTGCTTCGCGCGCTCTGTGATGCCGGTTACGATGTTTGTCTGGAAACCTCCGGCGCGCTCGATATCGCCCAAGTGGATGCGCGCGTTGCCCGCATCATGGATCTTAAAGCACCCGGTTCGGGTGAAAGCGCCAAGAATCTGCTGAGCAACATCGCTGATCTACGAGCAACGGATGAAGTAAAAATCGTCGTGGCTTCACGTACAGATTATGAATGGGCTAAAGAGATGATTAGCGCCCATGATCTCCCCGCACGTTGCGATGTAGTCCTATCTCCGGTGGCTGGGCAACTGAACCCCACCGATCTTGCCGAATGGATTTTGGCCGATGGCCTGAACGTGCGCTTCCAGATTCAACTTCACAAACTCCTCTGGAGTGATGCGCGTGGCAAATAGCGAACACAATGCCCCACCAGCCGTTGTGCTGCTCTCCGGCGGTCTGGATTCCGCTACCACGCTGGCCATTGCCCGCGACCAAGGCTTTGCTTGTCACGCCATTGCATTCGATTATGGCCAGCGCCATCGCGCAGAATTGGATGCATCGCTTCGTCAGGCCAAAGCACTGGGTGCACTCAGCCACCGGGTTGTTCATGTGGACATGAACCAGTTTGGCGGCTCCGCGCTCACCGACCTCTCCATGACGGTGCCGGAAGCACATAGCCAACCCGGCATCCCCAGCACCTATGTGCCAGCCCGCAACACCGTGATGTTGTCATTGGCGCTGGCGTTAGCGGAAACGCTCAATAGCCGGGATATCTTTCTGGGGGTTAATGCCGTGGACTATTCCGGCTACCCGGATTGCCGTCCGGAATATATCGCCGCTTTCGAACAGATGGCCAACCTTGCCACCAAAGCAGGCGTAGAAGGCGCGCGCTTTCGCGTACACGCGCCGCTGATTGATATGAGCAAAGCGGACATCATCCGCATGGGTACCGAATTAGGCGTGGACTACAGCCTTACTGTTTCCTGCTACCAGGCGACGCCGGAGGGCAAAGCCTGCGGACATTGCGACTCCTGTGCGCTACGCGCCGAAGGATTTACCGCAGCGGGCATTGCCGATCCCACACCCTACGTTAACCGCTAACGGAAATCAGCATCTGCGCTCCCAGCACGTTAGCTGGGCAACGGTGTGCTGAAATTTACGGGATGTTTCACGAATCACGAATGGCACATCCCGTGGCTCGCCCAGCGGCACAAAGTCACGACCCAAGTGCTCACGCAATGCGTCCAACGTTGTATAGCGTTCGCCATCACGCTTAAACCCGCCAAGCCATTGTTGCTTCGGCGTGTGTTCTTCTAACCAGGTATAAGGTGAAGTCAATACCAACACGCCCCCGGACACAATGCGTTTACCAATCTCATCCAGAAACTTGGCTGGATCATAAAGACGATCAATCAGATTCGCCGCAACCACCAGATCAAAATCACCATAGGTCTCTTTCAGATTACAGGCATCGCCCTGCCAGAAACCAACCCGTTTCGCACAATCCAGCAAACCCAGCGTTTCTAAAGAGATCTCACGGAAAGATTGAAGGGCACCTTCATCCGTAAGCGCATAGCGAACGCGTCCATCGCGAATCAGCTCATCGGCAAGGTTAATAAAGCGCGCAGAAAAATCGACCCCTATCACCGATTGGAAGCCGGATCGCCCGGGCAACCCCTTTGCCAATTCAAAACTGCTGCGACCAACCGCGCACCCAATATCCAGCGCGCGATTCAGCGGTTTGTCCTTCATCACTTCCAGGGCAATCTCCGCCACGGCTTTAGGAAAATTGGGCACATCAAAATAAGTCTGACCGAAATGGAATTCAGCATACTGCGCTAGCAAGGCATCATCTTCATAGCGTGAAACTTGCGGTACGCGCGGTGCTTCGCCTACGACATAACGAAATCCGGCATGCTGAAAGAAGTGTCTACGGAATGCATAGCGTGAAGCACGCATTGCTTCGTTGCCACAGGAAATCCACGAACCACCTTTAATCAGGTTATGCCGCTGATCAAATGTCGGAATCGAAAAGTCATCGTACAACGGATGTGCTTCGAAACCGGCAAAGGGATAAATAGGCGTGCATGTCCACTGCCAGACATTACCGACAACATCGTAGAAATCGCCGTGTGCAAATCGATCAACCGCAACAGAACTGGCACCACCAGCCAATCGACGCTGAGCAGCAGTTTCGGGTGTTACACCGGCAATGTCATATAAGCGATACCACTCGTCTTCGGTTGGCAACCGAACGGCTGCACCGATTGTTTCTGCCTTCCAGCTACAGAACGCTGCAGCCTCATGGCAATTCACTTCTACCGGCCAATCCCAGGGCATAGCCACAACATCGGTCATTAGGCGCAAATACCAGCCATCCGACTGACGCACCCAGAAAGAGGGGGATGCTGCGTGGGCGAAATTGCGCCAAGCTAAAGCCTCTTCATTCCAATAACGGTCTGTGGCGTAGCCATCAGCTTCTACAAAACTCAAGAACTCGGCATTAGATACCAGCATCCGGCTCGCACTGAACGCCGGTACTTCCGCAACGTATGCCCCATACTCGTTGTCCCATCCATAACACCGGGCATCGCCATCTACAGCGCATGCGTCCAGATGTGGGCTTCCCTTACCGAGTTTAACCTCACCCGCTGACACTTCAATCAATGAATTTTTTAGCACTGCTTCAAGACTAATGCCAGTCACTAGGGCTGGCGTCCAATCAGGTTGCGGCTGAACGTACGTCAGGCGGTGCTGACGAATGAGTACGGATGAGGTTTCTAGATGGATGAGCTCGTGCTCAATACCCATCAGGATCGCCCACCAAGGATTGTCCCAACCCATTGCCCCCTGCCAGGGAGCCTCGCAAATCACTTTCGTCACAGCAGCCTTAACTTGCTGTCTATAGGCTTTAACTTCTGCAACGCTGGGCCAATCGTAGTTGGTTTCATCAAGATCATCCCAACTCATCTCATCCACGCCTACAGCAAACATCGCTTCGAAGCGAGGGTTAATCCGTTCCGGGATCAACTTAGCCAACAACAACTTGTTCACAAAGAACGTAGCGGTATGCCCAAAGTAAAAGATAAGCGGGTGACGCAACGAAATGGACTTCTCGTAATAAGCCGCATCAGCCCCTAAACACCCAAATAACGATTCATAGCGTTCAAAAGATGCATCAAAGTAACTAAGAAGACTTTTACGCAGGTCTGCTTCACTCATCCCGCACCAATCAGGCGATAACGGGTAACTACGGGCATTCAATGGCATCTTTAAGCAGCTTTTTGATCAAATTAACGGCTCATTGTATGCCAATGGCTAAACTTGACTGATCTATCTTTAGAAACTAGAATGTTGCCTCTTTGTTGTGCACTGGGGGTCGGTAGCTCAGTCGGTAGAGCAGCGGACTTTTAATCCGTTGGTCGTGGGTTCGAATCCCACCCGACCCACCAAAAAAGGCACATGCAAGCGCCTCTGTTAGCGCTCGCCTAATTTTTTCTAAAGCCGTTATGCATCCTGTATGCGTAGCGGCTTTTTTGTTGCCTGCAAGATTTATTGTCAGCAGGGCAGGGGGCGCACGATGAACGCGCTTCTCCTTTTTGCCTCGACATTTGCACTGGTCCTGTTCCTTGGCCTGCAGTCGCTCAACGTCAATGGTGGCCACCGACTGTTGTCCTTTGTGACCAGCTTCGGTATTGGCGCCGCCAATCTCACCGTACTCAAAATCATGCCGGGTCCAACCAACGGACTGGAGGTCGCAGCCTATCTGCTGGGCGGCCCATTCGGAATCCTCGCATCCATTGCAATTCATCCATGCCTTGTCCGCTTGCTCGGCAAGGCTTCTACCTCATAAAGGAGTAACGCCATGCCAGAAGAAACAAACATCGATAGCACGACGCTTCCCAAGATTGATTACGACCTCATCCGCAACCTCGTTCTCGAAGGCGTGTCTACCGGCGCGGTCAAAGATCCTTTTGAAACGACCAAATCGTTGATTCGTTGCTTAAAGCTACTTCGCCAGTCAAGCGATCAAAGCAATTAAGACTGTCCAAACCTAGCACTCACTAATTATCCATGCCAAACCTGTAAGGAGCACACCTCATGAAAAAACTTCTTGTAACGATGATGAAAGGCGGCACCGGCAAGACCATGCTCGTTTGCCAACTGGCTCGCCATGCTCACGCTAAAGGCCTCCGTGTCTTAGTGGTAGATATTGACGATCAGATGAACACTAGCTCCTGCCTGCTGCGGGGTGAAGGCGTCCAGAAGCTACCATTTAGTACCACCCAGGTTTACCGCGATCGGATCGCAAATATTGATTTCGGAGATAGCGCGTTCACTGTGCTCTGCAGCGATTCCACTATCAAATCAACAATTACCGAGCAGATGATGGCCACCGATGCCAATGGTGAATATATCGGAGATAACGCTGTCCACAATCTAAATCACTTTATGCAACAGGCAGATCAGCACTTTGATCTTTGTATTCTGGACACGCCTAGCGGCATGGATCACAGCATTGTCTGCGCCATGGCTTGCGCAGATTTTGTGCTGGCACCAATTGAATTCACGCCTGAATGCATGGAAGGCATTACAACGCTGCTCTCTGGCCCCCGGAGCATCCCAACCATTCGTGAGTTCAATCCGGGTCTTAAATTTTTAGGTTTCCTGCCAAATAAGGTAGAAGCCACGGAAAAGCAGAAGGCGATCATGAACGACCTGATTGATTCAGGATCTATGGGGTCGTTTGTCTGCGACGATCAAGGTCGTCTATTAAGCATTCCAAAGCGCCAGGCATTGCTACAAGTGCAAGCCGAAGGGATTTCATTGGCCGAATTCGCAAAAAGCAATAGCCAGGC
This sequence comes from uncultured Dechloromonas sp., assembly GCA_964498255.1. Lineage (GTDB taxonomy): Bacteria > Pseudomonadota > Gammaproteobacteria > Burkholderiales > Rhodocyclaceae > Fluviibacter. Next base: position 83,607 of record CAZCGW010000007.1, read on the forward strand.
ACGTTCTGCGCTTCCTACAGTCCGTCGCGTGTTTGATAGTTTGCTTGGCAAGATGACGCTGGGCGTAACTGGAGAAGATCATGAGTGAGAAAAAGCCCTCATCGATTTTCTCTGTCGCAACCCTGAACAAAATGATGGCTGAAAAGCAGGCGCAAATGGGAGGGTCTAAGGATCCTAACCAGATTGGCGTTGTTCTGGCCATTGATCTGAAAAACGTCATTGAAGATACAGATCAACCCCGACAAGTCTTTGATGATGAAGCCATACAGGCCCTTATCGATGATGTAAAGATTCGAGGTATACAAGCTCCTATAGCAGTTAGACCAGCAGTGGATGGTATCTACAAGATCATTCACGGTGCTCGTCGTTACAGAGCTGCACTGGCCGCAAGCTTACCCAAAGTTCCTGTGATTGTTCAAACCGATGCAGAAGTCTTTGACGATTATTCACAGGTCGCTGAGAACACCAAGCGCGCAGGCTTGCATCCGTTGGACATCGCACGCTTCATCCAGAAGCGCAAGGATCTCGGAGAAAAGAACAAGTACATAGCTGAGAGATTAGGCGAATCCTCAAATTACATCCTTTACCACCTTGCCTTGATTGAAGCTCCTGCCAAAATCCGGGCCGCTTTTGATGAAGGGCGTATACGTGGCGCAGAGAGTGTCTGGAGCCTAGTCAAGCTCCAAGAGAAGAATCCGGAAGCCGTTGAACATCTGCTCCATGGCGATGGCGAGATTACTCGACAGATGATCCGTAATGCAGGATCTGCAAAGCCTGTTACTAACGTAAGCGCGCCGTTAGATTCGTCCGAAAGCTTGCGGCAAGATCCGCCCAAAGACGATAACACCACGCTCGATGATGACGTGCCTGATCGATCCCCACGCGTTCAGGCATCAACAGAGCCGAAAACTCGTGGCCCATCATTGCCGCCGA
>CAZCGW010000008.1:0-71087 GCA_964498255.1 uncultured Dechloromonas sp.
ATTCCCCCGTAAACTTCATCATGTACCAGAACATGAAGGTGAAATCGAAACCGGCGGGATAGGCCACGAACACCGCCTTGCCTGGGAGCTTCTTCACCCATTTAACGTATTCCTTCATCGCCTCTTTGGGATCCTGTAGATCCTGTCTACAGGCCGCCCATGCTTCCGGCTCGGTTTTCCACCACTTCATGGTGAGCGGATGCCCCTTGGCGTCGGGCAGTAGCTCCAGATTGGCGCTAAAGGTGCCGATCAGCTGTTTGTCCGCCGTATAAGCGGCGGAGGCAAAAGACAACATGGAATGGGGCCCGGGGATTGGACCATCTGCTTCAACATCAGTACTTACGTAGATTTCAGCCATGGCGAATTCTACCAATGAAAAAGGCGACCTTTCGGTCGCCTTCTCCTGAGCCGGTCTCCTTACTTCGTAAAAACCATCTTGCCCTTCTTGCAATCCACTTTGATCACATCCTTTGGACCAAAGTCGCCTTCAAGAATATGCGTGGCCAGCGGATTCTCGATCTCGGCCTGGATCGCCCGCTTGAGCGGACGCGCACCAAAGACCGGGTCGAAACCTGATTCGGCAATCCGATCAAGGGCCGCATCAGACACTTCCAATCCCATATCCATGGCGACCAGGCGTTTCTCCAGATAACGCAGCTGGATACGACCAATATCACGGATGTTTTTCTCATCCAGCGCATGGAAGACGATGACATCGTCAATCCGGTTAATGAATTCCGGACGGAAGAATGTCTTCACTTCCGCCATCACAGCCAGTTTGATCACGCCATAGTCATCACCCGCCATCTGCTGAATCATCTGACTGCCCAGGTTGGAGGTCATGATGATCACAGTGTTACGGAAGTCCACGGTACGACCCTGACCATCGGTCAGGCGGCCATCGTCCAGCACCTGCAGCAGCACGTTGAATACATCCGGGTGGGCCTTCTCGACTTCGTCGAGCAGGATCACGCTGTATGGGTTACGGCGGACGGCCTCAGTCAGATAACCGCCCTCGTCGTAACCAACGTAGCCCGGAGGTGCGCCGATCAGACGGGCGACCGAGTGCTTCTCCATGAATTCGCTCATGTCGAGACGGATCAGGTGATCCTGTGAGTCAAAGAGGAATTCGGCCAGGGCTTTGGTGAGCTCGGTTTTACCGACGCCCGTTGGGCCCAGAAACAGAAAGGAACCATACGGCCGGTTCGGGTCTGACAGCCCGGCACGCGAGCGACGAATGGTTTCAGAGACCAGACGCAGCGCTTCTTTCTGCCCGATCACGCGGTTTTGCAGATAGCTTTCCATCTGCAGCAACTTGGCGCGCTCGCCTTCCATCATCTTGGACACGGGGATACCCGTTGCCCGCGAGACCACTTCGGCGATTTCTTCGGCACCGACTTCGGTACGTAGCAGCTTGTGCTTGGTGGCTTCGGCATTGGCAGCATCGCCTTTGCTTTCAGCCACTTTCAGCTTGGCTTCAAGTTCTGGCAGCTTGCCGTACTGAAGCTCGGCCAGTTTGTCGAACTGACCCTTGCGCTGCAGCTCAGCCATTTGCAGGCGCAGCTTTTCGATTTCTTCGCGCACTTGTGACGAGCCCTGCAGCGTCGATTTCTCGGCGCGCCAGATTTCGTCCAGGTCGGCGTATTCTTTGCCCAGGGTATTGATCTCTTCTTCGATCAGCGACAGGCGCTTCTGCGAGGCTTCGTCCTTTTCTTTCTTGACGGCTTCGCGCTCGATCTTGAGCTGGATCAGACGACGGTCAAGCTTGTCCATCTGCTCAGGCTTGGAGTCGATTTCCATCTTGATCTTGGCGGCAGCTTCATCGATCAGGTCGATGGCTTTATCCGGCAGGAAGCGGTCTGTGATGTAACGATGCGAGAGCTCGGCCGCGGCAACAATGGCCGGGTCAGTAATCTCAACGCCGTGGTGGACTTCATAGCGCTCCTGCAGACCGCGCAGAATGGCAATAGTCGACTCAACCGATGGTTCTTCGACCATGACTTTCTGGAAGCGACGTTCCAGGGCGGCATCTTTCTCGACGTACTTGCGGTATTCGTCCAGCGTGGTGGCACCGATGCAGTGCAGCTCACCACGGGCGAGCGCAGGCTTCAGCATATTGCCGGCATCCATAGCCCCTTCGGCCTTGCCGGCGCCGACCATGGTGTGAATTTCGTCGATGAAGAGAATAATCTTGCCTTCTTCGGCGGCGATATCCTTGAGCACGGCCTTCAGGCGTTCTTCGAACTCACCCCGGTACTTGGCACCGGCCAGCAGCGCGGCCATATCGAGCGACAGCACCTTCTTGCCCTTGAGGGTTTCCGGTACTTCTTCGTTGATGATGCGTTGCGCCAGACCTTCGACGATAGCGGTTTTACCCACACCCGGTTCGCCGATAAGGACAGGGTTGTTCTTGCTGCGACGCTGCAGAATCTGGATGGATCGGCGGATTTCATCATCCCGACCGATCACGGGATCCAGCTTGCCCAGACGGGCACGCTCGGTCAAATCCAGGCAGTATTTCTTGAGGGCTTCGCGCTGGCTTTCGGCATCGGACGAATCGACGCCCTGGCCACCACGCACAGTCTGAATGGCCAGCTCCAGCGATTTACGGTTGAGCCCGTTGTCGCGGCAGAGACGGCCGGTTTCCCCCTTGTCATCACAGAGGGCGAGCAGAAAGAGTTCAGAGGCGATGAACTGGTCGCCACGCTTGGCGGCTTCCTTATCGCAGAGGTTGAGCAGGTTACCCAGATCGCGCGAAGCCTGCATTTCGCCACCGGTGCCCTGCACCTGCGGTAGGCGTTTCACGAGCGCTTCGGTCTCACGGGTCAAGGCCGTGACATTAACGCCCGAACGCTCCAGCAGCGAACGGATACCGCCATCCGACTCCTGAATCATGGCCAGCAGCAGATGTGCCGGCTCGATGAAGCCACAGTCGTTGGCGAGTGCAATGCTCTGGGCATCGGCCAGAGCCTGTTGAAACTTGGTGGTCAGTTTGTCGAATCGCATGGTTTTCCTTTGTATTGTTCTAATTGGTGGGCCGGTTTTCACCAAGCGCCATGATCTTTTGGCAATATGTAGGCTAAATCTGCTTTTTCAAGTCGCGTAGAACCGTTTCATTGAAGTTTAGCCCCAATCAGGAACAAACAACATGAACCCCATGGCGCCTTCCCCTCTGACAGGTTCAGCCGATTCGGCATCGGGCACACACACTAAGGTGATTAGCGCTCGTGCTGCCGCTGCTCTGGTTCAGTCCGGCCAGACGCTAGCCACCTGCGGCTTTGTAGGCATCGGCTTCCCCGAAAACCTGGCCATTGCCCTGGAAGCGCACTTTAACGACACCGGCCTTCCGCGTGACCTGACGTTGGTATTTGGCGCTGGCCAGGGTGATGGCAAAGACCGCGGCCTGAACCACCTGGCGCCACCGGGATTACTCAGGCGGGTGGTTGGCGGCCATTGGGGGCTGATTCCTAAAGTCGGTGCGCTGGCCACCAGCAACCAGATCGAAGCCTATAACCTGCCGCAAGGGGTACTCTCGCAGTTGTATCGGGACATCGCCTCGGGCAAACCGTGCCTGACGACGCACGTAGGACTGCATACCTTTATTGACCCGCGCCAGGATGGGGGCAAGCTCAACGAACGTACGACGGAAGACTATGTCTTCCTGACAGAAATCGATGGCAAGGAATATCTGCGTTACAAAACCTTCCCGATTCATGTGGCCTTTTTGCGCGGCACGACTGCCGATGGCGCAGGTAATATCACCATGGAAAATGAAGCCCTAACGCTTGAATCGTTAGCGGTGGCCATGGCGACGCACAATTCCGGGGGCAAAGTGATCGTTCAAGTAGAGCGATTAACCGAGCGCGGCGCACTGAATCCGAAGGATGTACGCATTCCCGGCATGCTGGTCGATTATGTGGTGGTTGCGGAAAACCCCGCCTATCATCAACAAACCTTTGCCGAGCAATTTAATGCCGCCTTTGCCGGCCATGAGCGTGTAGCGCTTGATGCCGTGCAGCCGATGCCGCTGACGGAACGCAAGATCATCGCCCGACGTGCAGCACTAGAACTGCGGCCGGGATCGGTCGTTAATCTGGGTATCGGCATGCCGGAGGGGGTGGCCAACGTTGCGACAGAAGAAGGCATCAATGACTTTATGACACTAACGGCCGAGCCCGGCATTGTGGGGGGCATTCCCCAGGGCGGGCTGAACTTTGGTGCTGCCGTAAATCATGATGCCGTGATCGATCAACCTTATCAGTTCGACTTTTACGATGGCGGCGGTATTGATATTGCTTTCCTAGGCCTGGCTCAGGCTGATGCCCAAGGCAACCTTAACGTCTCACGATTCGGGCCCAAACTGGCCGGTAGTGGCGGCTTTATTGATATTAGCCAGTCATCCAAGAAGGTGGTCTTTGTGGGGACTTTTACGGCGGATGGCCTAAAGATATCTGTAGAAAATGGCGTCTTGCGCATCGACCAGGAGGGCCGTGCGCGCAAATTCGTGAGTGCGGTTGAACAAATGACCTTTAGCGGTAGATTTGCTTCAGAACGCCAGCAGCCGGTGATTTACATTACCGAGCGCTGCGTTTTTGAGCTGACGCCCGAGGGTATGATGCTGACCGAGATCGCGCCGGGCGTCGACCTGGAGCGTGACATTCTGGCGCAGATGGATTTTGCGCCCATCATCAGCCCGCATCTCAAAACCATGGCCGCCAGTATTTTCAAGCCAGAACCCATGGGTCTGGCACAAGTTACATCTCATTAATCACTGCTGCACCCTATTGGATATCTCTATGCGTTGTTACCGAACCCTCCTTGCAGCCCTGATTTTTGCAACCAGTCTGACGATAGGCACAGCAGTCGCTCAAGCCCAGACCAATGAGGCAACCGCTCCTGCACCACTCAATGGACCCGTTATCCAACGTATTCGTGACAAGCAAACGCTCACCATTGCCTATGACCCGAACCAATCCCCATTTTCACTCACCGGCGATGATGGGCTGCCTACCGGCTATACCGTTGACCTATGCAAGATTGTGGCTTCGCAACTGGTGACACAGCTGGATATGAAGCTGATGGATGTGCGCTGGATCAAAACCAATACCCGCTCGCGCTTCGACGCTATTGAATCGGGCGATGCAGATCTGGAATGCGCTGCCACGTCGAATACACTGGACCGCCAACGCAACTTTGCTTTTAGTCTTACAACTTTTATCCAGGGCGCGACCTTTGCCGTACGCAATGATGCCAACCTGGAAAAACTCGATCATCTGACAGACAAGAAGCTGGCGGTAGTTCGCAATACCACCACCAGCAAGCTGATGAAACAAGCCATTGCCAGCGGCCAGATGCAGGCAACGCTGATTGAAGCCAAAAGCTTCGAAGCCGCCGGCAATATGCTGGCAAATAAAGAAGTCGACGCTGTTGCTGGCGACCGCCTGTTGATGTTTGATCAACTTATCCGTTCAAAGCTTGGCACCCGCTTCCGCATGCTGCCCCAGGACTTTGCGCCGGAGTATTACGCCATCATGATGCACAAGACTGATCCGGACCTACGTTGGGCGGTAAACGCAACGCTATCCCGCACTTACCGCACCCCGGTAATTGGAGAACTCTATCAACGATGGTTTGGTTCACTGAATCAACCGGGGCAACTGATGGAAGCACTTTATTTCACCCAGGCGTATCCGGAATAAGAAACGTATTTAATCAATCTACTGCATCTACCGCTAGAATTAGAAGATGACCCAATCAATTTCGATGCAGCCTGCCAACGATGCACCTCATGCATTGGCAGACTGGCATTGTGATGGTGCGGTGGCGACACTTAAGCTATCGGGTCATTTGAATGCGCATACCCTAGGTTGGCTGTGGTCACAGGCGAAAGATGATCAAATGGCCTGGCTGGCACAGTCAGGATCAGGGTCAAGGTCGGGCAGCCATCTGACCATAGACTTCCAGCAGGTCACATACCTGGATGGTGCAGGTATTGCGTTCATCATTGATCTTGAGCACGTACAGGAAGCTGCTGGTGGCCAACTAACGCTGGCCAATATGGATGCGCGCTATCAGCCTCTGATTGATCAATACCGCCCTATCGCGAACCTGTTTCCGCCGGCAGATACCAATCACCATGTTCATACCAACCTGATCGAACGGGTGGGTCGTGGCGCCTATGAATTGGCTGAAGACGCAAAACAGCAGACGGTTTTTATCGGCCAGATTGCCAGCAGCATCGGCTGGGCCATACGCTACCCCCGCCAGGTACGTTGGAACGACTTTATTAACGTGGCAGTAGAAGCCGGTGTAGCTGCGCTGCCGATCGTTTCGCTCGTGGCTTTTCTGATTGGTGTGATTCTGGCCTTTCAATCGGCAATCGGGCTCAAACAATTCGGTGCCGAAACCTTTGTGGCCAATCTGGTATCGCTATCGATCTTCCGCGAGCTCGGCCCACTGATGACAGCGATCTTGCTGGCAGGTCGATCTTCGGCCGCATTTGCCGCAGAGATTGGCACCATGACAGTGAACAATGAAGTCGATGCACTTGTTACTGGTGGCATCGACCCGATTCGTTTTCTGGTATTGCCGCGCATGCTGGCTGGCCTGCTGGTAGCGCCCATCCTGTCGTTGTTTTCAGATCTGATCGGGGTGTTTGCTGCCTCGCTCACCATGCTGGCTTACCAGATTCCCTTTGTGACTTTTTACGAAGCGGTCCTTAAAACCATTCACGTCAACGACATTATGTCGGGGCTAACCAAATCCCTATTATTTGGTCTGATCATTGCCGGTGTAGGCTGTCTACGTGGCATGCAAACAGGCACAGGGGCTGCGGCTGTAGGTTTATCGGCCACCCGTGCCGTTGTTTCCAGCCTGATTCTGATCGTAATGGTAGACGGCCTCTTCGCTTATATCTCTTACAAAACCGGGTTCTGATGCCATGCCGATCGATCAGAACAAAACCGCTGAAAGCATCATTGAAGTCAAAGATCTGACGGTCGGTTACGGCAGCAATATCGTGCTACAGAACCTGAACTTCTCGGTCAAACGTGGCGAAGTTTTTGTGATTCTGGGTGGTTCGGGTTGCGGCAAATCCAGTCTGCTTAAAAACATGATTGGCCTGTACGACCCGCCATGTGGCTCGGTGCTGATTGAAGGACAGAATATCGTCACGGCCGAAGGGGAGGAACGCCAACAGATTCTTACCCGGTTTGGCGTGATGTACCAGCAAGGCGCGCTGTTCGGTTCTATGAATCTGCTGGAAAATGTCCGCCTGTTTCTGGAAGAATATACACAGCTGAGCCAGGACGAAATGTCTTTGATAGCGCGTTGCAAGCTCGACCTCGTGGGGCTGCTGCCTTTCGAATCTTTCATGCCTTCAGAGATTAGTGGCGGCATGCAGAAACGCGCTGCGATTGCCCGCGCCATGGCATTGGATCCGGACATTCTCTTTCTGGATGAGCCGTCTGCAGGCCTTGACCCGATCACTTCAGCGGAGCTGGATCAAACGATTCTGTCAATTTCACGCAATCTGGGCATTACCTTCGTGGTGGTGACGCATGAGCTGCCCAGCATCTATACGATTGCCGATCGCATCATCATGCTCGACAAAGACACCAAAGGCATTATCGCCGATGGTGATCCACGCTGGCTTCGTGAGCATAGCGATAACCCGCAAGTCCGCAAATTCTTCAATCGGGGCGCCGATGTCGCGCACGATGAACTCCCTCTTCAACCCGCAACAATACCGGCCTGAAATTCACCATGTCCAACCGAAATAGCGCTCAATATTATCGACTCGGCATCTTTGTGCTGATTGGTGCCGCCTCCCTTGTTGCCTTGGTTCTAATCTTTGGCGCTAAAAACCTGTTCACCAAAACCATGGTGGTGGAAACGTACATTAAAGAATCGGTACAGGGTTTGGATGTAGGCGCCCCCGTTCGATTTCGTGGCGTACGTGTCGGTCAGGTCAGTTTTATTGGCCTGTCCGGTTCGCTCTATGAAAAAGATGTGCCACCGATTGAACGCCGCCAGTATGTGGTGGTGCGCATGACCGTAGAAAAACTTAACCACGACAACGCCGAATACATTGAGAAAATGGTCAAGGACGGCATGCGTGCCCAGATCCGTGGGCAAGGCATTACCGGCATTAACTACATCGAACTGGATTTTGTGAAAGACCCGGACAAATTAAGAGAGCTACCGTTCAGCTGGACAGCTGACTATCCGGTTGTGCCCTCCCAGCCTAGCCCGGTAAATATTCTGCTCGACAGTGTTGAAGATGCCTTGAAGAACTTTAACCACCTGAATCTGTCCAAAACACAAGAAGAAGTAAACACACTTCTCATCAATCTCAATGGGATGGTGGCTGGCGATGGTGGCAAAGGCAATGGGCTGAACGAGTCAGTGAAGCAGCTCAATACGCTGCTCGGCAAAGTAAACAAGGCCACGGACAATCAGGAACTGGCCGTATTGATTGAACAACTCACGGGTTCGATTATTGTGCTGCGTCAGACACTCACGACGATGCAGGGTGATCTGACCATTTCTGCCGACAACGTAAGGCAGATCACTAACAATGTGAATGATCTTTCGCAAAAGGCCAATGACTATCCATCGTGGCTGCTGTTTGGCCAACCGCCCAAGCGCGTTGCTCCCTAACTGCTGCCTTCAGGAATTCCTATGACTACCGCTACAACCTTTGTCTCTAGCAACCCGTTCAGGAAGACTGTCCGTTACTGGGTCATGCCCACGCTCGCAATGCTCATCCTTGGTGCCTGCTCACTCTCTCGCCCTAATCCGGATCAGAGTAGCTGGCTGGTCATGCCAGAGCGAACAGCCGCCCCACGCGCCACCCCGGTGAATATGCACCTGAAGATGGGTAACTTTTCAGCGAATGCGCCCTACGATGGTAAATCGCTGGTTTACCGGATGTCAGACAATAAATATGAGAAGGACTTCTACAACGTTTATCTGGTTTACCCGCGCGACATGGTGGCCAATGCCACGCAAAAATGGTTAACCCAGTCCAATGCGTTCACGCTGATTATTGAACAGCCAACGACCTTCTTCCCGATGTATCAGTTACAAGGGGTGATTGATGAGTTCTGTGGGGACTATCGGGATCAACCCACCGCCGTTGTAACGATCCAGTTTTATGCGAGCAGTAGCTTTAATGGCAAGAACGGGATGTTCTCTACCCCACGTATTACCAAACGCGTACCGCTCGCCGATAAATCGACCCAGGCGCTTATCAATGGTCAGCAGCAAGCCCTTAGCGAAGTACTACAGGAACTTGAGCAACGTTTAGTGACCGATGCGGCCAATGCGCCTGCGGAATATAAATCCGTGACGGGCCGGACTGTTGTGCACTAAGAGTTTTTAAACAACCCGTACCGGGGCAAAGCCGCCCCCGGGTGTGCGGAAGTTGGTTGTCTGACCCTGATACAAACGTGCCGCCAATAACTGAATCTGTCCGTTATAGGCATAAACCCGTAAGTCATACTTGAGCGTTACAGGTTCTGCCTGATCAGTAGCGCTCAGAACAAGTTCCGGTGGTGCTACAAAATCTTGTGCCACGTAACCGCCTTGCAGGATTTCTTCAAACACCCGCTTGGTGAGCTTTTCACCGCGGTACGTCGCGCGCGAACCAAAACCCGCCTGCGGTTTGAAGAACAAAGTCTTGCGTGCGGCCCAGAAATGCTCGGCCTGCGTCGGCAACACGGGTACCGTACGTGGTACACAACGCACAATCTGTGCAATGGTCTCGGCATTCAAACCGAAAGCTGCCAGGCGTTCCGGATCTGATAGCCAATCCAGGTTACGTTTATCTGCCCAGAGCGCATGGGCAACAGGGTGCGGTGTGATTAGCGTACCTGTTTTAATGCCGGATACTTGCGCTTGCCAGCACTGCGCCAACGCACCTGATGCTGCACTATCCAGACTGAAATCTGTCATCCGGTTATAAACGAGGTCAATGCCAATACTCTGATAACTCAATTGTCCGGTGCTATTGCAGAGCAGTGCTTCTGGCCCACAGACAATGGTCTCAATGCCTTGCGCTTCAAACAGCTTTTGCCAGCGCACAAACTCCGGGTGCAGATATTGCTGTTCCGGGCTTTCATCAACGATGGCAATTGTTTTTAGTGGCCGTTCAGTACCCCAAGCCCGCCATTCATCTTTAAACATGGCAATAAGTGCCTGCTCGGCAGTGTCGGCGGTTTGATTCAATGCCCACGCGCGGTTGAGCAGCGTCATCAACAAGCTACCCCCTGCATTGGTGTTGATCTCAATGAGCTTGGGTCCATCAGGCGTACGATGAAAATCAAAGCCAAGACAGACACCCGGTGTCTGTTGCGCTACGGTTGTACCTTGTCGTGCGGCGACTGCCGCCTGATAGGTAGGCATGGCAACAAGCGTCGTAACCGCCTGTACAAAGTCGGCCAGCATCGCCCGCTCTGAAGCAGGCAATTCGACAAGGCTGTCGGAAAACAGATGCGGGCGCTCGCTGAGCGCACCAGCACCGAGCGTAGTTTCCAGAAGATGGCGATCAGGCAACATGATCTTTAAGGGTGTTGATCAGAAAGGTTTCTGCTTCGGCAATATCCCGTGTGCGTGCCATGGGCGGCAAACTACGCCAGACTTTTTTGCCATAGGCTTTGGTCACCAGACGCGGGTCCCCAATCACGAGAACGCCTTGATCCCGTTCACTACGAATCAATCGACCTGCACCCTGCTTCACATTAATAACCGCGTGCGGCAACTGATAATGCATGAAGGCATTTTTACCCTGACGATTCAACGCATCAATCCGTGCAGAAAGCACCGGATCATCAGGCGCTGCGAAGGGCAGTTTATCGATCACGACGAGCGAGAGCGCATCGCCGGGCACATCAACGCCTTCCCAGAAGCTCTGCGAACCAACGAGAACGGCATTGCCAGATTCCCGGAACCGGCGAAGCAATTCGTTTTTAGCGGCATCGCCCTGGCAAAGCACAGTGATCTCCGGCTGATGAAATGCCAGACGGGTTTCAAGCTGGGTACGCACCTTTTGCATGGCCCGTAGCGAGGTACACAAAAAGAAGGTGCGGCCCTGCGCGGCCAGAATGAGCGGTAGCGCTGTATCGACTAGGCGCTCGGTATATTCCGGGCTATTCGGGTCGGGCAAATCGGTTGGGCAGCAGAGCATGGCCTGGGTGCCGTAATCAAATGGGCTGTCCCAGCAATAGGATGCAATATCGTGCAGCCCCATGGCTTCTTTGTAATGGCCGAAATCACCCTGTACGGCCAGTGTGGCCGAAGTAAAAACCCAACTACGAGGGCTACTCGCCATGAGTTTGGTAAAAGGTTCCGCCACCGATAGCGGTGTGGCATGTAGGTGCAACCCGTGCCCCAGCGTTTCTACCCAGTACACATAGCCGCCTGCCGCTTCAGCAACCGGCGCTTGCCTGAGCGCACCATTTTTCCAACGTTGTAGATCCTGACCCAGCGCCTGAGAACGTTGCCAAGCCCTTTCCAGATCGGGTGACCGTCCGGCCTGGGTCTCCAGCAGTGCCGTCATAAGATCCAGCCGTTCCGCGAGTGTCTCTAACCCTTTGAGAAACTCGGCATGCTTGAGCATATTGCTGGCCGGTTGACGTACGGTATCGTTACCCAGTGTCAAACGAAAATCTTTAGCTGCTTTATCCAACGCGGCGCTTTGTACCGGCAGATCCAGACAATCCCGCGCTTCGGCCAGCGCCGACAGGCGAACGTCCTGCGCCAGATCCATCACCTGAGTGCTTGAGAAACGCTGCCCGAAAAAGATACCGGCAGTTTCGGGCAATTGATGCGCTTCATCAAAGATGACGGTGTTGCAGTTGGGCAGTAGTTCGGCCATACCCTCTTCTTTAAGCGCCACATCGGCAAAAAAGAGGTGATGATTGACGACCACCAGATCGGCTTCCAGGGCTTCCCGACGCGCCTTGACCACAAAGCAGTCCTCATACTGGGCGCATTCGCTCCCCAGACAATTGTCTTTGGTAGAGGTGGCCATATGCCAGACCGATGCCGACTCAGGCACATCGGCACACTCGGCCTTATCACCGCGCTTGGTCATTTTTGAAAAGCGCAGAATATTCGTAATGTGGCGAGCGTCTTCCTTTTGCAGAAAGCGGCCTTCGCTGTGTGCCCGCTCCAGATGATGCAGGCACACGTAGTTACTGCGTCCTTTCAGCAAAGCAACGCGTATGGGCGCACCCAGTGCTTCGCGAACCGTGGGGATGTCGCGTTCGAACAGTTGATCCTGCAGGGTTTTAGTACCGGTCGAGAGCACGACTTTGCCACCGGACAGCATGGCCGGTACGAGATAGGCAAAGGTTTTACCGGTGCCGGTGCCCGCTTCGACTAGGCAAGCGGCATCGGCCTTAATGGCATCAGCGATGCGTTCCGCCATTTCGGTCTGTTGCCGCCGTGCTTTGAAGGCGGGAATCTGACGAGCCAGCGGTCCTTCAGGGGTAAATACATCAGCGACTTGTTCGACCAGGCTCATGCCCAGATTCTACCAGCCACTCGGCAGAGAACCGACGATTTGCCATGGAAGCCCTGTGGCGGGGATAATGATGCTTTGCGTCAAAGACTTAAGAGGTAACGCCTGTGAAGTGGACCATTATCTGGATTTTCGTGCTGTCGACCATGTTCGTGCACTTCCGTGGCCGTGTACGTCTACGCCCTTTCCGCCAGATTACGGATCACTCCACCTTCCTGGCGCCGGTGAATGTGCTGCTTTATGCCGCTTCAACGGTGCCTAATGTGCCTTACCTGGACGCCAAAGAATTCCCTGAAATGAAGATCTTTGACGATAACTGGGAAAAGATCCGCGAAGAAGGCCTCAAGTTGGCCGAACTGGGCCAGATCAAAGCCTCGGACACATACAACGATGTAGGCTTCAACTCTTTCTTCCGCACAGGCTGGAAGCGCTTTTACCTGAAATGGTATGACACCGCACACCCTTCGGCCGAAGAGCTTTGCCCAGTCACCTGTGGCTTGCTCAAACAAGTACCGAATGTAAAGGCCGCCATGTTTACGCACCTGCCGCCGGGCGCCCGCCTGGTCAAGCACCGTGATCCGTATGCCGGCTCGATCCGTTATCACCTCGGTCTCTCCACCCCGAATGATGACCGCTGCTTTATTGACGTGGATGGTGAGCGCTATAGCTGGCGCGATGGCAAGAGCGTGTTCTTTGATGAAACGTTCATTCACTACGCTGAAAACGAGACCGACAAAGACCGTCTGATTTTCTTCTGTGATGTCGAACGCCCACTGGCCGGCTCGTGGATTCAAGCCTTTAACCGCTGGTTCGGTCGTTATGTCGTTGGCGCTGCAGCCTCACCAAATTCAGATGGCGACAAAACCGGCGTGCTGAATAAAGTCTTTGGCGTGGTTTACAAAGGCCGTGTCTGGGCCAAAGGCCTGAAGTCACGTAACCGCAATCTCTACTACGCGGGCAAATGGCTCATCCTGGGCGGCATTCTGGCGCTAATTCTTTTTGCCTAAACCTGAAGACTGATTATGCGTTTACTGCACACCATGCTGCGTATTGGCGATCTCGACAGGTCACTGGATTTCTACACCCGCATTTTGGGGATGTCGCTGCTGCGCAAGAACGATTACCCCGAGGGTAAGTTCACGCTGGCCTTTGTAGGCTACGGTACCGAATCAGAGCAGGCCGTCATCGAGCTCACCTATAACTGGGGCGTAACCCAATATGATCTTGGCAACGCCTACGGCCACATTGCACTGGAAGTAGAAGACGCCTACGCCGCCTGTGACAAAATTCGTGAAGCGGGTGGCAAGGTAGTGCGCGAGGCCGGTCCGATGAAACATGGCAATACAGTGATTGCTTTTGTTGATGACCCGGATGGTTACAAAATCGAATTGATACAGCGCAAGAACCGCATCGACTAATGGGTAAACGGCTCGATAAGCTGGAGAGCAAACTTCAGGTCTGGATGGAGAAAGCCAACAAAGGCAATCATCTACTCGGCCTAAGCGCACTGCTGTCATTTGGTGGCACGTTGACGGCGGCATACCCGGTAACGGCGGTGATTGTCACTGCCGTGATGATGGCACCCCGGCGTTGGCTCACGTTAAGCACGGCGTGCTCTCTAGGTAGTGCGGCCGCGGGTGCTGTGGTCGTGGGCGTTGCCCATCTGCTCGGTTATAACGAGATTCACCACTTATTCCCGAATCTGATCAGCCCCGAAACCTGGGCAGACGCGTCGCGATGGATTGGTGATTATGGCGTCTGGGCAATCTTCGGCGTAGGTGCTTCGCCCCTCCCCCAGATGCCTCTGCTGATCTTCTTTGGCATTGTGGATGACCGCATTCTGGAAGCATTCATCGCACTTTTTGCAGGCAAGCTGATCAAATACACACTCGTTGCCTGGGTAACGCAGCATTTCCCCGAAAAACTGAGCTTCTTCAAACGAATTAACGGCAAAATTAACCGCAATCAACCGCAATAAGCTGGCGGCACAGCGCCCATCAGCGTAAAATCACTACGTGGGCGATTTGTCGTCCCTGTCCTTTATTACCGGAGTTAGCATGTTTCCCGAATACCGTGAGCTGATCACCCGCCTTAAGACGACTGACCGTCATTTCACCAACCTGTTCGACAAGCACAATGATCTGGATCAGAAGATCAAGAACATGGAAGCCCACGTTGAGTCGGGTACACAAGAAGAAATCGAAACCCTGAAAAAAGAAAAGCTGCACCTGAAGGACGAGCTGTACGCAATCCTGAAGAAAGCTGAAGCCTAATCAAGGTTCAAAAGCTGCCGGTCTCTCTATTCGCGGAACCGGCAGTCTTTCATGGTCACATCGTGACTAAAGTCTTCTGAAGTATAAACGCTCCCGGTGAGCGTGCCTTCAAAAGCCATTACCCGCCCTGCCGGCGCAACACCCAACACATTCCGGCACCAGAGCGACACTTCACCCAAACCTGTAACACGCACATCGGCAACCATGGCGTTCGGATTTCCCTTAGGGGCTTTGATGAATTTCGCCTGACCTTGCAGGGTTTCTCCTACGTATTTTCTGGTGCTCTGTGCATTCTTCTGTGCTGCCTTGGCAATGACCGATATCGCAGATAATTGCAGCGCTTGTTTAGCCACCGGCGCAGCACTAGGAACAGAGGTGTTCACTACGGGTTTAACAGGTGTAGATGAAACAGTCTCGTTTGTACTGGACGACTGGGCGATTGGCGATTGAACCGCTCCTCCCTCTGAAACTGCTACCGGATTTTGCGTTAGCGAACAGGCGGTTAAGAGCGTTACAAGTAAACAAACGGGGTATGACGCAATGTGCATAACTAAGGCTTTCAAAGCAGATAGCCACCATTCTAACTCGCAACATATCTCACTCAATAGCTTACACAGGGATTACAATATCATTTCGATTTTATGAAACAAATAGGACTCCCATGTTCGGCAAGCTGATGCCTAAAGAAGGCAAGTATTTTGATCATTTCAACGCACACGCAGCTCTGATTGCCAAAGGTGGCGAACTGCTGACCCAGCTGATCGGTGCCTTAGCGACCAATGCCGACCATGTAGATCGCCTTGCCGAAGAAATTGATACGGTTGAGCGCGAGGCCGACAAGATTACCCACGAAACACTGGCGCAGTTGCACAAGTCCTTTATTACGCCATTTGATCGCGACGAAATTCACGAACTGATTAGCGGGATGGATGACATTCTAGACATCATCCAGGATGTGGCTGAGTCCGTATCGCTCTACGACATCAAGCAAGTACCACAGGAAGCTGTTGCCCTCGCCGAAGTCACCTCCCGCTGCTGTAACCATATTACTGCCGTCGTGAAGCTGTTGGACAGCATGCAGAACGGCCCGCACATTCTGACCATCTGCCACCAGATCGATGACTTGGAATCGGACGCAGACCGCATGCTGCGCGAGTTGATGTCTAAGGTATTCCGTGAAGAACCCGATGTGCGCCAGGTGATCAAGCTGAAGGAAATTTACGAGTTGCTCGAATCGGTATCGGATCGTTGTAAAGATGTGTCCGGTACGGTTGAAGCGATCGTTCTCGAAAACTCCTGATCGCGCCTTATGGATAATCTGCAAATGAGCCTGGGGGTGATCATCACCCTTGTGATCGTGGCATTGCTGTTTGATTTTATGAACGGCTTTCACGATGCGGCAAATTCAATTGCCACGATTGTTTCAACCCGCGTATTAAAACCCCATCAGGCAGTGATCTGGGCGGCGGCTTTTAACTTTCTCGCCTACTTCCTGTTTGAGCTCAAGGTCGCCGGGACCATTGGTAAAGGCACCATTGATCCGTCTATTGTCGATCACTACCTCATCTTCGGTGCGCTTATCGGTGCGATCGTCTGGAATGTGGTTACCTGGTACTACGGCATTCCTTCTTCTTCTTCGCACGCGCTTGTGGGCGGTCTGGTCGGCGCAGCCGTTGCCAAGGCCGGATTCGGTAGCCTTATCTCGGCTGGCGTACTCAAGATCATCGCCTTCATCTTTATTGCCCCATTCCTCGGCTTCACCATCGGGAGTTTAATGATGGTGATCGTGTCCTGGCTGTGTCGAAATATGTCGCCAAGCAAGGTCGACAAACATTTCCGCCGACTGCAGCTGGTATCCGCTGCTGGTTACAGCCTAGGCCATGGTGGCAATGATGCCCAGAAAACAATCGGTATTATCTGGATGCTGCTGATTGCCGCAGGTGTTTCCAAATCTGGCGATCATGTGCCTGCCTGGGTGGTCTTGTCCTGCTACACGGCAATGGGCCTGGGTACCATGTTCGGTGGCTGGCGCATTGTTAAAACTATGGGCAACCGCATCACCAAGCTGAACCAGGCGCGGGGTTTCTGTGCCAACAGTGCCGGTGCCATGACCCTGTTTTTTGCTACCGCTCTGGGCATTCCGGTCTCCACCACACACACCATTACCGGTGCCATCGCCGGTGTGGGTTCCACCCGTGGAGCCCGCCGTGTACGTTGGGGCGTAGCTGGCAATATTGTCTGGGCCTGGATTCTAACCATCCCCTGCAGCGCATTAATTGCTGCAGGAGCCTGGTGGCTGGGTACCAAACTGCTTTAAGTGCTGCCTGCAATCTCATAGCATTCACTTCACACATGGTTAACGCGGGTAAAATCCGCGAATGCACTCCGCCTATTTCAAGATGCTAAAACCCTGCTTCAAGCAGGCGTTTTTGTGCGTGTGCCTGATACTGCCAATCGCATCACAGGCAAGCACCTTCTTTTTTCCGGAGATGCACCCAACCCAGACAAGGACAGATCCGCCCAGCTGGCTAAAGGACGGCTCAGGTGGCGATGGCTACGTCAACGTCACCTCAGAGGTTGTGCCCGTAGGAAGCTGTGCCCGGCTCGCCTCTAGTAATTTCTGGGGTTCGGACAAGGTTCAACTGGTGCTATCAGTCACCAGCAACGGCTTTAAAAGCCGAACGGATCAGATGGATATACCGGTTGCCACATTTGACGGCCGGGAAAATGGCGCAGAGTGTGCATCGCTGAGCACAACCCCGATTCAGGTGGTACCACTTTCCGTACTGGGTGTTCGATCACTCCTCAATCCCGGCAGGCTATCGCTGACCATTAATGTGCGCAGCGCCATTGATTCCAATAGTGATTTTGTCGGTTCTGCCAAATTATTGCTGGGTGCGGCAACCCTGGTAGCCACAGGCGGTACTTCAGCCCTGGTAGGTGGCGCCACCGCCGTTGTCGGTAATTCCGTACTGGCCGATACCGAGGCGCGTGCCAACAAAATGATGAAGGGTATGACTGATGCCCGCGTACCGATCTCTCTTAGCTGGTCTGACTTACGCAAGGGTTTGCATACCATCCAGATCCCGGTCTACCGCGCAGATCAGCTGGGCGCCGTTTCCGATAAAAAGATACAGCAGCTACAGTCTGACCCCGCTGCTGACAAAATTCATCTGTTCACGATACGTCTGGATTTTGCGTTCTTCCGAACCTTGTTCTACCCCGCTGTTGAAGACCTCAGCAACCTTGGCGTTCGTGAAAACATTTCGGCTGAACGCATTTTGAATCATCTCGTACCGGGCACTAAAGAGAATTTCATGCAGATTCTCAACAGCTCAGCCCCTAGCCAACTGCGAATCCTATCGACTGCCAGCGGCAAAGATCTTTCCCGGGCCTGCTCACTGGGCTTTGAAAAACTCCGTGCAGCGGGTCTGGCGAATCCTGATATTGCCCTCGTCATGAAATCCTTTATGGACGAAGCACGGGGTAATACGGCGTGGTATCAGGATACTGATGTGGTAAAGACCTGTTTTGGCCAGGCGCCCAAGGTTGAATCTGCATTAACCCTGATTTACGGTGACCCCGGTCAGATGGCTTCAGTAACGCCTACAGTGAGCACACCCCCCGCTCCCCGCTAAGCGCGGTGATCTGAGCCTATAGCCGATTTAGGCTATAGACATCACTCAATCGGGGAATTTGGACTTCACCCGGTTTGCTAGACAGATTTCAACTTCCAAATTGCAGTAGCTCGAAGGCCATAGGGCTGAGCTGATTGAGGTGGCTATGACGACGCTTCCGATTGTAGAACACTTCGATGTATTCAAAGACTTCTGATTGCGCGACCTGCCTTGTTGCATAGATATGGCGTTACGCGCAGCTATGTCGCGTACAGAATGTGATGCGACCCTACCTTGAGAGCCTGATCACATGATCAATCGTGCCGCATCTGTTCGCGCCAGAAGAAAGGCAAGGCTTTGCTGGCGAGCCTAGGCCAGTAACGATTAGCACGGCCAATTTTCTACACTTGAAGTGTTTTCCTGTAGTATCACAAAAGCCGGTTTTTTCAGGAAAACAAATGAAACCTCTTTCTGACCGGCAACGCCTATTCATGGCGGAATCCGGATTTACAGGGAATCAGGAATGTGGATTTACAGTAAAGCCAGATTCCGGCTTTACTAGGGATTCAGGTTCTTCTCTTACAGTGAATCCGAAAAACCCACCTCCCCTATACAGAGACTACAACACAGAAACCACAACAACTAAGGTTGATAGCAATGCTATTAATTCGAGTGGTTGTGGTGAATTTTCTGATCAGCTGATTTTTCCGAAATGCACCCCAGAAGAGAGCATTGCTATTGGTGAGTTACTGACCACCTGCCCTGCTGAACTCCGTCAAAAAGCGCTGGACGAGATAGAGGGTGCCCGGCAAGCTGGGGTAATCAAGACAAATCTTGTTCCATTTGCTCGAGGGATCATGACGGCTATCGCACGAGGAACCTTCACAGTGGGTCACGGCCCCAGAATTGCTGCTCAACGAATGCGACTAACTGCTCTCCATGAACGACCTAATCCAACAGAAATTTCCATGGATCCGAAAGTCCTAAATAAAGGCAAAGCTTTGATGGGTAGATTAGGGCAACAATCTGATCTAAGAAATCAGATAGGGTCGAGAACGTAGTTTGGTGCATATGAAATCTGCTACAAACTAATGTGAATGATGATGCCCCATACCTTTCTTGATAGCGTTTGAATAATCTTGTCTATTCATCTGCGGCAAAACGCGAACAAAGGCTACTAAGTCCCAGGTCTCATCGTCAGTAAGGCCGACCTCACCCCATGAGGGCATGCCACTACCCTTAACACCATGCTTTATGATCCAGAAATCTCTAGCAGGATCTGCGTGTTGACGTTCTTTGGACAAATTAGGCGGCGCTGGGTAAAGACCCACACTAAGCTCAGATTTATCAACTCCTGGCTTGAGATGACATGAAGCACACATAGCATCGTAGTTGCCTGATGATCTGCGTATCCTTTCGGTAGCGTCAAGATTTTTAGGGATTTCAATGTCTTCCGACTGGCTGCGAATCGAATACTCTCTGAAAAACTCTATGCCTTTGTAAACAATTTCCGAATGAGGTTGATCTGCTGCAAAGCTAAGATTTTTGACAGCCAAGTAACTTGCAACCCCAATACCCAGTAAAGCAATTCCCACTACATACTTAGCTCGCATTGTTATTTGCTCCCACGCATCCGCAATGCATTCGCAATGACGGAAGCAGAACTAAAACTCATGGCAAGTGCAGCAATCAAAGGCGAAAGCAGCCAACCCGTCAAAGGGTAAAATGCTCCAGCTGCGACAGGGATTCCCAGTGCGTTGTACAAAAATGCAAACATAAGGTTCTGCTTCATGTTACGGACAGTACCAACAGATATTTCACGAGCTACAGAAATCCCACGTAGATCGCCCTTAACAAGGGTCAGTTGAGCACTATTCATCGCCACATCGGTACCCGTACCCATGGCAATGCCAACATCAGCTTTTGCAAGTGCTGGCGCATCGTTGATGCCGTCACCAGCCATCGCAACCACATATCCCTGCTTCTGCAATGACTCAACTAGATTGAGTTTGTCCTGCGGCTTAACCTCGCCATAAACCTCAGAAATACCTAGCTTGGCACCCACTGATCTGGCAGTGGTTAAACCATCCCCAGTTGCCATAATCACTTTGATGCCTGATTCAGCCAAGGTTTTAAGAGCCTCAGGTGTAGTTTTCTTAATTGGGTCAGCTACAGCTAACAAACCCGCAAACTGCTTATCAACAGCCAAATAGAAAACGCTCGCACCCTCCGAACGCAACTGTTCGGCTTCAGTACTAAGCGCATCAACTGAAACACCCGCCTGAGTCATCAAAGTTGTGTTCCCGAGGCTGAGTGATTTGCCATCGACCTTACCTCGAACACCAATCCCAGAGTTTGACTCGAATTCTTCAGGGGCTGACAAAGATATTCCGCGTTCTCGTGCCGCGCGCACAATAGCCTCTGCCAATGGGTGCTCACTTCCCTGGTCAAGGCTCGCAGCAAGCCTTAAGACTTCAACATCTGAAAAATTACCAGAACCAATCGCTTTATTAAATGCTGGCTTCCCTTCGGTCAGCGTCCCTGTTTTGTCAACGATGAGAGCATTAACTTTCCTTAAGTTTTCAATAGCGGCCGCATCTCTAAAGAGAATCCCTTGGGTAGCAGCCCTGCCCGTAGCCACCATGATCGACATAGGCGTAGCTAACCCTAGAGCGCATGGACACGCAATAATTAACACCGCTACAGCATTAATCAGCGCATGAACCCAGCTAGGCTGCGGCCCGAAACCCCCCCAGATCAAGAAGGTCAGCACGGATACAAGTACAACCGTAACTACAAAATAGCCAGCCACAATATCGGCCATTCTTTGCATAGGAGCACGAGACCGTTGCGCTTGAGAAACCATCTGGATGATTTGGGCAAGAACTGTCGCAGAGCCAATTTTTTCTGAACGCATCACCAGACTTCCTGATGTATTCATGGTTGCGCCAATAACCTTATCGCCAGGTCGTTTGGATACAGGTAGCGGTTCCCCAGTTAACATTGATTCGTCTAAAGCACTCTCCCCTTCCAGAACGACACCATCAACGGGGATTTTCTCTCCAGGACGAATTCGGAGCTTGTCACCCACATGGACATTGGAAAGTGGAATATCCTCTTCGACACCATCAGAAGCGATTCTACGGGCTGTCTTCGGTGAAAGCCCTAGTAAGGATTTGATTGCTGCCGAGGTCTGAGAACGTGCTTTTAGTTCCATAACCTGCCCTAGCAGGGTCAGCGATATGATGACAGCAACCGCTTCGTAATAAACTGAGACGCGCCCCATTGCAATGAAAGAGGCTGGAAACACTTGCGGCATGAAAGTCGCTACAACACTATAGAAGAAGGCAGCCCCTGTTCCAAGACTAATGAGCGTCCACATATTTGGACTACGATTTATCACCGACTGGAAACCACGCTCAAAGAAAGGCCAACCTGCCCAGAGTGCAATTGGAACGGATAAGGCAAACTCAACCCAGGTCTGAGTCGTTATGCTTAGTAAGCCTAATTGATGCCCGAACATAGCAAGCACCGTAACAATGATCGTAAGTGGCAGCGTGCACCAGAAGCGTTGTTTAAAATCTTTTAGCTCTGGATTTTCTTCGTCATCCAAGGATGGCAACTCAGGTTCAAGAGCCATTCCGCATTTTGGGCAAACACCAGGACCACTCTGGCGAATCTCTGGATGCATCGGGCATGTATAAATCGCCCCTTCAACAACTGGCTGGATAGTAAGAGGCGTTGACCCGTCATATTGCGAAGGGGCTGCATCAAATTTATGTAAACATTTTTCACTACAAAAATAGTAGTAGTGACCAGCGTGTAGAACATGCCCCTTCCCTGGTGGCGTTACAGTCATTCCACAAACAGGATCTTTGAATTCAAAACCAGCAGAATTTTTGGCATGAAGATGGTGTTCATGAGTGGGACTATTCATTCTTGTTCTCTTTTTCTTTTCAATACAATTGCCGAAACAGTTTTAGAGTCATAGGGACGGAAGGCGTTATTACCATCTTCCCGATGCACCGCCACCGCCAAAACCCCCACCACCGCCTCTAAATCCACCACCGCCGCTGCCACCTCGACCGCCACCGCCAAATCCACCCCCGCCAATTCCGATGCCTGTTAAGGCAACGACAAATGCCACCACGCCTGCAAGCAAGGCCATTGAAATGGCACCCAGAATAAGCCAGGACATCATCGCAATAAAGCCGCCAGTCAGCAGAGCGCCGTTCATGCGGCCGAGTATGGATCTCAAGATACCGCCAAGAATTAGCGCTGCTATAAAGACAACAGGTACGACTTGATACAGATCATCTTCTGTCAACTGTTCGTTCTTTGCTGGCGAAGGTAACGGCTCTCCATCAACGACTGAAATGATCGCTTGAGCACCGGCCATAACGCCGCCATAAAAGTCCTGCTGCTTGAATCGCGGAACGATAATGTCATCGATGATGCGTTTGCTTGTGGCGTCGTTTAGAGCCCCTTCCAGGCCATAGCCAACCTCGATTCGGAGGGTTCTATCAGATTTTGCGATGATGAGAATCGTGCCGTCATCAACCTTCTTGCGGCCCAGTTTCCACTGATCAGCAACTCGAATGCCGAATTGCTCAATAGACTCAGGCGCCGTCGTCGGTACGATCAGAACCGCAAGCTGACTGCCCTTCCGTTTCTCGAAAGTGCTTAACACCTGATCGAGTGAAGCGACTTGGCTTGAAGAAAGCGTACCCGTCTGATCAATCACTCTGGCGGACAAGGCAGGGATAGCTAGCTGCGCCAGCGAGTACTGCGGCAGACACAGCGCCACCAAAAGCGGTAGGAATGCCAATAACCGCTTCAACCTCTTCCGTCCAAAGCGAAGGCTAAACATACAAGTTACTTCGCTGCTGGTGTATCGAAGGAAACACTTGGGGGCGTTGAAATCTCTTTTTCGTTTTCAACTGTAAAGTTCGCTTTAGGCTTGTATCCGAAGAGCATTGCCGTCAGATTGGATGGGAAGGAGCGAATCGTAACGTTGTAAGCCTGTACCGCCTGTATGTAACGATTACGGGCCACCGTGATGCGGTTCTCAGTCCCTTCGAGTTGCGCCTGAAGGTCTCTAAAACCCTGATTAGTTCTTAGTGCTGGGTAGTTCTCAGAAACAACCAGCAATCTTGAAAGCGCTGAAGTCAGCTGGCCCTGAGCCTGCTGAAACTTCTGAAAGGCTTCTGGGTTGTTAACCAACTCAGGTGTGGCTTGAATCGACGTCGCTTTAGCCCTGGCATCCACAACCTTAGTCAGCGTGTCTTGTTCAAACTTTGCCTCACCCTTGACAGTGTTCACCAGATTAGGAATTAGATCGGCTCGGCGTTGGTATTGATTGAGCACCTCCGCCCAACTGGATGTGATTTGTTCGTCTTGAGATTGAATTTGGTTATAACCACAGCCTGTCAACGCTAATGATGTGATCAAAATCAGTCCGGTCAGTATTTTTTTCATTTCCGTAGCTCCGATAGTTTTGTTGCGGCTGAGTATCTCAAACACCTCAGATTATGTAGTCTTAAGTTAGTTACTGAATTAGCCAGCACCTGTGTGACTAAATCATAAATTCGGAATAAATCTTGGGGTCTTATCCAAATATTCCTGGTACGGTTGACCAAATCTCGCCAACATCTCAGTTTCCTCTTGTTTAGCAAGTCTCCCATACATAACCACGAGCATAGGAAACATGACAAGAGTCAGAATCGTTGGCCACTGAAATAGAAATCCAAGCATAATCAGGACAAATCCAACATATTGTGGATGCCGTATACGCGCATAAATCCCTGAGTCGGCAAACCGATTTGCACGTTGGGCGTGATACAAAACATGCCATGCGATTGAAAGCAGATAGAAACCGCCTCCAAGCAAAGCGAAACTAACCAGATGTATAAATCCGTAATGTGGGTCACCTTGCAATCCGAACAATGTAGACCACAAATGACCGGAGTTATGGGTCATCAGGTCTAAATCAGGGTATTTGGTCTGCAACCATCCGGATAATGCGTAGATAGTCAGAGGAAAGCCATACATTTCAGCGAAAAGTGCCACGACAAAAGCAGAATAGGTACCAAATGTTCTCCAGTCACGAGGCGTAGTTGGCTTGAAGAAGCTAAACGCGAACATGATGAAAACTACTGAATTGAGAACCACCAATCCCCACAGCCCATAGGAATTCGAGTCATAGTCCATCGTTACCCCCTGGGTTTTTGCCATCATCTTTATTACTGCTGTGCGAATGACCACTGTGCATGAAGAGATGCATTAATGGGCAAGCCAGCAAGAACAGGTAGGGCAAAAAGACAAATACATGCTCCCTATGTTCAGTAAATAGAAAGTAAGCTGCTATTCCGGCAAACACCAGAAAGACGAGACCAGACCTAGATTTAAAGAATGACCGGTGTTCCATTGAATCACCTCTCTACTTTGAGCTACTCGGTGGATGATTACAGCAAGCAGCATCTGACCAATGCGCTAGGTTTTTCAGCTCATTACGCTCAGTGAATCGCCAGACAGCTTTACGGAATTTCGTTAGAAAGCCCGAAAATGAGGCCTCAGATTCACTTAATTGTCGCTCAATCTGAGCCCAGGTGATCTGCCTCAGATCATACTCAACGTACAAAACATCATCCGAAATTGCGCTTTGAAGAATACCCATACGCTGATCAAGCAATTTTAGGAATTGCTCTCCTGCGCCCTTGTCCTTGAAAGACAGCGGAACTTTCCGTTTTTTGATGACTGCTGGTGCATTCACCACATGGTGCAAGCCAACATAGAGATCTGGATTTTCCTTAAAGCTCTCAAGACACTGTAGTGAGCAAAACCATTGAGTAATACCCCGGTGGATGAGGTGATGCACCGAGTTTCCATCGACCTGCATATGACACACAGGATCTGTGTGAAGTTCCTGTTTTACTAGCGTCATCACTTCACCCACCTAAAGAATTACTGGCTTTTTTGCATTTTTTGCTGATCACCCATTGGGTGTTTCATCATGTTCTGGTGATCATCCATGTGCTGCTGCATCATTTTTTGATGCTGTTCATCACTCATGCTGCCGTGATCTTTACAATTGCTCGTGGAGGATTTGTCCGTACACTTCCCATGATCAGAACCATGCCCTTTTGCAGGCTTTTTGGCATCTGTCTTACTTGCTGGCGCGGAGTGATCATGGCTATGATCAGCATTGGTAGCAGTTTGAGCATAAGCCAAAGGGCTGGCAGCCATTGCCAGACCAATAACAGCGCTTACGATTTTATTCGTCGATTTCATTGCCAACTCCTTTGATTAATATGAGATGTGAATGAAGCATTCACAGAATCATAATAAGTATCCAGCAATGACAAGGAGCTGACTGGTAGATTACAGATATGTCAGATTCGCGGCTGCTCGGCTGGGAATCTTAGCGTAAAGGTCGTATAACCATTTCTTGACTCGACTGCTACGTGACCACCGTGCGCGGACATGATAGCCCGAGTAATCGCGAGACCCAGACCAAGCCCATCATGCTCTTCATGGCTTCGAGCAGCATTAGCACGGTAAAAACGATCAAAGATATGGCTCAAATGCTCTTCAGAGATATCCTGACCACGGTTTCTCACTGAGACGTCAATCCATGAGTGGCTAGTTTCAATTGAAGTCTCTATCACTGAGTCCGGTGCGCCATAACGAATCGCATTTGAGACCAGATTACTCAATGCCCGCCTCAACATGGATCGGTCACACTCAAGCATTGCATTCCCCGTGCTCTTCAACGCTATTCCCTTAGAGTCAGCCAAGGCTTCAAAATACTCTTGAATTTGCCCAACCTGTTCGGCAAGATCCACGCGTTCTACAGAGGGCAATATGCTCCCATTCTCTGCCTTTGCCAGGAAGAGCATTTCTGAAATCATTCGTGACAGTCGCTCACACTCCTCAGAGCTTGATGCCAAAACGTCACGATAGGCTTCTGCATCGCGGTTTTGCGCCAAAACCACCTGGATCTGCGTCAACAAATTGCTTACAGGGGTACGCATCTCGTGTGCCAGATCAGAAGAAAAAGCTACTAGCCTTTTAAAGGACTCCTCAAGACGACTCATCATGTTGTTTAATTCAGCAACGAGAGGGACGAGCTCCTCAGGAACCTGCTCTACTGGAATGACTTTATTCAGATTAGATAGTGTGACAGAAGCAGCGCGGTCTTTAATCATCTTCAGCGGTGCCAGACCTTTGCGAACTGCAAACCAGCTCAAACCCCAGGTAATCAGAAATATTAGAGACAAGACGCCAAGCAAGCGCTTTCCGAAACTGTCTAGAAATTCTTCATGATGACCTGTTGAAACAGAGACGATTACATCGAATTGCTCGCCATCCAGCAACATTGAGCGAAAGTGATTCGTCCCAGTGTGCCATTCAACGCTATTGGCGTGATCTTGACCGATCATCTCTCGAATCGTAGCTTCGGGAATCGCCCTCGCCTCGTTACGATATAAAACTTCACCTCGTTTAGCAATAATCTCAAAATCAATGTCATGGCGGGACATCGTATGATCCAACCGGTCTTTTACTGCAGGTGTAATCGGATAATTACCTCTATGCTCTAGAATTTCTCTGATTTCTTCAGCATGGTTTTTTAACACCCCTTGATCCTGTTCGACAAAGTGCGAGCGCATGGCACCAAATATATAAAAGCCAAGCGCCGCTAACACACAGGTCAAAATCAGGCCGAACAACAATGTCAGCCGGGATGTCAGTGATAGCGTTTTTTTCATGCCGAGAGGGGCTCTTCAAGAACATAGCCCATGCCACGAACAGTCTTGATGAGTTTGGTTGGAAACGGGTCATCAACCTTGTTACGCAAACGTCTCATGGCGACTTCGATCACATTAGTATCGCTGTCAAAGTTCATATCCCACACTTGAGATGCAATGAGGGATCGAGACAACACCTCCCCTTTGCGCCGCATAAGTAGTTCCAGCAATGAAAATTCCTTAGCAGTTAACTCTATTTTTTGACCACCCCGTTGTGCGCGCCTACGCAGCATATCCAACTCCAGATCTGAAATCTGTAGGAAGGTCACTTCAGAATTTGACTTGCCTCTACGAAGAATCGTCCGGACTCTAGCTAGCAACTCCGAGAATGCGAAAGGTTTGACCAGGTAATCGTCCGCGCCCAATTCAAGACCTTTGACGCGATCCCCCACCTCGTCACGCGCTGTAAGGAATAGTACGGGCGTCTCTTTGTCTGCCTTGCGGAGCATTTCCAGAACTTGCCAGCCATTCAGCTTGGGTAGCATGACATCCAGAATCATAAGGTCGTAGTCTTCACTAATTGCCTGATGCAAGCCATCAGCGCCATCTCTGGTCAGGTCGACTGTAAACCCGGCCTCGGTTAACCCCTGCCGTAGATAGTCGCCAGTTTTAAGTTCATCTTCGACAATCAGAATTTTCACGCTAAACCCCTAATTTTCTGTAGTTTGCCACGGCTAAAGCACCCCAGGCCAAGATTACAAATATGTAATCTAAGCATCAGCATCAGGACAGATTCGTGCGTGCACAATGAGATCTAAATAATTTCAGTCTATTACAGGCAATTTTTATGCGACAACCCACGCCATTTTTAGCCAAAGATTTGATTAGCCGCCGCAGATTTGTGCAGGGGTTGGTCTCAGGGGGTGTTCTGGCAACGCTATCCCCGCTCGCGAGTGCCATGTCCGGCATGTTTGGGAATGTAAGCCAAACATCCACTACTGGAATTGCGCCGGTGCTGACTGGTACCGAGTTTCATCTGACCATATCAGAAGCCATGGTCAATTTTACTGGGTCTCCACGCATAGCGACGGTCATTAATGGCATGATCCCAGCACCTACCCTCCAGTTCCGGGAAGGCGATGAGGTGACGATTCATGTCAAGAACGATCTTTCGGAAGACACCTCCATACATTGGCATGGGATTATTCTTCCATACCAGATGGATGGCGTTCCTGGCATCAGTTTCCGAGGCATCCCTCCCGGGGAGACATTCACCTATAAATTCAAACTCGAACAGACTGGAACCTACTGGTATCACTCGCATTCGGGAATGCAAGAGCAAACCGGCATGTACGGTGCGATTAAAGTTGTTCCCAGAAATGGCGAGCGGATTAAAGCCCAGCGCGATTATGTGGTGCAGCTCTCCGATTGGACTGATGAAGATCCAATGCGGATATACGCCAAGTTAAAGTCTGAGAGCGGCTATTACAACTACAACAAACCAACCGTTATCGACTTTTTCCGTGATGTGGCTAACGATGGTCTGAAATCAGCCTATGAGAAGCGAGCCATGTGGAACGAAATGCGCATGAGCCCAACCGATTTAGCCGATCTTTCTGCTGAAACCCTTACCTATCTGATGAACGGCACAACCCCGGCAGGCAACTGGACGGGATTGTTTACACCTGGTGAACGTGTTCGTTTGCGTTTTATCAATGGTGCAGGAAATACCTTTTACGATGTGCGTATACCCGGCCTGAAACTCACCGTGGTGCAAACTGATGGCGTTGACGTCCACCCCGTTACGGTAGACGAGTTCAGGTTTGGCCCCGGTGAAACCTACGATGTAATCGTTACACCCAAGGATGACGCATACACAATATTCGCTCAAACCATGGATCGAACTGGTTATGCACGGGGCACACTCGCCACTCAAAATGGATTACAAGCCCCGGTGCCGGAACTGGATAAAATCCAGTGGCTATCGATAGGCGATATGATGGGCTCAATGAGTCATGAGGGTCATGGCGCCCCTCAAGCAAGAGCTAGTGGGCATGCTGGTCACGGTTCCATGCAAATGGATCACTCAACGCATGGCCAGATGAATCACGGTGCTATGGATCATTCCATGCATGGCGGCATGGTTCATGCTGAACACACAAACCCGCTGGCAAAACCTTCCACCACTGTTAGGCATGCGCGAACCGAGTATGGCGTCTCGACCGATATGCGCGTCGATATGCCGCGAACCAACCTAGATGATCCGGGTGTAGGGCTCAGAGGCAATGGTCGCAAAGTATTAACACTTGCAGACCTAAAAACGATTGGTGGGCCGCTCGATAAACGTCTGCCAAGCCGTGAACTGGAGTTTCATCTCACAGGAAACATGGAGCGTTACATGTGGTCAATGGATGGTGTTTCTTTCGGAGACAGCACGCCGGTCAGCTTGAAATATGGTGAACGCGTTCGTGTCATTCTTCATAACGACACCATGATGACCCACCCGATGCACATGCATGGCCTATGGAGTGAACTTGAAACGCCAGATGGTGCATTTCAGGTCAGAAAACATACCATTGCTGTTCAACCAGCGCAAAGAATCAGTTATCTAGTAACAGCAGACGCTTTAGGTCGTTGGGCTTGGCATTGCCACTTGGCGATGCACATGGATGGTGGCATGTTCCGTGAGGTGGTCGTATCATGAAAAAGTACCAACTGATTTCAGTAGGCATTGCTGTCGGCGCTTTGATTTCGAGCGTTGCCTACGGGGCAAACACTGACATGGATCACAATACGATGTCTATGCAAGGCGGCAGCGCACCAGCTAACGCTCGTGACCCTAATGCCTATTCCGGTGGA
Source organism: uncultured Dechloromonas sp. (assembly GCA_964498255.1). Classification (GTDB taxonomy): domain Bacteria; phylum Pseudomonadota; class Gammaproteobacteria; order Burkholderiales; family Rhodocyclaceae; genus Fluviibacter. The sequence continues at coordinate 30,023 of CAZCGW010000008.1, forward strand.
TTTACGCTTGATAGCGGCCCCTATGCTCTACCCGGAGAGCGCGAACTGAAACTTGCCGATGAACAGAAGTTCGGTCGTATCTGGATTGAACGTCTGGAACGCGGGTTCTCCAAAGAATCACCGTATACGGGCTTTGAAGGCCAGGCATGGTTTGGATCTGATATCAATCGCCTCTCCATCAAAGCTGAAGGTGATTATTCTAATGGGGTATTCGATGAGACCCGCACCGAGGCACTTTGGGCACACGCAATCACACCGTACTGGGACACGCAGCTCGGTGTCCGTCAGGACATGGGGCTTGTTCCCAACACCACATGGCTGGCTTTCGGTATCCAAGGCTTAGCACCCTATTGGTTCCATCTTGATGCGGAAGGATATGTATCTACCCAGGGTCGTACATCAGCCCGCGTGGAAGGCAGTTACGACATGTATCTGACTCAACGGATCGTCGCCCAGCCTCGTTTTGAAGTCTATGCCTACGGTAAACAGGAAGATCCTTACTATGGGAGCGGCCTTAACTCCTCGAGCCTGGGTCTACGACTGCGTTATGAAGTAACCCGACAATTTGCACCATACATTGGGGTTCAATGGATCAACACCTATGGTCAAACTAGAACCATGTCTTCACTTGACGGCATTTCCAGCCAGCAAACATCTTTTATCGCTGGCGTCCGTGTCTGGTATTGAAAGGTAATTACGTGAAAACATCAAAACTTACTGCACTCGTGTTCTTTGGTCTAATCAGCATTTCGGCGTATAGCGAAACACTTCCTGTCGTCGATGTCTATGAAACCGCTTCATGTCCTTGCTGCAAGGACTGGGATGCGCATATGCGAAAGAACGGATTCAATGTGCAAGTACATATTGTTGACGATCCTTCGAAGTTTCGCGAAAAGCTAGGAATGCCGCATCGATACGGCTCCTGTCACACAGCAAAAATCGGCAGGTATACGATTGAGGGGCATGTGCCTGCCAGCGACATCAAGCGATTACTCAAAGAACAACCAAATGCTGTTGGCTTATCTGTCCCCGGAATGGTTCAAGGCTCTCCAGGAATGGAAGGACCAAATCCTATGCCATATGACACTCTTTTGGTTTTATCAAACGGAAAATCGCAGTCATTCCAAAAGCATTGATTTGTAATGTTTCAGTTGTCAGGCTCGGATTCCTTTGCTACCTCAGCACCTAACCAATTAACGATACGTTCAACAGCCATCTCTGTTGCCTCTTCGAGGATGGACTCCTCCTGCAAAAACGTATCAAAGTTGCTTCCGATATTTATATGAGTTGCCATGGCCTTCCTATCTCCACTCTTTTGTATTGATAAAAAGAAGTGCTATCGATACCCTCTTATACTTTGCGCCAATCTGGGTTCCTCCACGCAGAACAGTTTTGTGCCGAAAAAAGATAAGAGTACTTGACCGTTAACCAAGTACTCGATATGGCCTAAACCCATCAAAGTTCTTTACAGAAAGAGTTTCAAGAGATGCAAAAATGTACTCTTCCCCCAATAGAATGGGAAAAAATGCGCGAATGGGACAAATGAGAAAGGCCCCCATCGCTGGAGGCCTTATAAACTGGCGCGCTCGGAGAGATTCGAACTCCCTACCCCTTGGTTCGTAGCCAAGTACTCTATCCAGATGAGCTACGAGCGCGTCGAGACCGAAACTATACACAAAGCCGACCCCGAACACAAGGGGGACGGCTATAATATCGGTCTAAGTTATATACCCTATTAAAAGAAGCCGCATCATGGAAGCCGAACAGCTCAATAGCCTTGCCAACCACCTTGAAGATCTGGCCATGCGTGCCACCGGTCTGCGGAGGTATCTTTGACTACGATGCCAAGTCTGCGCGTCTAACCGAAGTTTCCCAGATTCTTGAAGATCCCAATATCTGGAATGAAGCAAAGCGTGCCCAGGAGCTGGGCCGAGAACTGAAAAGCCTCGAAAGCGTGGTGCTCACGCTTAACAATATCGAGCAAAGTCTCAATGACACCGGCGATCTCTTCGAGATGGCCCGTGAAGAAAACGATGACGACACGCTGAATGCGGTAAGCGCGGACATCGATAGCATCGAGAAGCAAGTGGCGGCCATGGAATTCCGCCGCATGTTTAACAACCCACTCGATCCAAACCCCTGCTTTATTGAAATCCAGTCAGGCGCGGGCGGCACAGAAGCTCAGGACTGGGCCTCGATGCTGCTACGGATGTATATCCGTTACGGTGAGCGCAAGGGTTTTACCGTAGAAGTGCTGGAAGAGTCCGAGGGAGATGTAGCCGGTATTAAATCAGCGACGCTGCGTTATACCGGTGACTACTGCTACGGCATGCTACGTACCGAAACCGGTGTGCACCGCCTAGTTCGCAAATCACCGTTTGACTCGAATGCACGGCGACACACCTCATTTTGTAGCGTTTTCGTGTACCCAGAAGTTGATGATTCGATCGAGATCGACATCAACCCGGCCGATGTGCGCACCGACACCTACCGTGCTTCAGGCGCGGGCGGTCAACACATTAACAAGACCGACTCTGCCGTTCGTCTGACCCACATACCCACCAATATTGTGGTGCAGTGTCAGAACGACCGTTCACAACACCGCAACCGCGATGAAGCATGGAAGATGCTGCGCGCCCGTTTGTATGAATTCGAACTGCGCAAACGCCAGGCTGAACAGCAGAAACTGGAAGATGCCAAGTCGGATATCGGCTGGGGTCACCAGATCCGATCCTACGTGCTGGATCAATCGCGCATCAAGGATTTACGGACAAACGTAGAAGTTGGCAACACCCAGGGCGTGCTAGATGGCGATCTGGATCAATTTATCGAAGAGAGCCTGAAGCAAGGCGTCTAAGCAGGTCTGACAAAGACAAAGAGACGGACAAACGGGAAAACGACCATGACTAATCAGAACAACGGCACCATCGCCGCAGTGCACGACGAAAACCAGCTGATTACCGAGCGCCGCGAAAAACTGCGCGCCTGGCGCGAAACGGGAGCCGCTTACCCGAATGATTTCCAGCGTGAAAACGTTGCGGGCAAACTGCTAGAACACTTTGGTGAAAAGACCGCCGAAGAACTGGAGGCCATACCAATCTCGGTGAGCGTGGCTGGCCGCATCATGCTCAAACGCGTGATGGGCAAGGCCTCCTTCCTGACCATTCAGGATGTATCGGGTCGCATTCAACTCCACGTTACCCGCGACAAGGTCGGCGAAGCTGTTTATGACGGCTTCAAGAAGTGGGATCTGGGTGATCTGATTGGTTGTACAGGCACCCTCTTTATCACCAAGACGGGTGAACTGACCATTGCCTGCGACAGTATTCGTTTGCTGAGCAAGTGCCTGCGTCCACTGCCAGAAAAGTTCCACGGCCTGACAGATATTGAACAACGTTATCGCCAGCGTTATCTGGATCTGATCGTTAACCAGGAATCTCGTGCAACCTTTGTGGCACGTAGCCGCCTGGTGCAATCCATTCGTTCCTATATGGTGCACGATGGCTTCCTGGAAGTAGAAACGCCGATGATGCACCCGATTCCGGGTGGGGCTTCGGCAAAGCCATTTACCACGCACCACAATGCGCTGGATATGCCGCTCTTCCTGCGTATTGCGCCGGAACTGTATCTGAAGCGTCTGGTCGTTGGCGGTTTTGAAAAAGTCTTCGAGATCAATCGCAACTTCCGCAACGAAGGCCTGAGCCCACGTCATAATCCCGAGTTCACGATGATGGAGTTCTATGAGGCTTATGCAGACTACAAGAGCCTGATGAACTTTACCGAAGGCCTCATCCGACACGCTGCCCGTGAAGCGCTGGGCAAAGAAACCTTTAGCTACCAGGGTCGTGAGCTGGATCTTTCCAAGCCATTCCACCGCCTGACGATTGTGCAAGCTGTAATGAAGCACAACCCGCAATACACCGAAGCCCAGCTGACCGATATATCCTGGCTGAAGGAACAACTGGCTGCGCGCAAGGTTGAACTGCATGCGCACGCTGGTTTGGGTAGTCTGCAATTGGCGTTCTTTGATGAAACCACCGAAGACAAACTGTGGGAACCAACGTTCATCATCGATTACCCGGCTGAAGTTTCGCCGCTGGCCCGTCGTAGCGACACCAACCCGGATATTGCCGAACGCTTCGAACTCTTTATCGTTGGCCGTGAAATCGCCAATGGCTTCTCGGAGCTAAACGATCCGGAAGACCAAGCTGAACGCTTCCTGGCACAAGTTGCTGCCAAAGAAGCCGGTGACGAAGAAGCCATGTTCTACGATGCAGATTACATCCAGGCGCTTGAATTTGGCCTACCACCTACCGGTGGTTGCGGTATCGGTATTGATCGTCTGATTATGCTGGTGACCGATTCGCCAGCAATTCGTGATGTGATTCTATTTCCACAGATGCGCGCACAAGACTAAATGCCAATCACACCGGCGACACTGTCACAGACTGATGACGGTACGCCGTACGCGCCGATGTATGACGATGTGTATCACAGCCGGGCCGGGGCAATAGCTCAGGCCCGGCATGTTTTTTTGGGGGGTAACCAACTCCCTACCCGTTGGGCTCAACGTGATCATTTTGTAGTCATCGAGACTGGCTTTGGTCTGGGACTGAACTTTCTGACGACCTGGGCTGCTTGGCGAAACCAGCCCGAATCTGAGCGTTGCCAACGGTTGCACTTTGTTTCCGTTGAAAAGCATCCCCTGCGCAAAACTGACCTCTCCCGGTTACTGACTCCTTACCTGAGCGAGTTACCTGCACCGCTGATTGAATCTCTGATTACGCAATGGCCAACGCTTACTGAAGGCACGCATCGCCTAGCATTCGAGGATGGTCGCATTGTTCTCACGCTTATACTAGGCGATGCAGAAACTGCCCTACCCCAATTGGCTGCCCGCGCAGATGCAATTTATCTGGATGGTTTCTCTCCTGCGAAAAACCCGGACATCTGGTCAGACCGAGTTTGTCAGGCACTGGCACGCCTTTCCGGCGAAGGCACCACGCTCGCTACGTGGAGCGTTAATGGTGCGCTAAGACGTCGCCTAGCTGCCTGCGGATTTGACCTCAGTCTGGCGCGAGGCTTTGCACAAAAGCGGGAGATGCTTACTGGGCGTTGCCATGCACGACGCCCCCATTCACACCCCCCGACCCCACTGGGGCATGCGCTAATTATCGGTGCCGGTTTAGCCGGCGCTGCCACAGCGGAGCGCCTCTGCAGCAAGGGTTGGCGTTGTACAGTGATTGAATCCGAGACAACAGCAAGCGGTGCCTCAGGCAACAAAGCCGGCGTCCTCAGACCATTACCCTCTGTCGATGACAACACTCTCTCACGATTAATTCGCACGGGCTTTCTTTCTACCTTAACGAGGCTACAGCAACTTGCTGCCGCTGGGCACCCGGTCGAATGGAACCCATGCGGTGTCTTACATCTAGCGCGAGATGCCGATCAAGCGGTATTGATGCAGAGGGCTTTGACTGCCCATAACACGGCTGATGACTTTGTAACCTGGGTGAACCAACAAGAGGCGAGTAGTCATGCCGGGTTAGAAGTGAGCACAGGCGGCTGGTGGTTTCCTACCGCTGGCTGGGTTAACCCATCAGACTATTGCAAACAGCTACTTCAGACATCAGGTGCGACTTTAATAACGCACACACCGGTGGCATCGCTCACCCAAGAGACAGATGGCTGGGCGGCTAGAGACACCACCGGAACCATTATTGCCCATGGCGATATGGTGGTTCTGGCTAATGCCACCGATGCCCCAAGACTGAGCGCGCCCTTCAGTGAAGCCGTACCGATTCGACCCGCTCGCGGCCAAACCAGCGTGTTTGCCTCACCCCCGCTACCCTCGCCACGAGTCGTTATTTGTCGTAATGGCTACTGGACCCCAGCGATTCAAGGACAGAGCACAAGTGGTGCTAGTTTTATCGTAGATGACACAGATCTTGCCATGCGCCCGGAAGAACATGAGGAGAACCTAGCCGTTGTGTCTGGTATGTTGCAAAAGCCTTTGCTCCGTCTTGAAGTAACTGAACCCGGCATACTCGCGGGAAAAGTCGGTTTAAGACCGCTGGTTCCAGACCGGCTACCATTAGTTGGTGCTCTGCCTGGCATTACCCCTCAAACCGATGCCAGTCTTTCTCGTGTGGCACGGGAAAGGGTGCCGGGGCTATTTATCAATTCGGGCTATGGCGCCCGCGGGATTCTGCTCGCCACGCTGTGCGCCGACCTTTTAGCCTGCCAGATTGCTGGCGAACCGCTACCCCTTCCCAAAGATCTAGTTCGCGCAATTGATCCAATGCGGTATGCTCATAAAAAAACTTTCACCGAGGAGACATCGAATGAAGATTGAAACTATGGCAGTCCATGCCGGTTACGATATTGATCCAACCACCAAGGCGGTTGCCGTACCGATTTACCAGACCACATCTTACGCATTTGATAGCACGCAGCACGGTGCCGATCTGTTTGACCTGAAGGTACCGGGCAATATCTACACCCGCATCATGAACCCCACACAAGATGTGCTGGAAAAGCGTGTTGCGGCTATGGAGGGCGGAATTGCAGCGCTCGCACTGGCCTCTGGCCAAGCCGCCATTACCTACGCAATTCAGACCATTGCCGAAGCCGGTGACAACATCGTGTCGTCAACCACGCTCTATGGCGGCACCTATAATCTGTTTGCGCATACGCTGCCGCAATACGGGATCGAGGTCCGCTTTGCGGATTACCGTGACCCGGATTCCTTTGCCAAGCTCATCGACGAAAAGACCAAGGCAATTTATTGCGAATCAGTCGGCAACCCGTTGGGCAACATTACCGACTTCGAAAAGCTGGCCGAAATTGCTCACCGTCACGGCGTGCCGCTCGTTGTGGATAACACGGTGCCCTCGCCTTATCTGTGCCGCCCTTTTGAACACGGTGCCGATGTTGTTGTGCACTCACTGACCAAATATCTGGGTGGCCATGGCAATTCTATTGGAGGCATTATCGTTGATAGCGGTAAGTTCCCGTGGGCAGAACACAAAGCTAAATTTAAGCGTCTGAACGAACCTGATGTCTCTTACCATGGTGTTGTTTACACAGAGGCTCTTGGCCCTGCGGCGTTTATTGGCCGTGCGCGCGTGGTACCACTCCGTAACATGGGTGCAGCGATCTCGCCGTTTAATGCGTTCCTCATCCTGCAGGGCATTGAAACATTGGCGCTGCGGATGGATCGTATCTGCAACAATGCGTTGAAGATTGCCAACTTCCTTAAGGATCACCCGAAGGTAAGCTGGGTCAATTACGCAGGACTGCCTGATCACAAAGATAACGCACTGGTAGAAAAATATATGGGTGGCCGCGCCTCGGGCATCCTCAACTTTGGCGTCAAAGGCGGCTTAACTGGTGGCGGCAAGTTCCAGGATGCGCTGCAGCTGGTGACGCGTCTGGTGAATATCGGCGACTGCAAAACACTCGCCTGTCACCCGGCATCGACCACGCATCGTCAGCTGTCACCTGCTGAACTGACCAAAGCCGGTGTATCCGAAGACATGATCCGTCTGTCGGTCGGCATCGAACATATCGATGACCTGATCGCCGATCTGGATCAAGCACTCAACCAAGCCTAAGTTCTAACAATCTCAACCAGATGCGGTAGCGCGAGATATTCGCGCGACTGCATCTCGGTGAGACGGCTGGCTGTCCGGAAGAACTCATGAGCATTCGGCCCTTCCACATACAGATCGTCCGGATAGGTCGCTGCTGACAGAATCAGTTTTACCCGATGGTCATAGCAAACATCTACCAGCCAAGTAAAACGACGCGCCTCTGCGCCATGACGCACTTCAAGCACCGGGATATCCGACACCAGAATGGTGTGATGCTCACGGACTAGTTCCAGATAATCCGTCTGCGCCCGACCATCCCCACAAATCGAATGAAAGTCGAACCAGACCACACCGGGGGCTAGTCGCACGGTTTTGATCTGTCGATTATTGATGTCGATACCCTCACCCATGGTGCCAGGCATGGTCGCGGCGACTTCAAAGTATTCTGCTAAAGCACGCTCGGTCTCGGCGTCGTGGGGCACGTGATACACCGGCATGACTTCGAGTTTGCGCAGTCGATAATCCTGCCCACCATCCAGCGGCATGACATCCATTTTGCTTTTGATCAACGCAATTGTCGGCAGAAAGTTCTGACGTTGCAGGCCATTCGGATACAGATTGTCTGGCGGGTAATTGCTGGTCATCACAAAGACCACACCCTTTTCAAACAGAATCTCCAACAGACGGCCAAGAATCATCGCATCGGCAATATCGGAGACATGAAACTCGTCAAAACACAGCAACCGGGTTTCTTTGGCGATACGCTCGGCAACCAGAACCAGCGGATCTGCCTTGCCGGCATATTGGCGCAGTTCCGCATGAATCTGATGCATGAATGCATGAAAATGGATCCGCTTTTTGCGCTTGTAGGGCACTGCGGCAAAGAAGCAATCCATAATGAAGCTCTTGCCACGCCCAACCCCACCCCAGAAATACACGCCACGCGGTACGGCTGGTGCTGAAATCAAACGACGTATCTTGTTGCCGCGGGCGGTTTTAAAGTCCACCAGCGACTGAAACAGGGTTTCAAGACGCTCAACGGCTTGCATTTGAGCCGGGTCGGCTTCAAACCCCTTGGCTTCGAGCGCGGCGGCGTAGGCACCAAGCATGCCCGGCAAATTGGGATTGAGTTCACTGAGGTTCATGGCCGACATTTTATCTTTTGCGGCGCCTAGTTTCATAGCTTTTCATTTTGTGCATAATAGAAGCGCGCAGGATGTGATATTTCATCTGCCTGCTCCCCAAGGAGGCACATCATGAAAATTGATATTGGTATCCCCGAAAAAGACCGTAAAGCGATCGCCGCAGGGCTATCCCGCTTGGCTGCGGATAATTTCACGCTTTACTTAAAGACCCATTTTTTCCACTGGAATGTCACCGGCCCGATGTTCCAGACCCTGCACCTGATGTTTGAAACACAATACAACGAGCTATGGCTGGCTTCGGACGCCATTGCGGAACGTGTGCGCGCTCTGGGTTTCCCGGCGCCAGGCACTTACGAAGACTTTGCCAAGCTCACCGTTATCAAAAGCACCAAAGGGGTGCCTAAAGCGGTAGATATGATCAAACAGCTCGTTGCAGGGCATGAAGCGACCGTACGTACAGCACGCGCCCTCTTCCATGAAGTAGATGCAGCCAATGACGAGGCAACTGCTGATCTACTCACCCAGCGCATCCAGATTCATGAAAAAACTGCGTGGATGCTACGTAGTTTGCTGGAGCAATGATCTGAACCTGAAGCGAATCCGCTTCTTAAGCGCCCGTGGATTATGCACGGGCGTTCTTCTTTGTTTATTGGTGAGTGCATGCGCACCAACCACTCAACGAGTGCGCGTTGATAATCAGGCCACACAGGTAGAGGCACGCAAACAAAGACAGGTTGCACTCCAGGCCTATATGGATGACCAGCAACGGTTGATGCGCGTGAGCTATCCGCTACTGACCAAAGGCTCGGATCTGTGTGGTGAAGATCTGCGTTACACCACGGGTCTAGCGCTGGCGAATAGTTCCACCTTGCTCGGCGAAGATTTCAAAGAGTCGGCTCAAAACACTTTCCAGCTCACCGATGACGTTAAAGCGGTGTATGTGATTCCCGGCTCTGCTGCAGACAAGGCAGGCATCCGCACAGGCGACACGGTACGCTATATCGGGGATTGGTCATTACCCGCCGGACAAAATGCCGTTCGGCAATCACTAGAGCAGCTACAGCTTCAAACACAAACCGGTAAAGCGGTTCGTGTTGATATCCTACGCAACGGACGAGGTCAGAGCCTGCTCATCACACCTGATAGATCTTGTTCTTATCCTGTGCTACTCGGTGAAGGTGATGAAGTAAATGCCTACGCCGATGGCAAACAGGTCGTGGTTCAACGCGGCATGATGCGTTTTGCCATGAGTGATACAGAGCTTGCGCTCGTGATCTCTCACGAAATCGCCCATAACAGCATGAGCCATGTACGCTCAAAAATGACGAACTATGCTTTAGGCACTGTCGTCGATCTGGCTGCACAAATCCTATTGGGCATCCCTACGCAGGGACTATTTGGCAAATTAGCTGGCAATGCCTATTCGCAAGGGTTTGAATCCGAAGCCGACTATGTGGGTTTGTACATCATGGCGCAATCGGGCGGTGACATTGATACAGCCCCGCAGTTTTGGCGTCGCATGGCAACGCTTTCACCAAATGCGATTAAAAGCAGCCACTTAGCCTCTCATCCGGCCACCCCTGAGCGTTTTGTTGCGCTTGAAGAGACGGTTAAGGAAATTAAAGCAAAAAAGGCGGCTGGCAAACCTCTGGTGCCTAATCTGAAAAATGCTCCGGAGCCAGAGCCAGACCCCTCAAACGCGCCTGAGAAAAGCAAAGCATCTCCCTGATCTTTCGACACAATTTAGCCAAATACCAAGGGATTTTGCTTTACCGATGGCGCGTAGTTGGATATAGTTCGCGCCATGATTACCGCATTTGAGCTCAACCACGGACGCTTGCAGCAGGTGACTGTCGAGTCACTGGAAGATCTGCAGCACTGTCATCCTGTCTGGGTAGACTTCGAGTCCCCGACTGAGGAGGAGCGTGACTGGGCAAAAAGCACCTTTGAGATCGATCTACCGGAAGAAGATGAGGTAGATGACATTGAAGCATCTGCTCGATTCTTCGAAGGTGAAAACGGCGAACTTCACATTCGTTCTGACTTCTTCCAGCATAGTGACGAAGACAGCGACACGATGCGCGTGGCCTTCATTCTGAAGGGCGGCATTCTATTCAGCATTCGCCGGGATGAACTGGCGCAGTTTCGCCTGCTCCGTCTGCGTGCACGTCGCCAACCCTATTACGTGCGCGACGAAAAAGACGTACTCCTGCAATTGCTCGATATCGACGTTGAGTATTCCGCCGATATTATTGAAGGCATCTATGATCGCCTTGATAAATTCAGCAAGCAGGTTCTTGGCAGCGAGATGTCGGATGACACCGCAGGCGTGGTTCTGTCCGGCATTGCCGTAGAGGAAGATCTGAACGGTCGTATTCGTCGTAACTTGATGGATACCCGTCGCGCCGTATCTTTTTTGATGCGCATCAAGCTACTTAATGAACAGCAAAACGATGAAGGCCGTCAGATCTTGCGTGACATCGATTCACTGGATGGTCACACGGGGTTTGTGTTCGACAAACTGAACTTCCTGATGGATGCGACGGTTGGTTTTATTAACATTAACCAGAACCGCATCATCAAGATCTTCTCCGTGGCTTCGGTTGCCATGCTGCCACCAACGCTGATCGCCAGTATTTATGGCATGAATTACAAGTTTATGCCTGAACTGGATTGGGAGTACGGCTATCCATTCTCTCTGGGCATGATGGCCATTTCAATTGCCTTCCCGTTCTGGTATTTCCATAAAAAGGGTTGGCTGAAGAAGTAATCACTTCCGCACCTACCAACAAAAACGGGAACCCGAAGGTTCCCGTTTTTGTTTGATACGTTGTGATTAGAAGTGCAGTGGACGCTTATCGCATGCCAGTGCTGCTTCGTGAACCACTTCCGACAGCGTTGGGTGGGCATGGCAAATGCGGGCGAGATCTTCACTCGCTGCACCAAATTCCATAGCCACCACAGCCTCACCAATCAGCTCCGAAGCATTCGGGCCGATGATGTGTACGCCGAGGATACGATCTGTTTTGGCATCCGCCAGCATCTTGACGAAGCCTTGTGCATTACCGGCACCCAGCGCACGGCCATTGGCCAGGAACGGGATCTTGCCAGCTTTGTAGGCAACGCCTTCTGCTTTGAGCTGCTGCTCGGTCTTACCCACCCAGGCGATTTCCGGATCGGTGTAGATGACCCAAGGAATGAGATCAAAGTTGATGTGACCCGCCTGGCCTGCCATGATTTCGGCAACGGCAACGCCTTCTTCCATAGCTTTGTGAGCCAGCATCGGACCACGCACCACATCACCAATTGCCCAAACACCCGGCAGATTGGTTTTGCAGTGGCCATCGACTTCAACCATGCCACGCTCGTTGAGCTTGAGGCCAACCTTGTCGGCACCCAGACCCTGCGTGTTCGGGATACGGCCAATCGATACTACCAGACGATCGGCATCAAGCTTCTGAGCCTTGCCGTCTTTGTCGGTATAAGCGATCGAAACGCCCTTCTTGCTGACTTTGATGTCACCAATCTTGACGCCGAAGTTAAAAGCCAGACCTTGCTTCGTGAAGATCTTCTGGGCTTCTTTGGCAACGTCCGCATCAGCCGCGGCCAGGAAGTCTGGCATGGCTTCAAGAACAGTTACCTGAGCGCCCAGACGACGCCAGACGCTACCCATTTCGAGACCGATAACACCAGCACCGATCACCGCTAAGGTCTTCGGTACTGCGCCCATTTCCAGAGCGCCGATGTTGTCACAAACGATTTCATTGCAAACCGGCACGTTTGGCAGGTGGCGTGCAGTCGAGCCCGTTGCAATGATGACTTGCTTGGCTTCAACCGTTTCTTTGCCTACCTGAACTTGCCAGCCGCCAGCGCCCTGACCCACAAAGCTGCCGTGGCCTGCCAAGAATGTGACCTTGTTCTTTTTGAACAGGCCAGCAATACCCTGGGTCAGCTGCGTCACGATGTTGGCCTTACGGTCAATCATCTTGGCAACGTCAATCTTTGGCGTGCCAACAGTGATACCTTGATCGGCAAACGAGTGACCGGCTTCTTCAAACAGGTGCGAGGTATGCAGCAGTGCCTTCGATGGAATACAACCTACGTTCAGGCAAGTACCGCCCAGACGTGGCTGACCCTTCGGATCGGCATAAGGATTGGATTCGCAGCAGGCAACCTTGAAACCCAGTTGCGCGGCACGAATAGCGGCCACGTAACCACCGGGGCCGCCACCAATCACGAGTACGTCAAATTGCTGAGACATCGTGATGTTCCTTTCTTAGACGCCGAGCAGGAGGCGTGATGGATCTTCCAGCGCTTCCTTCATGGTGACCAGGCCCAGAACTGCTTCGCGGCCGTCGATGATGCGGTGATCGTACGACATGGCGAGGTAGTTGATCGGACGAACCACCACTTGGCCGTTTTCGACAACGGCGCGATCCTTCGTTGCATGAATGCCGAGGATGGCTGATTGTGGTGGGTTGATGATCGGGGTCGACAGCATCGAACCGAAAATACCGCCATTCGAGATAGAGAACGTACCACCCGACAGCTCTTCCATGGTGATCTTACCGTCTTTGGCCTTCACACCGAATTCAGCGATCTGCTTTTCGATTTCAGCAATGCTCAGCTGATCGGCATTACGGATGATTGGCACAACCAGACCACGTGGCGAACCAACGGCAATACCGATGTCGATGAAGCCGTGGTAAACGATGTCGTTACCATCGACAGAGGCGTTCAGGATCGGGAACTTTTGCAGGGCGGCACAAGCAGCCTTAACGAAGAAGCCCATGAAGCCCAGGCGGACGCCGTGTGTCTTTTCAAACTTTTCACCGTACTGTTTACGCAGTGCCATGATCGGTGCCATGTTCACTTCGTTGAACGTAGTCAGGATTGCATTTTCGTTCTTCGACTGCAGCAGACGCTCGGCGATACGAGCACGCAGACGCGACATCGGTACACGTTGCTCAGAACGGTCACCCAGTGCAACCGGTGCAGCAGCGGCAGCCTTCGGCTGAGCAGCAACTGCGTCTTCTTTCGAAACACGACCACCACGACCCGTGCCAGCAACGTCACCCGCTGCAATACCCTTTTCTTCCAGGATCTTGCGAGCAGCTGGGCTAGCGGTACCGGCAGGTGCAGCAGCGGCAGCAGCCGGAGCGGCGGCTGGGGCTGGCGCAGCAGCTGGAGCGGCTGCAGCAGGTGCCGGAGCCGATGCTGTAGCAGCGGTATCGATCTGAGCGATCACTTCACCCGAAACAACCGTGTCGCCATTGCCTTTGATCAGCTTGACGATTACACCGCCATCCGGCGCGGGCAATTCCAGCACAACCTTATCGGTTTCGATATCGATGAGATTCTCATCGCGGGAAACGGCTTCGCCTTCTTTCTTGTGCCAGGAAACCAGGGTTGCCTCGGCGACCGATTCAGACAGTTGCGGGACTTTGACGTCGATAATTGCCATTGTTCTCTCCACGGACTCTTATGGTTTTTAATACTCGATCTTGCCCAGTGCGGACTCGATCAAAGTTTTGTGTTGCTCGTTGTGCTTGGCCAGATAGCCCACGGCTGGCGATGCAGCTGCCGGACGCGACACGAGGAGCAGGTTCTGTTTCGGACCCATCGAACGGGCCAGGTGCTGACGGGAAGCAAACCAGTACCAGAAACCCTGGTTACGCGGCTCTTCCTGACACCAGACGATTTCGGTGGCCTTCGGGAACTTCGCTAGTTCATTCTTGAATGACTCTTCAGGGAACGGATAGAGCTGCTCAATGCGCACGATGGCGATATGATCCAGCTTCTGTTCACGGCGGGCATTCAGCAGATCGTAGTACACCTTACCAGAACACAGGATAACGCGCGTTACCTTGGCCGCATTCAGGTTGTCTACTTCACCGATCACGCGCTGGAACTCGCCCTTGGACAAATCGTCCAGTGTGCAGCTGGCATCTTTGTTACGGAGCAGCGACTTCGGCGACATGATCACCAAAGGCTTGCGCTGTTTACGAACCATCTGACGACGCAGCACGTGATAGATCTGGCTGGCATTGGATGGCACGCAGACTTCCATGTTCATTTCAGCACAGAGCTGAATGAAACGCTCTGGACGTGCCGATGAGTGCTCTGGGCCCTGACCTTCGTAGCCGTGTGGCAGCAGCATGACAAGACCACAGCCACGCCCCCACTTGGTTTCACCCGAAGCGATGAACTGGTCAACAACGACTTGAGCGCCGTTAACGAAGTCACCAAACTGGGCTTCCCAGACTACCAGCTGGTTTGGCTCTGCAGTCGCATAACCATACTCAAAGGCCAGTACAGATTCTTCCGACAATACCGATTCATAACACTGGAATGAACCTTGTTCGGCTTGCAGGTGTGCAAGTGGCTGATAGCTACCAACATCCCAGCTCGTGCGGTTCTGATCATGCAAGGTGGCGTGACGGTGGAAGAAAGTACCACGACCAACGTCTTCACCCGAGATACGCACTCCGTAACCTTCGGCCAGCAGCGTTGCATAGGCCAGGTTTTCACCCATACCCCAGTCAACCGGCAGCTTGCCTTCGGCCATAGAACGACGGTCTTCAATGATCTTCTTAACGCGTGAGTGCGGCGTAAAGCCTTCTGGCAGATCAGCCAGTTTCAGACCCAGACGCTTCAGTTCCTTGGCAGGAACCTTGGTGTTAGCTGTTTCAATGTATTGCTTGGTCGCGAAAGGACGCCAATCTTGTGCGTTCTTACGCTTGTAGTCCGAAATAACTGGGTTGTGCAACAACTCGCCACGATCAAGATGTTCGCGGAAGCTCTTGATGATGGCATCCGGCGCATCGGCCGCAACGACGCCGGCTGCGACCAGTTGATCTGCGTAAACTTTACGCGTACCAGGGTGGGCTTGCACCTTCTTGTACATGAGCGGTTGGGTAACCATCGGCTCATCTTGCTCGTTGTGACCCAGCTTACGGAAACAGAAGATATCGATGACGACATCTTTCTTGAAGGTCTGACGATATTCCACGGCCAGGCGTGTCACCATCGCCACAGCTTCGGCATCATCAGCGTTGACGTGGAAGATTGGCGAGTCGGACATCTTGAAGATGTCGGTACAGTAGAAGCCCGAGCGGTAGTCACGTGGATCTGATGTAGTGAAACCGATCTGGTTGTTCACCACGATATGGATCGTACCGCCTGTGCCGTAACCGCGGGTTTGCGCAAAGTTAAGCATTTCCTGGTTACAACCCTGACCGATCACAGCGGCATCACCATGAATCAGCACAGGAATAATTTCTTTCTTGCCCTCTTCGCCGATGCGGAACTGGCGTGCAAAGACCGAACCTTCAACCACCGGGTTCACGATTTCCAGGTGCGATGGGTTAAATGCCAATGTCAGGTGAACCGGGCCACCAGGCGTACCCACGTCTGAGGAGTAACCCATGTGGTACTTCACATCGCCAGAACCCAGATCAACCTTCTTCTTGCCTTCAAATTCGGCAAAAAGGACTGATGGTGGTTTACCCAGCGTATTGACCAGAACGTTCAGACGGCCACGGTGGGCCATGCCGATAACGATTTCTTTGGCGCCCATGTTGCCGGAGACACGAATCAGCTCGTCCATCGACAGAATCAATGCTTCGCCGCCTTCGAGGGAGAAACGCTTCTGGCCGACGTAACGGGTGTGCAGATAACGCTCCAGGGTTTCAGCAGCCGTCAGGCGCTCCAGGAAGCGTTTCTTTTCTTCTGCCGAATATGCAGCCTGACCACGATTAGGTTCAATACGTGCCTGTAGCCATTTCTTCTCTTCATAAGAAGTCATGTACATGTATTCAACACCCACATGGTGACAGTATGTCTGCTTCAAGGCGTCGATGATTTGGTTGAGAGGCGCAGTTTGACTCGAACCCACTTTGAAATCACCGGTGTCAAAGCTACGCGACATGTCTGCATCGGTCAGACCATAGGTCTTAGGATCCAGGTCAGCCACCATCGGACGTGTATCACGCTTGAGTGGATCCAGCTCAGCACGCTGATGACCGCTAAATCGGTACGCATTAATCAGTTGCTCGACAGCCATGCTCTTTTGTACGTCACCACCAGCGGCAGATGCCGTAGGACGGAAGCCACCGTTTCTTCCCAATGCCTCAAATGCAGCGATCACAGGCGCATGCGCAACATCGCGTGCTACAGCACCTGGCTGACGCGCCAGATCCGAGAAATACTGATTCCAGGATTCTGGTACTGAAGCGGCATCTTCCAGCCAGGCTTCGTACAGTTCTTCCACGAACGGGGCATTGCCACCGAACAGGTAGGTGCTCCCGAATTTTTCCTTCATCATATTTGTCACCGTTTTCGGTTGATCTTATAGTTTCTGGGAACCTTTGGTTCCCGTCCCCTGGTGTGTTGACTACTCAACGACTTTATTCATTCAAGGCATTTGCTGCAGATGCACACGCCTCTGAGTGTGGAAAAGGGCGGCAGCGCCGCCCCTTCCGGAGTTTGTATCAGACGATCTGATTAACCACGCTTATCAAGCGAAGTCACGTCACGACGGGCTGCACCAATGTACAGCTGACGTGGACGACCGATCTTGTATTCTGGATCGGTAATCATTTCTTCCCACTGTGTCATCCAGCCGACCGTACGAGCCAGCGCGAAGATGCAGGTGAACATATCTGTTGGAATGCCCAGCGCCTTTTGTACGATGCCCGAGTAGAAATCGACGTTCGGGTAGAGTTTCTTCTCAACGAAGTAAGGATCTTCCAGAGCGATTTTTTCCAGTTCCATGGCGAGCTTGAATAGGCGGTCGTTTTCCAGGCCCATTTCTGTCAGCACGTCATAACAAACCTTACGCATCAATTTGGCGCGTGGGTCGAAGTTCTTGTACACGCGGTGACCAAAGCCCATCAGCTTGAAGCTGTCGTTCTTGTCCTTGGCACGGGCAATGAACTCAGGCACGCGCGAAACGTCACCTATTTCTTCAAGCATGTTCAGGCAAGCCTCATTGGCGCCGCCGTGTGCTGGGCCCCATAGACAGGCAATACCGGCTGCCATGGTCGCAAACGGGTTAGCGCCCGACGAACCGGCCAGACGGACGGTTGAAGTCGATGCGTTTTGCTCGTGATCAGCGTGCAGCGTGAAGATGATGTCCAAGGCACGAACCAGAACAGGATTCGGCTTGTACTCTTCACACGGGGTGCCGAACATCATTTGCATGAAGTTCGCGGTGTAATCCAGATCGTTGCGTGGGTACATGAACGGCTGGCCGATCGAGTACTTGTAGGTCATGGCAACAATCGTTGGCATCTTGGCGATGATGCGATTGAACGCAACGCTACGCACTTCTGGCTTCGAATAATCTTCACCGTGGTGATAGAAAGCCGACAAAGCACCAATTACACCCACCATAACGGCCATCGGGTGCGCATCACGACGGAAACCATTAAAGAAACGGGTAATCTGATCATGAACCATGGTGTGGTTCTTGATGGTATCTTCGAAGTTAACTTTTTGCTTCTTGTTCGGCAGTTCGCCATTCTTCAGCAGATAAGCCACTTCCAGGAAGTTGCACTGCTCGGCCAGTTGCTCGATCGGGAAACCGCGATAGAGCAATTCGCCCTTATCGCCATCGATATAAGTGACTTTCGACTGGCAGCTGGCCGTCGAAAGAAAACCGGAATCATAAGTAAACAGACCGGTCTTGCCACCCAGTGAACGGATGTCAATAACGTCGTTACCATGTGTACCGACCATGATCGGAAAATCAACGGCTTCCTGACCTGCAATCTGGAGTGTAGCTTTACGTTCGCTCATTTGAATCGTCCCAAAAATATGAGGTGATAGACAGTGACACGTGATGGTCGATACAACTTGTAATTCGTTTTTGCCATAACGTTGGCAGCATATCGCCAACGTAAACGGCGAGCCTTACTCAGTGCTTACGGATGGCCGCAATAACATCGATTTCCGCAGGATCTTCTGCATCAACCTTGCCACTGATCAGCGCCCAGAGGTCATGGTCTTCCATGGCCACCAGATCCACAAAGGTTTTTACCTGTGCTTCCGTCAACTGATTAAAGCCATTGTCGAGAAAACGGCCAAGTACGATATCCAGCTCAAGCAAAGCGCGACGCGTACAGTGCCAGCGCAGTTTGTTGAGTTCATGAAGTTCCATACCCAGCCGTTTCCCTATTCGACGGTGCGCTTATACGGCGCGACGTACCATCATGTCTTTAATCTTGCCGATGGCCTTCGTTGGGTTCAGACCCTTCGGACAGACATCAACACAGTTCATGATGGTGTGACAACGGAACAGACGATAAGGATCGTCCAGGTTATCCAGTCGCTCGTTCGTTGCCTGATCACGCGTGTCGGCGATAAAGCGGTAAGCCGCCAGTAGGCCAGCAGGACCAACGAACTTGTCCGGGTTCCACCAGAACGACGGACAGGAGGTCGAGCAGCAGGCGCACAGAATGCACTCGTACAGACCGTTCAGCTCTTCACGATCTTCCGGCGATTGCAGACGCTCACGCTCTGGCGCTGGGTCGTTGTTGATCAGATAAGGTTTGATCGAGTGGTACTGCTTGAAGAACTGGGTCATGTCGACGATCAGATCGCGCACAACCGGCAGACCAGGCAGTGGACGCAGGACGATTGGCTGCTTGAGGCTATCCACGTCGGTCAGACAGGCCAGGCCATTCTTACCGTTGATGTTCATGGCATCGGAGCCACAAACGCCTTCGCGGCACGAACGGCGGAAGGAGATCAGATCGTCCTTGGCCTTCAGTTTCACCAGCGCATCCAGCAGCTTCTTGTCGCTAGGCTCCAGTTCAACCGAAATATCCTGCATATAGGGCGCATCGTCCTTGTCCGGATCGTAGCGGTACACCTTGAAATGCACAGTACGCATAGTCATGTTTCTATCCTCCGGATTAGTAGGTACGCGTCTTCAGCTCAACCGACGGGGCTGTCAGCGGCGTTAGATTCACAGGCTTGTACTCGATGTGGTTATCACTACCGAACCACAGGGTGTGCTTGAGCCAATTTGGATCATCACGGCCGTTCGGATGTTCCGGAGTATCCGGTGCATCGTCACGCACGTGGGCGCCGCGAGATTCCTTGCGGTTCTCAGCAGAAATCATGGTGGCTTTGGCAACTTCAATCAGGTTTTCCAGCTCAAGGGCTTCGACACGTGCGGTGTTGAACACCATCGACTTGTCCTTGATGCCAACCTTTTTGACACGCTCAGCCACTTCCAGGATCTCTTTGACGCCCTGCTTCATGTCCTCGCCAAAACGGAATACACCTGCGTTGAGCTGCATGATACGTTGCATAGCGGCACGAACTTCGAACATGCTTTCGCCATTTTCCTGCGTATCAATCCGTTTAACACGTGCCATCGATGCCGCAGCAGCATTATCTGGCAGCGGGCGCAGTGGCAAACCATTCTTGATCGCTTCAACCACCGATTCACCCGCCGACTTACCAAAGACAAGCAGATCCAGCAGCGAATTGGTGCCCAGGCGGTTAGCGCCGTGCACCGAAGCACAGGCACACTCACCCGCAGCGTAAAAACCCGTAACCGGCGTGCTTGGATTGCCGTTTTGCGGCACAACCACTTCACCACGATAGTTGGTCGGGATACCACCCATCTGGTAGTGACAGGTTGGCACCACCGGAATCGGGGTCTGGATCGGATCCACACCGGCAAATTCGATCGCGATCTCTCGGATGCCCGGCAGACGCTTCATGATGGTCTCAGGCGGCAGGTGGGTAATGTCGAGCAGGACATAGTCCTTGTTCGTGCCGCAACCACGGCCTTCCTTGATTTCAGTAGCCATGGCACGCGAAACGATGTCACGCGAAGCCAGATCCTTCAGGTTCGGGGCATAACGTTCCATGAAACGTTCGCCATCGGCGTTGCGAAGGATTCCGCCTTCACCGCGCACACCTTCGGTAATCAGCACACCCGCACCGGCAACGCCAGTCGGGTGGAATTGCCAGAATTCCATGTCTTCCAGCGGGATACCGGCACGAACGGCCATACCCAGGCCATCACCGGTATTGATGAAGGCATTGGTCGACGAGGCATAGATACGACCGGCACCGCCGGTTGCAAAAATCACGGCCTTGGCATGGAAAATCGAGACTTCACCGGTTTCCATATCCAACGCGGTCACACCGATCACGGCACCCGAGTCATCACGAATCAGATCCAGCGCCATCCACTCAACGAAGAACTGGGTGTTGGCGCGAACGTTACGCTGATACATGGCGTGCAGCATGGCGTGACCGGTACGGTCAGCAGCAGCACACGAACGGTTTACCGGTTTTTCACCGAAGTTCTGTGAGTGGCCGCCGAACGGACGCTGATAGATCTTACCGTTGTCCAGGCGATCAAACGGCATGCCGTAGTGTTCAAGTTCGACCACGCATTCGGTGGCTTTACGCACCATGAATTCGATAGCGTCCTGGTCACCCAACCAGTCCGAACCCTTGACGGTATCGTACATGTGCCACATCCAGTGGTCTTCATTCACGTTACCCAGTGGTGCAGCAACACCACCCTGCGCCGCTACGGTATGCGAACGGGTCGGGAATACTTTCGTAAGAACGGCAGTCTTCAGACCCGCTTCGGCGACCTGAAGGGCAGCGCGCAGGCCAGAACCACCAGCGCCAACGATTACTACATCATACTTATGAACGGGGATGCTCATCTTTACAGGCTCCACAGAATCTTGCTGGCCCAACCGGCATAACCGATCAGAACGGCGATAGTCAGGACATGCAGCGACAGGCGAACGCTGGTCGGCTTAACGTAGTCCATCCACAGGTCACGGATACCAATCCATGCGTGGTAAAAGAGGCTCAGGAAGAACAGGAAAGTGACAAACTTCATGAAGCCATTGGCAAATACGCTGCGCCAGGCATCAGCGGTATGCGGCTGAACAACCAGCATGACAACCAAGAAGATCACGGTGTACATAGCCATCAGCACGGCAGTCGCGCGCTGGGCGATCCAGGTGGTGAGGCCGTAGTGGGCCCCGACAACGTTACGTTTCATTACCACAGCAGACACCCTCCAAGAATAACGGTCAGAGTCAGGCTGACAATTAGAACCAGGCCGGCCGACTTACGGGCAGCCGGCAGATCAATGCCGATATGCCAGTCAAGCAGCAGAAAGCGGATACCTGCACAGAAGTGGTGAAGGTAAGCCCAAAGCAAACCGAGCAAGACAAGCTTGCCAATCGGATTAGCTACAACGGCTTGAAAGAGCTCGAAAGCGCTATCAGTTAAGCTCCACTGAAACAACGCAAGAATGAGCGGTAGGCAGAGAAACAGGCCAACGCCACTAACGCGATGCAGGATGGAGACTTTGCCCGGCAAGGGCAGGCGGATCGTTTTTAGGTCCAAATTCTTTGGACGCTGCTTCTTCTTGATGGCTAACTCTGTCATGTGTTTTCCTTCGATCAAGACTACCTAGAACGTAAGATTGTAGCCGAAGCGGGGAGCGATGGAATCCCCCCGAGGGCTGTTTTCTTAAGCTTTTTTTAATGAAACAGTTGGATACGCAAAATTAATGCAACGCAACAATCCGATGTTTTATCCCAACTCATTGAAATAGTGATGATTTACGGTGGAGTACAACCCGCGACGCCATTCAGCGGCACGATCACCATAGGTAAATGCGGTGCGCTCAACACTGAGTAATGGCGTACCCTCTTCCAGATTAAGCAGGTGTGCTGCAGCCGCATCTGCCGCCACTGCACGAATTTTTTCTTCGGCACGCACCATCCGCACACCAAAAATCGATTCAAAGAGGGTGTAAAGCGATCGATCCGAGGTGCGCAGTTGATCCAGCGTCAGATTCGGAAACAAATCTGCTGGTAAATAGATTTCATCGACGACCATGGGTTTGCCATCGAGTCGCAAAATGCGTCGAAGTTGAATCACCGGATCACCATAAGGGATGGCCAATGCTTTGGCGACTTCTTGCCCGGCCCGCAACGTCTGGCATTCCAGCGGCTCACTGCGTGAACGTGGCACCCCGCCCTCATCCGGCACCAGACGTAGAAAACGGAAAAAAGCCCGCGGATCGGCATGGGTCGCTACAAACGTGCCCTTGCCCTGCCGACGCACCAGCAGGTTTTCGGCGGCTAACTCATCAATAGCACGACGCACCGTGCCCTGACTCACCTCAAAGCGGGCGGCCAAATCCATCTCACTGGGAATCATTTCTCCGGGCTGCCATTCCTTATCAGCAAGTGCCTGAACTATCAGGTCCTGTATCTGACGGTAGAGCGGCCGAAAAGCTGGCACAGAAGACGGTACGGATGCATAAGAAGACATAGGCGTATTTCAGCACAGTTTTGGTTGCTTTGCGCATTGACAGCGATCCACTGCACCACTACCATCGAAAAGTTTCATCCATAATTCAAAATTTCGAGGAGTCTACTCATGTCCAAAGCGCCTATGCGCGTCGCCGTCACAGGCGCCGCTGGTCAGATCGGTTATAGCCTGCTGTTCCGTATTGCTTCCGGCGAAATGCTCGGCAAGGATCAGCCCGTCATTCTTCAACTGCTCGACCTGCCACAAGCCCAGAAGGCTGTGCAAGGCGTCATGATGGAGCTGGACGACTGTGCCTTCCCACTGCTGGCCGGTATGGTTGCCACTGACGACCCGAATGTTGCATTCAAAGATGCCGACGTCTGTCTGCTGGTGGGTGCACGCCCACGCGGCCCAGGTATGGAACGTGCCGATCTGCTGCAAGCTAACGGCGCTATCTTCACGGTTCAAGGCGAAGCCATTGCCAAGAACGCTAAAGAAGACGTCAAGGTTCTGGTTGTTGGCAACCCATGCAACACCAACGCACTGATCGCTGGCGCTGCTGCCCGCAAGGTTGGCCGCACGAATCCGAACAACTACCACGGCATGCTGCGTCTGGATCACAACCGTGCTCTGACTCAGCTGGCTCAGAAGGCTGGCCGTCCGGTTTCTTCGCTGAAGAAACTGGTTGTGTGGGGTAACCACTCGCCATCGATGTACGCCGACTACCGCTTCTGCACCTCGAACGGTGACAGCGTTAAAGATCTAATCAACGATGCTGCATGGAACAACGATGTGTTCCTGCCAACCGTTGGCAAGCGTGGCGCTGCCATTATCGATGCACGCGGTCTGTCGTCGGCTGCTTCGGCCGCCAACGCTGCCATCGATCACATCCATGACTGGCACCTGGGTTCGGACGAATGGGTCACCATGGGCGTTCCAGCACCTGCCGATAACGGCTACGGCATTCCGGAAGGCATCGTCTTCGGCTTCCCATGCGAATGCAAGGGCGGCAAGTTCGCCCTGATCAAGGGTCTGGAAGTCGATGAGTACTCGAAGGGTAAGATCGCTCTGACCCTGAAGGAACTGACCGAAGAGAAGGAAGCTGTTGCTGCCATGCTGTAATCAGTTTTTCTGATAGCAACTGCTGAAAGGGTCACGCTTGCGTGGCCCTTTTGCTTTATCCTTGCAGACTAATCTACCTACCCGCTTTTACCTGATTGAGACGAGTCACCGATCATGACCAAAACCGCTGCCAACGCTGCGCTAACACCTGACGAAGTTCTGTTTCCGGGCGAAAAACCATTTCCGATGCTACCCGCCGTAGATCACTACTGCGGCTCGGAAAAGCTAATGAAAAAAGCGATGGCAATTCAGGCCGAAATCGCTGCCGAATACGGACCTCTGGCGATGGACATCACCTGCGACTGCGAGGATGGTGCCGCCGCCGGTAATGAAAAAGCCCATGCCGAGCTTTGTGTAGCGATGATCAACTCGAGTGACAATCAATTTGGCCGCGTTGGTGCGCGTGTTCACGATGTAACACATGGCCACTGGCAGGATGACCTGGAAATTCTGGTCGGCGGTGCTGGCAACCGCCTACCTTTCATTACCTTGCCTAAACCACGTGGTATTGAGGATGTACGCGCTTTTCTCAAAGAACTGCGAGCCACAGAGCAACGTCACGGCATCAAGAACCCCATTCCTGCACACGTGCTGATCGAAACACACGGGGCGCTGCACGAGGTTTGGGATATTGCGGCTCTAGACGGTATCGAGTCACTGGATTTTGGCCTGATGGATTTTGTATCGGGTCACTTTGGTGCCGTTCCCGGTAGCGCCATGAAGAGCCCGGGGCAGTTTGACCACCCGCTTGTGCGCCGAGCCAAACTGGAAATCTCCAGCGCCGCACTCGGCCATGGCAAGGTGCCATCACACAATGTGACGACCGAATTATCTGATCTGGAATACATCCGTCGAGATGCCGAACGTGCACGCAATGAGTTTGGCTATCTGCGCATGTGGAGCATCCATCCGGTACAGATCCGCCCAATTCTAGACGCGATGAGCCCAGACTTCTCCGAGGTTCAGGATGCCGCTGAAATCATCAGCGCCGCTGCCGATGCGGATTGGGGTCCTATCCGCCATAACGGCAAACTACAGGATCGTGCCGCCTACCGGTATTACTGGACGCTACTCAAGCGTGCCCGTAGCACCGGGGTACCTTTACCTACCGGCATTGCCGAACGCTTCTTTACTGTTTAACCACTATGACGCACGATACTGCCAACAACAGCGACATCGCTCTGATTGAATTCAAGGGCACGACCCTACCCGTTTTAGCCATCACACTACGCAGTCTGGATCCCAAAGAATTGGCCAATGCCGGCAGCACCTTGTTTGGTGAGGGCGCTTTCTTTGATGATGACCTGGCCGTGCTGGATCTCAGCCAGGTCATCACCTGGCCAGAACAGGTTGAATGGCCGTTGATCGTTCAATTACTCACCAGCCATGGTCTGCGTGTGCTTGGTGTCACCCGGGGCAATAGCACACTTACCGATTCTGCCGCGGGCGCAGGTTTACCAACACTCGCGCTCAGCGCCGGTCGATCAGCCAAGCCCGCACCAGCGCCTAAAAAGGTATCGATAGCAGACCCGGAACTAGACAAGATACCCGCCAGTTTGCGCAAAGCACCAACATCCGTGCCCACAACTGATGCACCCGCTGAAATTGCTAAAGCCGAACCCGATGAATCTGTTCTGGAAAATCCAGGCACACTGGTCATCGACCGTCCGTTACGTTCCGGACAGCAGGTCTATGCACGCGGTGGCGATCTGGTGATACTGGCAGCAGTCAATCCGGGCGCGGAAGTGATCGCTGACGGCAACATCCATGTATACGCCCCGCTTCGTGGTCGCGCATTGGCCGGAGCCCGTGGCAATGCCCAGGCAAGGATTCTCACAACGGTATTTGCTGCCGAACTGGTTTCTATCGCTGGCATTTACCGTACCTTTGAAGATGGCGTCCCTGCCAAACTGGCTAATCAGCCGGTACAGGTGCGGTTGGCACAGGAACCCGTTGTATCACCCAGCACTGGGCAGAAGTCGCGCCTGGAAATCGATATTCTTCGTGTGGATTAAGCGGTGAGCGCCCAAAGGGTGCGCCGAATCAGCTAAAATCTACAAAATTTTATTTTCTAATTCCGGGAGCAGATGTGACTCGTATTGTTGTCGTTACTTCAGGTAAGGGCGGTGTTGGCAAAACCACGACCAGCGCCTCTTTCGCCAGCGGTCTAGCCATGCGCGGTTTTAAAACCGCAGTGATCGACTTTGATGTGGGTCTGCGTAACCTCGACCTGATTATGGGTTGCGAGCGTCGCGTTGTTTATGATCTGGTAAACGTGATCTCTGGTGAAGCAACGCTGAATCAGGCACTCATCAAAGACAAGCACTGCGAGAACCTGTTCGTACTCCCTGCCTCGCAAACACGCGACAAGGATGCGCTCACCGAAGAAGGCGTCGAAAAAGTATTGAAAGACCTGGAACACATGGGTTTTGAATATGTCATTTGTGACTCACCTGCCGGTATCGAACGCGGTGCCGTCATGGCCCTCACCTTTGCCGATGAAGCCATCATTGTGACCAATCCAGAGGTATCCTCGGTACGCGATTCGGATCGCATTCTGGGCATTCTGCAAGCTAAATCGAAACGTGCCCAAGCCGGTGGCGAACCGGTTAAAGAGCACCTGCTGGTCACCCGTTACTCACCAAAGCGCGTAGAAGACGGTGAAATGCTCTCGTACAAAGACGTTCAGGAAATTTTGCGCGTGCCTATTATTGGCGTTATTCCAGAGTCGGAATCCGTACTACACGCATCGAACCAGGGCACCCCTGCGATTCATATCGAGCAATCCGAAGTAGCAGAAGCCTATAAGGATGTTATCGCTCGCTTCCTAGGTGAAGATGCCCCGCTACGCTTTGTTTCGTATGAGAAACCAGGCCTGTTCAAGCGTTTATTCGGAGGCTAAGCGATGTCCCTGCTCTCCCTTATTTTCGGTTCCAAACCTAAAACGGCCAACATGGCCAAAGAACGCCTGCAGCTGATCATCGCCCGCGAGCGTGTGGACGATGGAAAGCCATCTGCAGACTTTCTCCCTGCCATGCAGCAAGAGCTGGTCGCTGTGATCTCCAAGTACGTGCACGTTAATGCTGACGACATCAAAGTGTCTATGGAGAAAAAAGGCAACTATGAGGTTCTGGAAGTGAATATTGTTCTGCCTGAACAGAACTAAATTTTCTCCTACGTCATAAAGCAGAAAAGGATCCCGCGGGATCCTTTTCTGCTTATAACAAAAAAACCTAAGCCAGTATCTCGGCGATATCATCCGCAATTTTAAGTTCGCGCTCAAACTGTTGCCATTCGATGCCCAAGGCATCGCGAGATGACACCATGCCCACCGGCCTGCCTTGCGACAGCACAGGCACATGTCGAAAACCATGCTGATGCATCAGGTGCAAGGCGTGCGAGAGCGGTCTGTCCGCTTCCAGTCCGACTACATCGTGCGTCATTACGCTATCGAGTAGCGTTGTCGACACATCAAGCTCAGCGGCTACGACCCGATTCATTAAGTCTCGCTCGGTAAAAATACCAACCAACACACCATTGTGCTCAACGACGACCGATCCAACGTCTTTGGCCTTCATGGCCTGCGCTGCCTCGAGCACAGTCATTTGTGGACTACCTACAACCAATGGACGTTTGCTCACAATCGACTGCAAATTTCTATTCGGCATGATAGATGCCTCCTAAAGAGTGGCGTTCGTCTATATTCCTCTGAAACAGTCAGTAATCAAGCTGCGTTGCAACACAATTAACACGGGGCCGGTCATCGCCATACCCCTGTGAGAACCTTTTCAGCCCAAAGCAAAGCCGACAAAGTTTTACCATCAGTCAGCTCACCCTGACGAACAGCTTCCATAGCCTCATCAAGGCTTAATTCAAGCAATTCGAGGAACTCACCCTCGTCGAGCTGGTTCTGACCAAGCGCTGTCAGCTCCCGCGCCATGAAAATTTCAATGCGCTCATTCGCATAGCCAATGGTCGGATGCATTGTGCCAAGGTGCTGCCAATCGCCTGCCGTGTAACCCGCTTCTTCAATAAGTTCTCGTTTGGCGGTGAGCAAGGGGACTTCATTCGGGTCAATCTTCCCTGCAGGCAACTCCAGCATAACGCGACCCACCGGGTAGCGATACTGCCGCTCGAATATCAGCTTGCCGTTTGGTAATACGGGAATAATCACCACCGCTCCTGGATGCATCACGTATTCTCGGATGCCCTCGCTGCCATCAGGCAGACGCACACGATCGCGCCGAACATCTAACAGACGGCCCTGCCATATCTGTTCGCTGTTTATGCAGCTTTCAATCAGATGGGCATCTTCAAGTGTTTTATTCATCTGGCTTCACCATAAAAAACGCCCCGATGAACGGGGCGTTTCGAGATTATTCAGTGACAGGTTACAGCGAACGCAGCAAAGAGAATGCACAGAGCGACATGATTGTTTGCGGGAACAGGCCAAACAATGCAATGGCTAAGCCGTTGATCGACAGCAATACACGCATATCGGTAGGTGCTTCAATCGGTGTTTCATCAATCGGTTCATCAAAGTACATCACTTTGACGATACGCAGGTAGTAGAAAGCACCAATCAGTGACATCAGCACAGCATAAATTGCCAGCCCAATCTGACCCGAAGCAACGACAGCCTGAAGAATAGAGAATTTGGCAAAGAAGCCGATAAAGAACGGCACACCCGCCATCGAGAACATGATCATCATCATGACAGCAGCAAACCACGGGTTACGTTTATTCAGACCCTTGAAGTCATCCAGACGATCCGCTTCAAACCCTGCACGGGACAGCAAGATAATCACGCCGAAGGCTGCGACGCTCATCATGACATACGAAACCACGTAGAACATTGAAGAGCTATAGGCGTTCAAGGCAAAGCGCGCATCACCACCCACTACGCCAACAACGATACCCAGCAGAACGAAGCCCATGTGTGAAATCGTCGAATAGGCCAACATGCGCTTGATATTCGTTTGAGGAATGGCCGCCAGGTTACCGATGGCCAACGAAAGCACCGCCAGAATCAGGAGCATGCCTTGCCAATCTGGTGCCAACAGCAACAGACCAGACACGAGCAAACGCATCGTGATAGCAAACGCAGCCAACTTCGGCGCACCACCAATCAGCATGGTAATTGCCGTTGGTGCACCTTGGTAAACGTCTGGTACCCACATATGGAAAGGCACAACACCCAGCTTAAAGGCTAGACCCGAAACAATGAAGACTAGGCCGAAAATCAGGATGGTTGGGTTAGCCGCATTAGCAACCAGCGCATCAGAAATTTCCGGGATGCTCAGCGTGCCTGTCGCACCGTAAATCATAGACATGCCATACAACAGCAACCCAGAAGCCAGCGCTCCCAACACGAAATACTTCATCGCCGCTTCAGTTGATGTAACGCTGTCGCGGTTCATGGCAATCAGGGCATACATAGACAGTGTTAGCAGCTCAAGACCCAGGTAGATCGTCAGCAAATGATTGGCCGAAATCATAACCATCATGCCCAGAGTGGCAAACAGAACCAGCACGTAGAACTCGCCACGACGCAAATCCGGACGCTGCAGTACGTAAGGGCGAGCGTAGAAAAGGGTCACAATCGATGTGAGATACAGCACAAGCTTAAGCAGGTCGCCCATCAAGTCGTCAACGTATAGACCGTTGAAGGCATAAACCACCTCACCCGTGCTGGTAAACAGCGTCAGGATCGCAGCACCAACCAGCGTGAGCTGTGTCAGAACAAACGTCGATGTGTGGGCAGGATCCTTGAAGCAAAGATCCAGGAGAAGAATCAGACAGCCCATGGCCAAAACCAGAACTTCTGGGCTGGCTGTAATGAGATCGAGCACGTATGGGTTCATTTTGACTGGTTCCGTTACTGGAGTTTGCTGATTGCTACGTGACGCAGCAGGTCATTAACAGAGGTATGCATGATGTGGGTAAGCGGCTCTGGCCAAACGCCGAATGCCAGCACGAAGAAAGCGAGAACGGTCAGAATGAATAGCTCACGCTTGTTCGCATCGGTCAGTTCTTCAACATGGTGATTAGCGATTGGACCGAAATACACGCGCTTGTACATCCACAGGGTGTAAGCAGCACTAGTAATCATGGTCGTTGCAGCGATGACAGCCACCCAGAAATTCACTTCTACGGCGCCCAGGATCACCATAAATTCACCAACGAAGCCCGACGTTGCTGGCAAACCGGCGTTAGCCATTGCAAAAAACAGAGCAAACGCTGCAAAGATAGGCATCTTGTAGACGATACCGCCACAATCAGCAATCAAATGGGTGTGAATACGATCGTAGATCACACCGATACAATAGAACATCGCGCCAGCAACAAAACCGTGCGAAATCATCTGCACAATCGCGCCCTCAACAGCCATTGGCGTGAAGAGGAAGAAGCCGAGAGTTACAAAACCCATGTGTGCGATTGACGAATACGCAACCAGACGCTTCATGTCGGTCTGAACCAGTGCGACAAAACCGATGTAGACCACAGCAATCAGTGACAGCGTAATCATGAGCCAGGAAAGTTCGTGCGAAGCATCCGGCAAAATTGGCATGGAAAAACGCAGAAAGCCGTAAGCGCCGAGCTTCAGTGCAATAGCTGCCAGCACAATAGAGCCACCTGTAGGCGCTTCAGGGTGAGCATCCGGCAACCAGGTGTGTAGCGGCCACATCGGCACCTTAACGGCAAAGGCGATCAGGAATGCCATGAAGATTGCGATTTGCGGCCCCATTGGAATCGGCATTTGATGCCAATCCAGAATCGAAAAGCTGCCACCCGAGTAGATAAACAGATACAGCTGGGCAACCAGGAAAAGCAATGAACCAAACAGTGTGTACAGGAAAAACTTGATAGCAGCGTACACACGGTTATGACCACCCCAGATACCGATAATCAGATACATCGGAATCAGGGACGCTTCGAAAAACACATAGAACAAGATGCCGTCTAATGCACAAAAGATGCCGTTAAACAGACCTGACATAATCAGGAATGCAGCATTGTACTGAGCCACCTTGAACTTGATGACCTGCCAGCCAGCCAGGACTACGATCAGCGTGATGAAACTGTTCAGAATAATGAACGGCATCGAGATGCCATCAACACCCAAGTGGTAGTTGATGTTGAATCGTGGAATCCAAGGGGCCAGTTCCACAAACTGCATCACGGTCGATGAAGCATCGAAATTCGTGTACAGCGGGAATGTAATCAGGAGACCTGCCAGGGCACCGATCAGTGAAAGGATGCGCGAAAGCCCGGGATTGCTATCACGACCGACTGCCAGAATAAGCAGGCCGGCCACGATGGGAATCCAGATGGCAAGCGATAGTAGCGGGTAACCAGACATAGTCATTTCCAGAAAATACAGAGGCAGCGCAATTGGAACCGGTTAATCGAAATCAGGTGGTGAAGAACCACAGCGTTAGCAGGGCAAACACACCGATGATCATCGTAAAGGCGTACTGATACAGGTAGCCTGTCTGGAAGTGGCGGACAATGCCTGCCACCACACCGACCAGCTTGGCTGAACCATTGACGAAGAAGCCGTCAATCAATGTCGCCTCACCAAAGCGATTGAGGAAGCCACCCAGCTTACGGGCACCACCTGCAAATACCGCCATGTTGAATGCATCAAAGTAGTATTTGTTATCCATCAGCTTGTAAATACCGCTGAACTTCTTGGCAAGCGCATCAGGAATCGATGGTTTCACCATGTAGAAGTAATACGTCACAACCAGGCCGGCAACCATGAGCCAGAATGGCAGTGTTTGTACCGAGTGCAGTGCCATTGCCAGTGGGCCATGAAACTCTTCTTTCATTTCTGCCATAACAGGGATGGCCTTATTGACGTAAATGACACCATCAAAGAAAGAGCCGTATAGCATCGGATCAATGGCGTAGTAACCAATAAGCACCGACGGAATCGCCAACAGAATCAGCGGTAGCGTCACAACCCATGGCGACTCATGTGGCTTATCACCTGGCTGCAGACCATGATGGTGTTCATCATGAGCGTGCTCATCATGCCCGTGTGCGTCATGTGCGTGGTCGTCATGCGCATGTGCAGCAGCAACATGCTCTGCATCATTCCAGCGTTCACGGCCATGGAACACGATGAAATAGGAGCGGAATGTGTAGTACGTGGTCACAAACACACTGGCAGTCACGGCAAACAATGCGTAACCCGAGCCAGGAATGTGTGAGAAATGCACCGCTTCAATGATCGAGTCTTTGGAGTAGAAACCAGCAAAGAATGGAAATGCGATCAGTGACAACGAGCCGATCAGCGTTGTGATCCATGTAACCGGCATGTACTTCCACAGGCCACCCATGTTGCGGATGTCCTGATCGTGATGCATACCCATAATGACCGAACCAGCACCAAGGAACAGCAGCGCCTTAAAGAATGCGTGCGTCATCAGATGGAAGATCGCGATCGGGTAAGCAGCCACACCCAGTGCAACCGTCATGTAACCCAGCTGCGACAGGGTTGAGTAAGCCACGATACGCTTGATATCGTTCTGGATCATGCCCAGGAAGCCCATGAACAACGCGGTCGTAGCACCGATGATCAGGATGAAAGACAACGCGGTTGGGGACAGGTTGAACAATGGCGAGCAACGAGCCACCATGAAAATACCAGCCGTCACCATCGTAGCCGCGTGGATCAGCGCCGAAATCGGTGTCGGACCTTCCATTGAATCAGGCAGCCACACATGCAATGGTACTTGAGCAGATTTACCCATAGCGCCAATAAACAGGCAGATACAGGTCACTGTCATCAACGACCACTCTGCAGTGCCCCACAGATTAATTGTCTTGTCAGCCAACGACGGGGCAGCCTTGAACACTTCGGCATAATCCAGCGTACCGAAATAAGCCAGTACCAAGCCGATACCAAGGATGAAACCAAAGTCACCAACTCGATTAACCAGAAAGGCCTTAAGGTTAGCGAAGATAGCTGTATCACGGTTCATGTAGAAGCCGATCAGCAGGTACGACACCAGACCCACCGCTTCCCAGCCAAAGAACAGCTGCAGGAAGTTGTTGCTCATCACCAGCATGAGCATCGAGAAGGTAAACAGGCTGATGTATGAGAAGAAGCGGCGGAAACCGTCGTCATCTGCCATATAGCCAATGGTGTAGATATGAACCAGCAAAGATACCGAGTTGACGACACACATCATCATCACTGTCAGGGTATCAATCTGGAAGCCAATGCTAAAGGTGTAATTGCCACTGGTTGCCCAAGTGTACAAGTTACCATAGAACGTATGCCCCGCAAGCACATCTTGCATGATCAACAGAGATGCGACCAGCGAGATGGCAACGCCGAGGATCGTGACACCTGCTGAAAACCAGCGTGGTGTTACGCGGCAGGTAAAACCAGCGAGGGCAGCACCAACGAGTGGTGCCAAAGGTACGGTGAGGTAAAGGGATTTCATGTCCATGAGACGATTCCTGCTTAGCCCTTCATACGATCGAGATCGTCCACATGAATCGTGGACAGATTACGGAACAGAACAACCAGAATAGCCAGGCCAATTGCCGATTCGGCAGCAGCCACAGCCAGAATAAAGAACACGAACACCTGACCGTTCAGATCCTGTAGGAAATGTGAGAAGGCAATAAAGTTGGTGTTCACGGCAAGCAGCATCAATTCGATGGCCATCAGCAGAATGATCAGGTTTTTCCGGTTCAGGAAAAGCCCGATCACGCTAATGCCGAAAAGCACAGCAGCCAGGACGAGGAAATGTGAGAGGGTCAGCAAGGCAGTCTCCGGTTCTAACTCGGTCTGGGTTACTTGGTCGCGCCGTCGCCAGCTTCCGATTCGGGAGCAGCAGTGACAGCGGGTTGAGGTTTTACTGCGTCCATTTTCACGACACGCAGACGATCAGCTGCTTTAACAGCCACCTGATCAGAAATGATCTGACGTTTTGTATCCTTACGACCACGGTGCGTCAGGATAATGGCAGCAATAATGGCAACCAGCAGAATGGATGCAGCAACCTGATCCGGATAGGTGTACTGGGTGTAGAGCAGCAGACCCAGATCCTTGGTGTTGGACGAATCAGCCAATTCCGGAGGCAGTGGCATATCCAGCACCTGGAAGTACTGACCACCCAGCACAATGCTCATTTCCAGAATCATCAGAATGCCAATCAGCGCACCGAGCGGTAGATAGCTCCAGAAGCCCTGACGCAGACGATCGAAATTGATATCAAGCATCATCACCACAAACAGGAAGAGCACCATCACCGCGCCCACGTATACCAGAATCAGCACAATGGCCAGAAATTCAGCCTGAGCAAGCATCCATACCATGGCGGCGGTAAAGAAGCTCAGCACCAGAAACATTGCGGCGTTTACAGGGTTACGAGCGGCAACCACACCCAGGCTGGATCCAACCAGGATGGTAGATAGCACGTAAAAGAGGATTAGTTTGAAGTCCATCTTTAATCCTTATCGATATGGGGCATCGCCAGCGCGATCAGCAGCGATCTGGGTTTCGTAACGATCCCCGTTCGCCAGCAACATCGGCTTGGTGTAGTACAAATCACCACGTGCTTCTCCGTGGTACTCAAACACGCGCGTTTCAACAATGGCATCCACCGGGCAAGCTTCTTCGCAGAAACCGCAGAAGATGCACTTGGTCAGATCGATATCGTAGCGGGTGGTTCGACGGCTGCCGTCATCACGCTGATCCGATTCGATGGTAATAGCCATGGCCGGGCAGATTGCTTCACACAGCTTACAGGCGATACAACGCTCTTCCCCATTCGGATAACGGCGGAGTGCGTGCAGACCGCGGAAACGACGGCTCTGTGGTGTTTTTTCTTCAGGATACTGAACCGTGATTTTTGGCTGGAAAAAATACCAACCGGTCACACTCAGACCTTTACAGAGCTCTTTCAGGAACAGGCTGTTAACGACCTGTTTGCTCTTGGTGACGAATTCGCTAATGGCACCCATGATCTTAGTTCCAGATATTCAGCGGGGAAATCAACCAGACACCCGTTACGACCAACCAGATGATCGTTAGGGGAATGAACACTTTCCAGCCCAGACGCATGATCTGGTCATAACGGTAACGCGGGAATGTTGCGCGGAACCACAGGAAGCAGAAGAGCAAGGCTGAAGTCTTCAGCGCTAGCCAGAAGAAACCGTCTGGCAAGAAGCCTACGGGCGACAGCCATCCACCCAAGAACATGATGGCAGTCAGAATGCTGATCAGAATCATGTTGGCGTAT
Organism: uncultured Dechloromonas sp.; assembly: GCA_964498255.1. Taxonomy (GTDB): domain Bacteria; phylum Pseudomonadota; class Gammaproteobacteria; order Burkholderiales; family Rhodocyclaceae; genus Fluviibacter. The sequence continues at coordinate 65,468 of CAZCGW010000008.1, forward strand.
TCGGCCAGGAAGAACAGTGCAAAGGCGAAGCCGGAGTAATCAACGTGGAAACCAGCGACGATTTCCGACTCACCTTCTGCTACGTCAAATGGCGCACGGTTTGTTTCGGCGACACCGGAGATAAAGTAGACGAGGAACATCGGAAACAGCGGAATCCAGTTCCACGACAAAATACCTACGCCATAGTCGGCAAACATGCCCTTGTCCTGACCGTTAACGATATCGGACAGATTCAGGCTTTGCGACACCATCAATACACAGACCAGCGCAAAGCCCATGGCGATTTCGTACGAAATCATTTGCGCGCCCAAGCGCATTGCACCCAGGAAAGCATACTTGGAGTTGGAAGACCAACCCGCCAGGATGACACCATAAATACCGACTGACGACAGTGCCAGCACAAACAGCAAACCGGCATCAATATCAGCCAGTACGACACCATCGGCGAACGGAATAACCGCCCATGCCACCAGCGCAGGTGCAATCGAGAGCACCGGCGCCAGGAGGAAAAGAAACTTGCTAGCTACCGTTGGAACGATGCTTTCTTTAAGCAGCAGCTTCACACCATCCGCGATTGGCTGCAACAAACCCCAAGGACCCACACGGTTAGGGCCGATACGAATCTGCATGTAACCGATGACTTTACGCTCGAAGTAAGTCAAATAAGCAACTGCTAGGAGCAGCGGCGCAACGATGCCAACAATCTTCAGGACAGCCCAGATTAACGGCCAACCCGCCCCGAAAAGATTTTGGCCCATTTGAATCATGGCATCCATCAGACACACTCCACGACGATCATGTCATTCAAAGCACCGATGGTTGCCGTTGATGGGTGTGCCGCTGCAATGCGTACACAACCATCCGGCACGGTGTTATCCAGAACCGCATTTAGCGTTGCCGAACCTTCGCTACCCTTCACACGAACGTTACGACCATCAGCTGCACCCACTTGAGCAAGCGTTGCTGCATTCATACGTGCCGTTGGCACTTGCGCATCTTTAGTCTTTTGCAGCGAAGGTGAACGACGAACCAGCGCGTCGGCGAAATAAATCGGCACATCCGCAATACGCTGCAAACCGCTACCTTGTAGGGTAGTTACCCCAGAAGCAGTTACTGGCAAGACACAAGCAAGCGCACCTTCAGGCAGACAGTTATCTGCACCCAGCATTTCATTGCGGACTTCTTCGCTGCTCTGATAATCGAAGCGCTCAACGTTCAGCAAATTACCCAGAACACGCAGCAACTTCCAGCCCGGACGCGAATCGCCAGCTGTACGAACAACGCCTACAAAGGACTGTGCAATCCCTTCGCCATTAACGAAGGTGCCCGATGTTTCAGTAAATGGCGACAGCGGTAGAAGCACATCTGCGTAAGCCATGGCATCCGCATCCTTGAAGGTTGCGAACTGAACTACCATGTCAGCAGCGTTCAATGCACGCAGAGCCTGAGCCGGATTAGCAACATCCAGCGAAGGCTCACAGCCAAATAGCACATAGGCCTTGCGCGGGTCTGCAAAAAGGCGTGCCGCATCACGGCCGCCCTGTTGCGGCATGGCCTTGGCAATGTATCCACCCACCGAGTTAGCGGCTTCGCCAACGGTACCGGCTGATGCACCTGTAATGGTTGCCAGTTCACCGGCCAGCTGCTCCAGCAGGGAATAATCAGGATGCTGAACAGCCACGTTACCCAGAACGATCGCGCGTGGACCCGATTCGATTTGCGGTTCGCCGATCAGCGCCGTTGCAATCTTGCGTTCAAGCTCACCGGCATTACCCAAGGCTGCCAGCGCAGATGCCTGGACGCCCTTGATTTCAGCAGCAGCACGAACAACGCCTGCCAATGCAGCAACCAGTTGACCCGGTGGCGTGTAAATTATGCCGGCGTGTTTAATCAGCGAATCATCGCTGGTCACATTTACCGAGAACACTGCGGCACCGTTTCGGGCTGCATGGCGCAGTCGCTGGGCAACCAGCGGCGCATCCTTACGCAGGAAACCGCCTACGATCAGTGCGGCATCGACGTTGCTCAGATCTGCCAGTGGCAGACCCAGCCAGGGTGCAGCACCAGGACGTTGCGCATCAGCACGGAAATCCTGCTGGCGCAGACGGAAATCAATATTGTCCGAGCCTAGGGCACGGGTAATACGACCAGCCAGATACATTTCTTCTAGCGTGGCATGCGGGCTGACTACGGTAGCAATCTGATCACCACCGGCATCTTTAGCGATGCTACGCAAGCCGTGAGCCACATAATCCAAGGCTACGTTCCATTCAACTTCTTGCCACTGGCCACCCTGCTTCAGCATCGGCTTCAGCAAGCGTTCAGTACTGTTCAGGGATTCGTAGGAGAAGCGATCCTTATCGGAAATCCAGCATTCGTTGACGTTTTCGTTATCGAACGGCAGAACACGTTTAACAACATCACCCTTGATCTGAACAGTGACATTAGCACCGGTTGCATCATGCGGCGATACCGATTTACGGCGTTGCAGTTCCCACGTACGCGCCGAATAACGGAATGGCTTGGAGGTCAACGCACCCACCGGGCAAATATCAATCATGTTGCCCGAGAGTTCGGAGTCAACCGTCTTACCGACAAATGTGCTGATTTCAGAATGCACATTGCGGTTTAGCATGCCCAGCTCCATTACCCCGGCCACTTCCTGGCCGAAGCGCACACAGCGCGTGCAGTGGATACAGCGGCTCATTTCTTCCATCGAAATCAGCGGGCCAACGTTCTTGTGGAATACAACGTGCTTTTCTTCGGTAAAGCGCGAACCACTCTGACCGTAACCGACTGCCAGATCCTGTAGCTGGCATTCGCCACCCTGGTCACAGATTGGACAATCGAGCGGGTGGTTAATCAGCAGGAATTCCATTACGCCCTTCTGGGCTGTAACGGCGAGTTCCGAATGTGTAAACACCTTCATGCCATTAGTGACAGGCGTTGCACAGGCAGGAAGCGGCTTAGGCGCTTTCTCAACCTGTACCAGACACATCCGGCAGTTAGCGGCGATCGACAGCTTCTTGTGGTAACAGAAGTGCGGAATGTAGATGCCCAACTGGCTGGCAGCATCCATCACGGTAGAACCGTCAGCTACCTGTGCCTTTTTGCCGTCGATTTCAATTTCTAGCATGTGCGACTCGCGAAATCAGATCTATGAATGAAGCGGGACGCCCTATCAGGCGGCGTTCGGATGTCTGTGGAACGTACTACCGGAGCGTTGAACATCTTTCGGCACCAGACAGGTCTTGTGCTGAATGTGATATTCGAACTCCGAGCGGAAATGCTTGAGGAAACTCATTACCGGGAAGGCAGCAGCATCGCCGAGCGCACAGATTGTGCGACCACAAATGTTGCTACAGATAGAGAGGAGCATGTCCAGGTCTTCTGGCTTACCCTCACCCGTTTCAATACGATGGACGATCTGGTAAAGCCAGTTGGTACCTTCACGGCACGGCGTACACTGGCCACACGATTCTTCGTGATAGAAGAACGACAGGCGATTGAGTACGTCGACCATACACACGGTCTCGTCCATCACGATAACCGCACCTGAACCCAGCATCGAGCCAGCTTTGGCGATGGAATCATAATCCATCGTACATTGCATCATGATCTCGCCAGGTAGAACTGGCGACGACGACCCACCCGGAATCACAGCTTTAAGCTTACGGCCACCACGGACACCACCGGCCATTTCCAGCAAAGTCGAAAACGGTGTGCCGAGTGGAATTTCGTAGTTACCCGGACGTTCAACATGGCCGGAGATCGAGAAAAGCTTTGTGCCGCCGTTATTCTCTTTACCCGCGTTCAGGAAGTTATCTGCGCCCAATCGAATAATGAAAGGCACCGAAGCAAAGGTCTCGGTGTTGTTAACGGTCGTCGGACGACCGTACAAACCATACGATGCCGGGAAAGGCGGCTTAAAGCGCGGCTGACCCTTTTTGCCTTCAATCGAATCCAGCAGCGCAGTTTCTTCGCCACAGATATACGCACCATAACCATGATGAGCAAAGAGTTCGAAAGAGTGCTCACTACCCAGAATGTTCTGGCCTAGGAAACCTGCTGCGCGCGCTTCAGCCAATGCGGCTTCAAAGCGCTCGTACAGTTCGTAAATTTCACCGTGGACGTAGTTATAACCACGTGTCGCACCCATGGCGTACGCACCAATGATCATGCCTTCGATCACTGAATGCGGGTCATAACGCATGATGTCGCGGTCTTTAAACGTACCGGGTTCACCTTCGTCTGTATTACAGCAAATGTATTTGTCGCCAGGCATCGTGCGGGGCATGAAGCTCCACTTCAAGCCCGTTGGGAAGCCTGCACCGCCACGGCCGCGTAGCACCGATTTCTTCACTTCCGCGATCACCGCTTCTGGCGGCATCTTTTCGGAAAGAATCTTCTTCAGCGCTTCATAACCACCGCGCTTGATGTACGCATCGATACCCCAGCCGGCATCACCTTGCCAGCTTGCGGTCATAATTGGGTTGATGGAACCGAGGATAGCCATTACTTCAGTTCCTCCAGCAGTTGGTCCAGTTTTTCAGGCGTCAGGAAACTCTTCATGCTGTGGTTGTTCACCAGCGCAACCGGCGCATCACCACACGCACCCTGACACTCGCTCTCAACCAGAGTAAAACGGCCATCTGCCGTTGTTTCACCCAGCTTGATACCCAGACGATCGGCCAGATAAGCAGCAGCATCACGGCCACCCGAAAGCGCACAGGGGATACAGGTGCATACCGCCAGCTTGTACTTGCCAACTGGCTTGAGGTTGTACATGTTATAAAACGTTGCCACCTCTTCGGCTGCAATCGCAGGCATGTCGAGGTAATCAGCAACAAACGCAATAGTCTCTTTAGCCAGCCAGCCCTTTTCAACCTGGGCCAGTGTCAAGCAAGCCATTACGGCCGACTGTTTCTGTTCAGCCGGGTACTTGGCAATTTCGCGATCAAAGCGCGCGAGGGTTTCCTGAGTCAGCATCAGCGGTCAACCTCACCAAAAACGATATCCTGGGTCCCGATGATCGTGACCACGTCTGCAATCATGTGTCCGCGCGACATTTCTTCCAGCGCCGACAGATGGGCAAAGCCCGGGGCACGGATCTTCATGCGATACGGCTTATTGGCACCATCCGATGCCAGGTAAATACCGAACTCACCCTTCGGATGCTCAATGGCGGCATAGCATTCGTGTTCAGGCACGTGAATGCCTTCCGTGAAATGCTTAAAGTGGTGAATCAGCTCTTCCATATTCGACTTCATGGCTTCGCGCGGTGGCGGTGCCACTTTATAGTCATTGGTCATTACCGGGCCCGGATTAGCACGCAGCCAGGTAATACACTGTTTGATAATACGATTCGACTGCGCCATCTCTTCCATGCGTACCAGATAGCGATCATAAGAGTCGCCATTGGTACCCACAGGAATATCGAAGTCCATACGGTCGTAGACTTCATAAGGCTGCTTCTTGCGCAGATCCCAGGCGATACCCGAGCCACGCAGCATGGCGCCGGTGAAGCCCATATTGAGGGCGCGCTCAGGGGAAACCACACCGACATCAACCAGACGCTGCTTCCAGATACGATTGTCGGTAAGCAGATTATGGTAGTCGT
>CAZCGW010000009.1:0-69980 GCA_964498255.1 uncultured Dechloromonas sp.
CAAATTAGCAGATCTTTCCACTTAGTACCCTGTTCAAATTTGCCCGGCCACTTCTGTGGTGCAGGCCACAACATCCGACTGCTCCTGAAGAAGCTGCGGCTTCTTTGTGCCCAAATTCTGGAGCAGGTTCGAGCATTTCTATCTCAAACCAACCAACCACTGCTGGCTGCCTGAGGAATTTCTGGGTTATTCAGCGCGGACTTATTAAAGTAAAAAAGCCAACCCCGAATGAAGCTGGCCTTCTTGTTTGGTGGGCTTCCCGAGAGTCGAGCTCGGCACCAACGGTTATTGGTCGTCTTGCTTTTAGGTTAGTAAAATCCTTGTATTCAACGGTCTATTTAAGAATGCCTATTTTGTTCTGAGCAAGAATTACTGAAAGTATAGCCACAACACCTATAAGAAAAACAGTAGAAAACTGCCAAAACCGTAAAGGATTCCTTTGAAGTAGTGGCAGCGGCTTCTGAGTTAAATAGTCGGAATTCGGATGAAAGAGATCATGAATGAATTCAGAAATCTGCGGATATCGATTCTCTGGAGTTGGATTGACTGCACGTTTAATTGCCACATCCATCCATTTCGGGACGTCAGAGTTCGTCTCCGAGGCTGGCTTGTAACGTAGTGCTTGTATTGCTTTAGCTGAACGAACGCGTGGCACTGCATCGTCATAGGGCAATCGACTGGTGAGGATTTGATAGGCAATGACACCTAAGGAAAATTGGTCGGAACTTGGCGAACCAATCTCACCCATAAAATATTCGGGTGCTGCATACTGGGCAGCACCAAGGAAATTGATTTGTGGGAGACCGGTTTGAGCTTCCTCTAATCCAGCAACTCGAGCGGCGCCGAAGTCAATGATGGTTGCTTTGCCTTCAGGGGAGATGAGGATATTGTCAGGTTTTAGATCTTGATGAAGCATCTCCTGCCGATGCAAGGCTTGCAATCCGCGAGCGAGCTGCTGCATGATATTCCGAAATAATTCTAAATCAGGATCTGGATTTTCGCGGATCCATTGAGTCAGGCTTTGCCCTTCCAGATACTCGGTCGCCACATAGATTGCACTGCGTGGCATTGGTGTATGACAAGGTTTCACAATGTGTGGGTTGTCGACACGACGAGCGACCCAATCCTCGATAAAAAACCGTTCAAGATATGATCGGTCATCACGCATACCGATTGAGGGAGCCTTTATTACAACTGTTTTCCCATTGGCTGTGTTTTCGGCAAGAAAGGTATGGCTTCGACTGCTGATACGAAGCTCACGCAGAATCTTGAGGCCATCCAGCATCATTCCGGGTTGTAGTGTTGGCGGGAAGGGCAACGTATCGATCAGGCGTAGAAAGTCTGAAGATTCTAGTTCCGGAAGCTGATCAATGCGGACGATTTGAACGGTCAGATTGTCGTCGCTGCCATTGCTTAGCGCAGTAGACACCATATCACGGGCAATTTGTGGCAAATCGGCGTTAGCTGTGCGAAGACGATCAGCAAAGGCAGAAATGGCAGCAAATTCGTAGACACCGTCAGTGGCTAATACATAAACATCGCCCTTGTTCAGCAGGGTGTTTCTGTAGTCAATGTCTAGCCGGTGATGAATGCCAAGCGCGCGCGCCAGATAACTGCGGTTTGTCGAAGTTCGGACACGATGATCCTCGGTCAGTTGCTCGATTTCCGCATGGCCAATTCGGTAGACTCGCGAATCACCAATGTGGAAGACATGTGCGCTCATCCCCTTAAGGACTAAAGCAGAAAATGTGCAGACATAGCCCTGATCCTGTTCATCGTAACGATTTTGACGTGTCTGGGAATAGAGCCATGAATTCGTTGCACCGAGCACTCGCTCGACGGCTGTCTTGACTGACCATGTGTCGGTTGTCGCATAGTAGTCTTCCAAAAATCCTGATACTGCCGATTCGCTTGCGATATGAGCTACATCGCTGCTACTGATTCCGTCTGCGATAGCCAGTGCAATACCCTTGCTGGCAAGTAGAGCGTCTTTCGGTATGTAGCCACCATGGAAATCCTGATTGAGTGGTTTTTTGCCTTTATCAGAGTGCTGTCCGAGGCTTATGCGTAACGCAGAGTTCTTCATGACGAAACCGGAACGCGACTAATCGTGCTCCGGCCCTGTGTGATTATCAAATTATTAGTTGAATGTACGCTTTGGGGCAGTCCGTACGTGGGTGGTGTATAGCGTTAGGCCTGTAAATGCCAGGCCACCAACCAGATTGCCTAGTACGACCGGGATCTCGTTCCAGATGAAGTAATCAAGGATCGAGAAGTTGCCACCCAGCATTAAACCAGCTGGAAACAGGAACATATTGACGACTGAATGTTCGAAGGTCATCGCAAAGAACAACATGATGGGCATCCACATGGCCATTACTTTACCGCTAACGCTAGTGGAAATCATGGCGCCGACAACGCCCATTGATACCATCCAATTGCATAGCATTCCGCGGATGAAGATCGTGAACCAGCCCATTAGGCCATACTTGGCGTAACCTAGCGTGCGGGCTTCACCGATGTGGCCTATCTTTGTAGCAATTTCATTCGGCTCTGTCGAGAAACCGTATGTGAAAACAAAGGACATCAAAAAGGCTACAGTTAGTGCGCCGAGGAAGTTACCGATAAACACGATTCCCCAATTCTTGAGAATAGCTTTTAAGCTAACGCCTGGGCGTTTGTCCAGCCAGGCTAGAGGGGTCAAGACGAAGACCCCGGTCAGCAGATCGAAGCCCATGAGGTAGAGCATGCAAAAGCCGACCGGGAATAGAATTGCACCTACCAGCGGTGAGCCTGTCATGACACCGACACTGACCGCGAAAACCGCAGCAAGCGCTAGGATTGCCCCAGCCATATATGCGCGAATCAGTGCATCGCGCGTCGCCATATAGATTTTTGACTCACCTGCGTCGACCATTTTGGTGACGAACTCGGATGGCATAAGGTAAGACATGATGAACTCCTTGAGAGAGGTTAGGGTTGGGATGGTTGTTGTAAGATGAATCGTCAAATTAAACGGAGAGCAGTACTAGGCCATCTTGAACCTTGACCTGGAAGGTGTCGCAATGGCCTTGATCCGGTGCGATGGCTTCACCAGAGTCAAGTTCTATGTTCCAGGAGTGAAGCGGGCAGGTCACCCGCTTGCCGTGAACAAGTCCTTGGGACAATGGACCACCCTTGTGTGGGCATTTGTCGTGTAGTGCGAAAACTTCGTTTTCAGCGGTACGGAAGATTGCGATATCGCCGCCGGTGAGTTGGCGCACAACACGTGAGCCTAATTTTGGGATGTCTTCTAGCGGACAGATGGTTTTCCAGTTGGACATGGTGGTTCCTTTCAAAATCAGGCCTCTACGGCGATTGGGATAAACTGCTTTACGGGTTGCGCGTCGCGCATCGCTTCCCACGGGTCGCGCGCATCGCGTAGCGAGTCCAGCAGGCGTTCGTAAAGGGCCTTGCGGCCCTCGGAATCCTCGATAATGTGGGTCTTTATGTGGCTCATGCCGACGCGCTCCAGATAGTGCGAGGTGCGTTCCAAATACCAGCCTTCCTCGCGGTAGAGCTGCAGGAAGGCGCCGGTATATTCCATTACCTCTTCGTTGGTGCTTACCTTGCACAGAAACTGGGCGACTTCGGTCTTGATGCCTCCGTTACCGCCGATGTAGAGCTCGAAACCTGAGTCGACACCGATGATCCCCACATCCTTAATGCCGGACTCTGCACAATTACGAGGGCAGCCAGATACCGCCAGCTTTACTTTGTGCGGTGCATACATGTCGAACAGCATCTTTTCAAGTTGAATACCGGTGTCCATCGAGTGTTGGGTGCCGAATCGGCAGTGCTCTGCACCGACACATGTTTTCACCGTACGGATCGATTTCCCGTAGGCGTGACCGGAGACCATGCCTGCCGCTTTAAGATCGGCCCAGATACCGGGTAGATTTTCTTTGGCGATGCCCAGCAGATCGATCCGCTGGCCACCGGTAACTTTGACCGTTGGCACGTCGTATTTTTCGGCAGCATCGGCGATAGCGCGTAACTCTGCCGGGGTGGTTAAGCCACCCCACATTCGTGGCACTACAGAGAAGGTTCCGTCTTTCTGGATATTGGCGTGTGCGCGTTCGTTGATGAAACGTGACTGGGGATCATCCTTCGCCTCGTGAGGGTAACTAGAGATCAGGTAGTAGTTAATCGCCGGTCGACACTTGTCGCATCCGTTTGGCGTTTGCCACTCCAGAAACTCGAAGACAGCTTCTTTGGTAGTCAGATGCTGTTCAGTGATTGCTTGACGTACCACTTTGTGTGAAAAATCCGTGCAACCGCACATTGGCTTCGATTCTTTTGAGGCTGGTGTATACGCACCGCCAATTGTCGAGGCAAGAATTTGTTCAACCAGCCCGGTGCACGATCCGCAGGAGGAGGCGGCTTTGGTATGCTTTTTTACTTCGTCAATGGTGAATAGTCCATTTTCCTTGATCGATTTGACGATCGTACCTTTGCAAACACCGTTACATCCACAGACTTCAGCTGTATCAGGCATGGTTGAGGCTCGGTTCTCACCCGTATGACCAGCATCGCCGAGGTGCGAGCTCCCAAAAGAGCTGCCAAACAGAAGTTGATCTCGAATCTCGCTGATATCTTGTCCATCTTTCAGTAGTTGGAAGAGCCAGCTTCCGTCAGTTGTATCGCCATAAAGTACTGCGCCAACAACACGGTTTTGCCTCAGCACGATGCGCTTGTAACGACCACCTTGCTTATCAAAAAGAACAATGTCTTCGGTATCCTCGTTGCTACCAAAGTCTCCAGCCGAGAAAACGTCGATGCCTGTGACCTTGAGCTTTGTTGATGTCACTGAGCCCTTGTACTGAGCAATACCGAAACGAGCCAAGTGGTTAGCGCAAACTTTGGCCTGTTCGAAAAGTGGCGCGACCAGACCGTAGGCTGTACCACGGTGAACAACACATTCGCCTACAGCGTAGATTGAGGGATCAGTAACCGTCTGCAGCGTGTCGGACACATGGATGCCGCGTACGCGGCCACTACCGCAGTAAATGCCGGCAGATTCTGCTAGTGCATAGTTCGGGCGAATCCCTGCAGCCACGACAACCAGATCGGCAGGTATTTCGATGCCGTCCTTCAAGCGAACGCTGGAGACACGTCCATTTGGACTGGCCTGAAGCGCTTCTGTGTTTTTGCTCAGCAGGAATTTCATACCGCGGGCTTCGAGCGAGACCTGAAGCATGTCGGCTGCAGTCTTGTCGAGCTGGCGTTCCATTATCCAGTCCCCAAGGTGTACGATCGTGACGTTCATGCCACGTAGCATCAAGCCGTTGGCTGCTTCAAGGCCGAGTAATCCTGCACCTATCACTACAGCATGTTTGTAATGCTCTGAAGCGTTGATCATTGCTTCAGTGTCTGCAATATCGCGATAGCCAAGTACACCAGGCAAATCACTTCCTGGAATCGGTGGGATGAATGGTGTTGAGCCTGTAGCGATCAGTAGACGGTCGTAATTGACTTGGGTTCCGTCATCTGTGGTTACGAGTTTGCGGACTCGATCCACCTTTGAAACTTGTTTGCCGGTGTGGAGTGTGATGCCATTATCCTCATACCAGTGGATATCATTAAGCATAATCTCCGGAACTGACATCTCTCCGGCTAGGACCGGAGATAACAGAATACGGTTATAGTTTCCATATGGTTCGCTGCCGAAAACGGTTATTTCGTAGGCGTTGGGCGCTAGTTTGAGCAATTCTTCCAGGGTGCGTACTCCGGCCATGCCGTTGCCGATGAGTACAAGTTTTTGTTTTTTCATGGGGTTCTCCGTGGGCTCAGGCCGCTATGGCTGTCGTTGAAGTCAAAGGGTTTGGAATCGCTTTCGCGCCAGCAACTACATCGCCAATAAGGATGATCGCGGGACTGTGCAGCGCGTGTTCGTTGATCGTCTTCGATAGTGTGGCTAGAGTGCAGGTCACAGATTCTTGCTGTGGGAGGCTTGCGTGTTGAATGACTGCGGCTGTAGTAGAACTGGACAATGTTTTTAGCAAACCTGACTGAATGTCGGCGATACCTGCAAGCCCCATATAGATCACTAGTGTTAGGTGACAGTTTTTGACAGCAGAACCGAGTGCAGCCCAGTCTGTAGCTGATTCTCCTGGGCGGTTGTGACCGGTAACTAGAACAACGCCGTGCGCGTGATCGCGATGCGTCAGTGGCACACCCAATGCAGTACTGGCAGCCAGACCTGATGTAATGCCATTGACGATATCAACTTTTATACCGGCAGCACGCAGGTGCTCCGCTTCTTCGCCTCCGCGACCGAAGATAAACGGGTCGCCACCCTTCAGTCGAACGACCTCTTCACCATCTTTGGCGGCAAGGATCATCAGCTTCTCTATGAAGCTCTGAGGCGTTGAGATACATCCACCTCGCTTGCCTACTTGTACGATGCGGGAGCGTGACGACGCGTGAGCGAGGATTTCCGGGTTTACGAGGTCATCGACCAGAAGCACCGTGGCGCGTTTGATTGCTTTGATCGCTTTGACGGTAAGTAATTCTGGGTCACCAGGACCGGCACCAACCAGCGTGACACGACCGTGGTACATGCTTTTGTTGGTTAACTTGTCAGTTATATATTTCATGGTGGATTCCGTCGCTTCAAATGAAAAACGTCCATTCCGACCGGGCAGCACTGGCTGCGAGTCTGGAATGGACGTCGTTGTCCTTGAATCGGGAATCAGTTACGGGAGCATACTGCGTCCCGATTACCGGCTAACCGCCGTTGGTTGACCTTGTCTTTCATTAAGCATTAACTGTGCCAACACTCGAGATCTGGTTAGAAAAGGGCGTAGCCGTAAGGAATGGGGATAGACCAGGAGTGCCACAGGTATCAGCGCACTCTAGAGGCGCACCGGCATCTTGCGCCGCACCATTAAGGTGCGAGCAGCGAAAGTCAAATGGGTCGTTTCGGAAAAAAGTCAGCCATTGCGAGCAGTGAGTTTGCCACCTCGGTAATCTTGAGATTTTGGCTCATGGCTTTTTGACGTAATAAACCGTAGGCGGCTTCCTCGCTGATGCCCTGTTGAACCATGAGCAACCCTTTAGCACGCTCAATCAGCTTGCGATCTTCTAGCACTGTACGCACCGATGATAGCTCTGTGCTCATTGTTTGTAGATCGGCAGATTGTTTCTGCAAGAGATCCATCAGAGTGCGGTTCAGACGGGATGCCAGGCGATGCTCATGATCCATTGCTTCGCTAGGGGAGGCTGTCGTAGCCTTCGCAATCCAGTCATCGGATAGTACACAATTTGACTTCAACGATTCCCGTTCTTTGTCCAGTAAGGCATTCGTTTCTGCGATGCGATTGTGGCAAGTCTTTTGAATAAGATCTGCCATATGCTGTTCAACCAGGTGCAATCCATCAATACGGGCTGAACAGGTGTCAAACCATGCATTGATGAGGTCCTTGGAAAGAGTCAAGTTCGGGCTTAGAAGTTGACGTCGAAGTCTTTCGAGCTCATGCAGCGGAAGTGTAGATTGCAGTGCCGACCATTGCGCGCGAATACCTTCACCGCAGAAAGATTCGAAGCGTGCTAGCGATTGTTCTTGAAAGCTGATCAAATCAGCGAGTAGTTGCTGGTCTACTTTGTGAGAATGCACACCCCCCAGCAGCCTTACGCCGTTGGCGCGTTCCAGACCTGCATATGCTTTAGCCTCGATTAGGTTGAAGAGCGCCAGTAATAAACGCGATACCTCAGGCTCGGCCGTAGCATCGATGGCTTCGAAGATTAGGGCAATGAGAGCATTGATGATCTTGCTATATTGAGAGGTGCTTTCGATTGCAGAAGCTTCGAGATCCGCCACTTGCACACGGTGTGTCGATAGTCCGGTCAGCGTATTTACTGCGAGCGCGATGCGAGCATATAGCCTCGAAGTACCAGCAATAGATAGATTGTCGGTCAAAAGGGAGTCGAGGTCGCTGATGGCTGTATTGGTCATCATGCATTTGTCTTGCCAGCGCTCATGGAAAGATGGTTCGGGACCCGTCAAGCAGGCATTGGCTGAGCCACGTTCCGCCTGAAGGGCGTGAATCAGTTCGCCAGTTCGGCGCACTAGCTCGCATGTGCCATTCAACGTCTGCAGCTCAGCGATTTCCTGTTGACGGGCGGCGAGAAGAAAGGTGCGTATCAGTGACATGATGAGTAACGCCGGCGGATCAATGGTTAAAGCATGACTTTCTGCTTCCGATGAAACCCCGACACCAGATCAATTACGAACAACCGGCATTCCAGTGCACCGTTCTTTAACGGAAAACGGCGGCGGGGTTTGAGGCCTAGGCCTTTGGTGAGTTCGAGATCAGCGGTGAAGAGTGCGGCTGTCCAGCCGCTGAATTGTTGCTTGAGTGTGCGGCCCCATTCCGGGTATTCGGCTTGGAGTTCTTCCTGTTCGGAAAGGCGCACGCCGTACGGCGGGTTGCTGACTAAGAGGCCAGTTGTGGCCGGTGCGCCGCGACCGATAAAGTCGGCCTGATCCAGAGTGACGGCATCCGATAGCCCAACTTGTTCCAGGTGACGACGCGTGGCGGCAATGGCGCCCGGGTGCATGTCGCTGGCAAAAATGGTTTGCGGCGGTATCGGACGGATCTGCGCACGCGCTTCGGCACGCAGCTTGGTCCATAGCGAACGGTCGGCATCTTGCCAGCGCTCACAAGAGAAGCGGCGGTTGAGTCCCGGTGCCATGTTGGCACGCATCCAGGCGGCTTCAATGACAATGGTGCCGCTGCCGCACATGGGGTCCAGGAAGTTTTCGTAAACCGGGTTGCCGGCTTCGTCGGTGTTGTTCCAGCCGGCCAGGGCAAGAAGACCGGCTGCCAGATTTTCTTTCAGAGGTGCTTGTCCGGCTGCGCCGCGATAGCCGCGTTGCCAGAGCGGGTTGCCCGAGCTATCGATATACAGCGTGGCAGAGGTTTCGGTGAGGAAGAGCTGGATACGCTGATCGGGTTGGTCGGTGTTGACGTTCGGGCGGCCACCGCGATCCGCGCGGAATCGGTCGCACACGGCATCTTTGATGCGTAGTGTTGCAAAGTCTAGGCTACGCAGCGGCGATTTAACAGCCGTGGTACTGACCTTGAAGCTTTGACTCACGTCAAACCATTGGTGCCAGGCGATCTTACGCGCCATTTGATAGAGGTCTTCTTCTTTCTGATAGGCGCCTACGGCCAGACGTACCAGAATGCGTGAGGCGTAACGCGAGTGCAGATTAGCGCGATAGAGGCTTTCTTGCGTTGCGCGTGCACGCACGCCGCCGCCCACCTGTTCTACCTGGGTCAGGCCGCATTGGTTGAACTCAGCAACCAGGAGTTCTTCTAGGCCACGCGGGCAGGGGGCAAAAATGTGCATGAAGTGCTTTCGTTAGAACGGCTTGAGTACGACGAGAAGGGTGATGACGGTGAGAATGAGTACCGGGATTTCATTAAACCAGCGGTACCAGATGTGACTGTGCGTATTTGTGCCGGCAGCAAACTGTCGGTAGAGGTGACCACAGTAAAAGTGGTAACCGAGCAAAAAGACGACGAGTAGGGTTTTGGCGTGCAGCCAGCCACCGCTGAAGCCATACCCAAACCAGAGCCAGAGACCCAGAATAACTGCGCCGATGCCCATGGGGGTTACAAACTTGTACAGGCGGCGGGACATGCCGAGTAGGCGTTGGTATTCCGCGGATTGTGTGTCCGGCACAGCCGCCAGATTAACGAAGATGCGCGGTAGGTAGAACAGTCCGGCGAACCAGCTCACGACCAGAATGATGTGAAACGCTTTGATTGTTAGCATGAGGGAGCCTTCAGTGTGGCGAGAAAGTCTTGCACCGTGGGGTAACGGAGTTTGATGCGCAGCTCTTTGAGCAGGCGTTGATTGTCGAGTCGGCGCGATTCTGACATGAATGAGTAAAGCATGGGGGAAACGCGGTCTTTGAGGTCGTTGCGTGCTAAGCGTTCTGGCTTTGGCAAGCCATAGGTATCGGCAACCGCGTCAAACCAGTCGCCCATTTTAAGGCTGCTGCAGTCGCTGGTGTTGTACGCCCGTAGGCAGCGGCCGCGGCTCAGGGCTAGCCAGCTGATGCGTGCCAGATCATCGGCATGGATGTGGTTAGTCCAGGTGTCGTCTTCGGCCCGTAATGCCGGGGTGCCGGCGCGTAAACGATCAACCGGTAGCCGATTGCCGGCATAGATGCCGGGCACACGTAGGATGCTTCCTGCATTGGGGGTAGTTCTGCCCGGATTGGCAAGATCGGTGGTGCGGGCGGCGCGTGTGCGGGTGCGTGTCCAGCGGCGCAGAATTGTTTCGGCTGCTGCGCGGCGTTGCCCACGGAGTGTTTGCGGGTTGAGTGGCCGGGATTCGTTAACCAGGGCGCCCTGGCAGTCGCCATAGACCCCGGTGGTACCAATGAGGGTAAGCCGCCGTGGTAGACTGCGCCCACCATGCAGCGCCGCCAGAAAGCGGTTTAGACGTGGATCCGCATAGCCATCGGCAGGGTTGGTATCGGCCGGAGGCGCTAGGTAAATGACCTGTGTGGCTAACCCGCGTAAACGCTTCAGGCTGTGAGGTTGATCCAGGTCGGCAGCAACGGGCGTTGCCCCGAGTGCTCTCCAGGTTTGCCAGATGCTGCTATCGGGTTCGTGACGCAGCATGGCGCGAAGTCGATAACGTGTGCCTACCTGTGTGGCAATTCTTGCCGCAACATCGCCGCACCCGACCAGCAATAAGCGTGGTTGGCGAAAGCGGCGGGGGAGCGCGCGTGGCGTAGACGGCAAGTCTTTGGGCATGCCGCCATTGTACGGTTTCGCAGGCTTTAGTTTCTTACAGGATTCAACATGACGCATCAGGTAACGCTTAATCCGATTAATGCCACGTTCAGGGCCGATGGCCATGAGACGGTGCTTGAAGCTTCGCTGCGCCACGATCTGCTGGTGCCCTATGGTTGCCGCACAGGTGGCTGTGGCGCTTGTCGTGCCAAGATCACGTCGGGCACCGTAGACCATGGTAAGGCCAGCGAGACGACGCTGACGCCGGCCGACCGTGAGGCTGGGTTTGCGCTACTGTGCTGCGCTGTGCCACAGACTGATGTGGTGGTGGAGGTTAAAGATGTGCGCCGGGCAACGGATATTCCGGTAAAGACGCTGCCGAGCCGTATTGAAGGTCTGGAAATACCAGTCGCCGATGTGGCGGTTTTGACGCTACGTTTGCCAGCGACAGAGATGTTCCAGTTTCATGCGGGGCAGTATGTCGACATACTGCTTAAAGACGGTAAGCGTCGTAGTTTCTCGATTGCCAATCCGCCACACGATGCAGCGACGATTGAGCTGCATGTGCGACATGTGCCAGGTGGTTTATTTACCGATCAGGTCTTCAGCACGATGAAGGTGCGCGATATACTGCGCTTTAACGGTCCCCACGGCAGTTTCTATTTGCGCGAGTCAGATAAGCCGATGATTCTGCTGGCTGGCGGTACGGGTTTTGCGCCAATCAAGTCGATTGTTCTGGAAACGCTGCACTTGGAACTGCAACGCCTGATTCATATTTACTGGGGTGCGCGTGACCGTGCAGGTCTTTATCAATATGAGGTGGCTGAAGCCTGGGCGGCTCAGTATCCGCACATCAAATTTATTCCCGTGCTTTCTGAGCCGGAACTCACGCCGGGTTGGTCCGGTCGTACGGGGCTGGTGCATGAAGCCGTGCTGGCTGACTTCCCGGATTTATCGGGTTATGAGGTGTATGCCTGTGGTGCACCCGGCATGATTGCGGCAGCGCGTGCGGATTATCAGGGCAAAGGCAATTTGCCAGAAGACGCTTTCTTTGCCGATTCTTTCGAGTTTGCCGCTAACTAAACGGCACTCACAGACCCAAGGCCTGCTGGTTAAATCCGCAGGCCTTTTTTATTGCTGCTGTTGTTGCGCCTGGTGATAACGATCGACACAGGCTTTGCAGATACAGGCCTTCATCTTTTTCTCGGGAGGTATTAGATCAATCAGTGCTTGCGGGATGCCCGTGCTGCAGCACCAGCAGGGACTGTCGTTATGTGCCCCGCACGCATTGTGTTCGCCGCACAGCGGGCACTCATATTCGTTAACTGTGTTCATAGTAGGCCTACGGGTTAGTGGGCATCGTCCCAATTCGGGCCGATACCCACATCCACAACTAGGGGCACTTTCAGTTTGGCCACGTTCGTCATCAGCGGGCCGAGTGCCTCGCTAAATCGGGCGCGCTCATGATCGGGTACTTCTAGCACCAGTTCATCGTGCACCTGCATGATGAGTAGCGTTTCAAGCTTTTCCTGAGTGATCCAGTTTTGCACAGCGATCATGGCCAGTTTGATCAGGTCGGCTGCGGTACCTTGCATGGGGGCGTTAATGGCGGCGCGTTCGGCGCCCTGGCGACGGCCTTGCTGACCCGCTTTGAGATCGGGGAGCCACAAGCGACGGCCGAAGACCGTTTCTACATAGCCGTTCTGGTGGGCGGACTGTCGGGTTTCTTCCATGTAGCGCGCGACGCCAGGGTAACGATCAAAGTAGCGATCGATGTAGGTTTGCGCGGCACCTCGTTCTATGCCGAGTTGTTTGGCGAGGCCAAAGGCACTCATGCCGTAGATCAGGCCAAAGTTAATGGCTTTAGCGGCACGGCGTTGGTTGTCATCTACTTCGAGTGGCATGACGCCAAACACTTCGGCGGCCGTGGCGCGGTGAATGTCTTCGCCTTGAGCAAAGGCACTGAGCAGACCGTTGTCAGCAGACAGGTGCGCCATGATGCGCAGTTCAATCTGAGAGTAGTCGGCAGAGAAAATGCTGTGGCCGGGGCGCGCAATAAAGGCGGCGCGAATACGGCGGCCTTCTGGTGTGCGTACGGGAATGTTTTGCAGGTTCGGGTCTGAGCTGGCCAGGCGACCTGTAACGGCGGTGGTTTGCGAGTAATGGGTGTGGACGCGTCCGGTGGCCGGGTTAATCCGCTGCGGCAACTTATCGCAATAAGTATTCTTCAGCTTGGCGATGCCACGATATTCCAGGAGTGCGCGCGGTAGCGGAAAATCCAGCGCCAGTTCGGACAGCACTTCTTCATCTGTCGATGGCGTGCCAGAAGCGGTTTTCTTTTTGACGGGCAAGCCTTGCTGGGTAAAAAGAATTTCAGCCAGCTGTTTGGGTGAGTTCAGGTTGAAGCTTTGTCCGGCCAGGGCATGTGCTTCCCCTTCAAGGGCCAACATGCGTTCACCCAGGGCGTGGCTCTGGTCTGCGAGTTGCTGATTGTTGATCAGTACGCCGTTTTGCTCCATGGTAAAGAGCACCTGCGCGGTAGGCAGTTCCAGGTTGCGGTAGGTGGCCTCCAACCCCGGCTCACTGGCTAAGCGGGGCAACAGTTTATCGGCAATGCGCAGCGTGATGTCGGCATCTTCGGCGGCGTAGGCGGCGGCTTCGGTAACGGCAACCTGATTAAAACCGATTTGATTGGCACCTTTGCCGCAGATGGCTTCATACGGAATGGTGGGCATGCCTAAGTGGCGACGGGCCAGCGTACCGAGTTCTAGTGCGCCTGGGCTGACCTGACCCGCTTCAAGCACGTAGGCGGCTAGCAGGGTGTCATCAACAATGCCTGCGAGTTGAATGCCGTGGTTGGCAAAGACGTGTTGGTCGTATTTGGCGTGCTGCAGAATTTTCTGGGGCGTGGTGCTTTCAAGCCAGGGCTTAAGCAGTGTCAGCGTTTCTTGGAGCGGCAATTGGCTCGGTGTATCCGGGCCGTCGTGCGCGAGCGGTAGATAGGCAGCCTCACCCGGTGCAACGGCAAAAGAAATACCGACCAGGCGGGCTTGTTGTTCATCCAGGCTGGTAGTTTCGGTATCTAGGGCAACACGGGGCGCTTGCGTGATTTTGTCTAACCAGCGCTGCAGTGTTGCCGCATCAAGGATGGTTTCGTAATGCGCCCGATGGGCACCATCGTCGGGCAAAAGCGTTGGGGCGGCTTCGGCCTCTGGCTTTGCAGCAGACTTGGTGGCGGCACCGGGTTCATCGATGGCTTTGAGCCAAGTCTTGAAACCATTGTGGCGGAAAACTTCGCGCAGGATGCTGGCATCTTCGGGTGTGGCGTGCAGATCCGTAATGGCCATAGGCAGCGCCACATCGGTTTTAACGGTGGTGAGCATACGGCCCAGCGGTAAAAACTCGAGGTGACCACGCAGGTTTTCGCCGACAACGCCTTTGATGTCGGCCGCATGGGCGATCACGCCATCCAGATCGCCATAAGTCTGTATCCATTTGGCTGCCGTCTTTGGCCCGACTTTCGGTACGCCCGGAATGTTGTCGGCCGTATCACCCACGAGCGCCAGGTAATCCGTAATGCGTTCCGGCGCGACACCAAACTTGGCTTCGACGCCGGCTACATCCAGTCGTTCGTTGCTCATGGTGTTGACCAGCGTCACTTGCGGCGTCACCAGTTGTGCCAAATCCTTATCGCCTGTGGATACGATGACGGAGAAGCCTGCCGCTGCCGCTTGTTGTGCCAGTGTGCCAATCACATCGTCAGCTTCGACACCGCTTTCCATGAGCAATGGCCAACCGAGCGCGCGCACCACAGCATGAATGGGCTCGATTTGTTTAGCCAGGTCTTCAGGCATGGGCGGGCGATGTGACTTGTACTCGCTATAAAGAGTGTCGCGGAATGTGGGGCCGCTGGCATCAAAAATACAGGCGCGGTATTCTGCGTCGATATCACTCGTTAGGCGACGCAGCATCGAAATCATGCCGTACAGTGCACCAGTAGGATCGCCCGATTGATTGCGCAGGTCAGGTAGTGCATGAAATGCGCGGTACAGGTACGATGAACCGTCGACAAGCAATAAAGTAGGCATAGAGAACCGAGGGGCAGACAGCGTGGAAAATCATACAAAACGATTCAGATTCCAGACATCGGAATCATCCGATGGCCATGATGCCGAAACGCTAGCCGAGCGTGAAGCCTGGCGACTGTTCGGAATTATGTCAGAGTTCGTGGAGGCCACGGATCGTCTGGCAGAGGTGCGCCCGGCTGTTTCGATATTCGGGAGCGCCCGGGTGTTGCCCGAAAGCCCCTATTACATCCTGACGGAAACGATTGCCCACAAGCTTTCCGATGCTGGCCTGGGCGTTATTTCCGGGGGCGGTCCCGGTGTTATGGAAGCGGCCAATAAAGGCGCTTTTGGCGGTAATGGCCCATCGATTGGCCTCAACATACAGTTACCTCATGAGCAGCATAGCAATCCGTATCAGGATGTATCGCTGGGGTTTAGACATTTTTTTGCCCGTAAATACATGTTTGTCCGGTTCGCAGTGGCTTATGTGGTGATGCCGGGTGGGTTTGGCACCCTGGATGAGCTTATGGAGGCGTTAACGCTGATTCAGACGCGTAAAAGCCGGCAGTTCCCGGTAATTCTGGTGGGTTCGGCATTCTGGGGCGGTCTTATCGATTGGCTGAAAGACCGGCTGGTTGGCGAGAAAATGATCAGTCCCGAGGATATGAATCTGATTCAGATTATTGATGATCCGGATCAGGTAGTTGAAGCAATCTTCAGTCATTATGAAACTCGGGGCTTTGCACCATTGCCCGGGGAGCGCGAGCTTTTGCTCAACCTGTAATAAAATCTGCTTATTACTCCGTCTGGAATCCGGCATGTCTCTTATTTTTAAACGCGCGCAAGCTACTCTGCTGGTGCGTGCCTGTCTGGTAGCGCTCGGCATGGGTCTCGCGTCCATGGTGTTTGCGCAGGCCTCTACTTTGCCACCGCAAGTGGTGACAAACGATCCAGCCTTGCTTAGCCCGCAGGCTGAGGCCGAGGAAGATGCCAGCGTGACGATTTCGCCGGATGATCGCAGTACGAGTGTGCGAACTTATGGACGCGGTGGTCAGCCGTCGCGCGAAGTGGTAGACCCACCGATTCTGCCATCTTACTCAGAGTCGCCACCTGCGGAACCACAGTCCGTGATTCCGGATTCCGATCCGGTACGTGGCGATATGGTGCAGCCGCCCATGTGGACTATCTGGAGCTGGTAATGCCGGATCGACATATGCGCCATCATCGTCAGGGTCCTTGGCAGGACGCTCATCCCGCAGATCACTTGCCGCAGATTCACCACGTAGGCGTTGGTCATGGTGTGCAATGGATCAGTGAAGGTTGGGCCTTGTTTATGCGTCGCCCGGGGCTCTGGTTGATCACGGCTTTTCTGCAGACACTTTTAATTATGCTAGTGCTGCTGGTGCCATTGTTGGGTCAGGTTGGCGCGCATTTGCTGATGCCGGTGTTGTCTGCGGGTTTGATGGTGGTTGCGCATCGCGTGCAATACAACGAACCGGTCAGCGTTGCGGATGCCTTTACCGGGTTTAGAGAGCATGCGCCTGCAGTGGTTAATGTGGGTGTCTGGTACATGCTGGGTTGGATGCTCATCGTGGCGCTGGGTCTGTTGCTGGGCGGCGGTGCTGCACTGTCAGGTATGGCTGTGGGCATGGAAACCCAGTATGAGTGGCTGGGTGTAGTGATTAGCGTGTTCGGCATTATTCTGGCCGTAACCATTAGTCTCCTGCTGGTGTTGCCATTGGTCATGTCGGTTTGGTTGGCGCCACCTTTGGCGGTATTCCATGACATTTCGGCGATGGCGGCCATGAAGCATTCTTTCGTCGCTAGCTGGCGCAGCTTGCCGGCCTTTGTTGTCGCCTTCTTTCTGGTGGCTCTGATGCTGTTCTTGACGGCACTGACGATGGGTCTGGCCTTGCTGGTGGTTGTGCCTGTGATGGCCGGTGCCACGTATGCGGCCTATCAGGATCTGTTTGAGTCGTTGCCAGCGGCAGCTCAGGCCAGCAGCGCTGAATCAACGGATGTCTGACACGATCAAACGCATCGGGCTGGCAACGGGCTGGCAGTGGTTTCGTGACGGCTTTGCCCGTTACCGGCGCAACCCAGTACTGATGCTCTTCTGGGTTATGTCTTATTGGACGATGCTGGGTCTGGTGGGGCTGGTGCCCGTGGTTGGCGACCTGCTGGTCGCGGCATTGGCACCGGTGTTGCTGGTTGGTGTGCTGGCGGGATGTCGTGCGCTGGACACAGAAACGATGCCCAGCTTTACGCTATTGTTTTCCGGTTTTCGTAACCGCTTACAGCCGTTAATGGGGTTGGGTGTGTTGCACTTTCTGCTAACGCTGGGCGTACTCGGTCTGACGGCAGCTTTTGATGGCGGTGTACTTTTGCAGTTTATGGCCCGGTCAACCTTAGGCGCGGGTGCCGATGCAGCGACACTGAATCCGGATAATCTGTCTCTCAGTGCTATGTTGGTGGCAATGGCCGTTTATGTGCCGGTGATGCTGGCCTTTGCCTATGCCCCCCTGCTGGTTGCCTGGCGTGGCTTTGGCGTGGGTAAGGCACTCTTTTTTAGTCTGGTGGGTTCCTGGCGTGCCTGGCAGGGATTGATGGGTCTGTTTTTTGCCATTCTGGTCTTTGGTGTTCTGGTTCCGGCCGTGGTGATGATGTTGCTGCTGGCGTTGGGTGTGGGTGATGCAGTCGTGACCTCATTAGTGGTTGTGCCGCTGATGGCCGTGTTGGCACCGACAGTAGTTTCAGCCTTCCTCAGCAGCTATCGTGATGTATTGCCAGATAACGAGGGCGCCGCCCCGGCGCAGTCGACCTGAATCTGATCGGCATTCTTGGCGGTACGTTTGACCCGGTGCATATCGGGCACCTGCAGTTGGCAGAAGAGGCCATTGCTGCATTTAATCTGGATGAGTTGCGTTGTATTCCAGCCGGGCAGCCACCGCATCGTCAGCCACCTCAGGCGGATGCAAAACACCGCCTTGCTATGGCGCAACTAGGTTTTGCGGATCAGGCTCGGTGCACCATTGATAATGCCGAGATCCTACAAACAGGTCCTTCGTGGACGATTCGCACTCTGGAACGATTGCGTCAGACCGATCCGACTGCGAGTCTGTTGCTTATTATGGGTGCCGATGCATTGTTGGGGTTGCCCACCTGGCACCGGTGGCAGGAGCTGCTGGACTACGCGCATATTGCGGTAGCGAATCGACCCGAGTCAGCGCTGGTAGCTGACGAACTGCCAGAGGCCTTAAGCGCATTTTGGAAAGCACATTACACAACGGATCTTGAGCAGTTGCGGCAACAACCCGCAGGATGTCTGGTTTCGTTTACCATAGCGCCCTGTACGGTGTCGGCCACACAAGTGCGTCGTGCCGTTGGACAGGGACAGTCAATTTCTGGCTTGGTGCCGCAAGCGGTTGAAAATTATATCGATCAGCACCATCTCTATCAGCAGACCGCGCATTGACGGTCATTACAGCATCAAGGAACAGCATGCCTAAAGAACTCTCGATCAAAAAGCTTGAAACCATTGCCGTCGATGCGCTGGAAGATATCAAGGGTCGTGACATCATCATCGTGAATACCACCAAGGTATCCCAGATGTTCGAACGTATTGTGCTGGCCAGCGGTGAGTCGAACCGTCAGGTGCGTGCATTGGCACGCAGCGTGGCCGATAAGGTTCGTGAAGCAGGCGGCGAAGTGCTCTCGACAGAGGGTGAAGAGACCGGTGAGTGGGTGCTGGTGGATCTGGGCCCGGTTGTGGTTCACATCATGCAGCCAACGGTACGCGCGCACTTTGATCTGGAAGGTTTATGGGGCGCTGGCAAGCCTGCCGGACATGCTGCCGAGAAAGCAGCGAAGAAAGCCACTGCTAAAAAAGCCGTGAGCAAAGCGCTCAAAGTTGATAGCACAGAAAAAGCACCGGCGAAGCCACGTGCGCGCAAACCTGCCGCCACAAAAACTGCGGACACTAAAACAACCGCCAAGAAGGCTCCCGCTAAGAAAGCAGCGCCGCGCGCTAAAAAAGCTTCGGCTTAATGAAGTTACATCTGATCAGTGTCGGCCAGCGTCTGCCCGATTGGGCAGAGGCCGCCTGTTCAGATTACCTGAAGCGCTTTCCCCGTTCGCAGCCCATTGTGCTGCATGAAATTAAAGCGGAACCCCGTACGGGTAATCGTACGGCCCAGCAGATCATGGATCTGGAAGCAGTGCGTATCGAGGCGGCTATTCCTGCGGGCGCCCGTCGCGTTATGCTGGACGAGCGGGGCACGGATCTCACAACCATAGCGCTCTCTAAAAGGCTGGAATACTGGCAAGGGGAGGCGCAGGATGTGGCGTTAATTATTGGCGGGGCTGATGGTATATCGCCCGCCTTGAAATCAACGGCACATGAAATGATCCGGTTGTCTTCGCTGACGTTGCCGCATGCCATGGCGCGTGTCTTGTTAGCAGAGCAGTTGTACCGTGCGATTACGGTGCTGGCTGGGCATCCGTACCATCGTGAATAAGGCTATGCAGACCATCTGGTTAGCCTCTAAAAGTCCACGTCGCGCCGAGCTGTTGACGGGTATGGGCGTGCCATTCGAAGTGCTGCAGTTTACCGATGATGCAGGCACGCAATACGAAGTTGATGAATCGGTATTTCCCGGTGAATCCCCTCGAGACTATGTGCGACGTGTGGCGTTTGATAAAGCCTTGCACGCAGTTTCCTATCTGCGGGATCGTGGACTGCCTGAACGCCCCCTGTTGTCTGCTGATACAACCGTTGCGCTAGGTGAACGTATCTTAGGCAAACCCGCGGATGCCAATGAAGCGCGTGACATGTTGAATGCACTCTCTGGTCAAGCGCATGAGGTATTAACCTCGGTGGTGTTGGCGCATGGGCATGATATCCGCCAGATGCTATCAGTGAGCCAGGTGCGCTTTATGGCGTTGGATGAGGCAACGATTGAGCGCTACATTGCAAGCGGTGAGCCTTTTGATAAAGCCGGTGCCTATGGCATACAGGGGCACGCAGGTATTTTTGTGGCAGAGATGCAGGGCAGCTTTACCGGCATCATGGGGTTGCCCGTGCATGAAACGGCCTGTTTGCTGGAGTCTTGCGGTTACGCTTTCTGAAGCGTTAACGATCTAGCCAGCGCAGAATTTCTTGCGCAGCCACGGTGGCACCATCTTGCTGGATAGGCGTTTTAGCCGGTTGAGCCAGCAGGGATGTAAATGATTCGTTAAAGAGACCTTGTTGCAACGCTTCTGGTGCAAGTTTGGCGCAGCGTGCGTTCTCTTGTAGCCATGCCACCAGAACCCGTTGCTCTGGCCAATCATCTCGTTCGACGTATAGCACTGGCGTGCCGGCGAGTGCCGACTCGACAAAGGTGCCGTAACCAGGTTTGCAGATTACGGCATCGCACCAGCCCAACAGGTCGGTAAAGACGAGGCCGGTGGTTTTGCATAGGCTATCGGCGTTGATGATCCCTTGGGCCGGATAACCTTCGGCCGGCAAACCGGGCTGGTTGGCAACGAGGAGGGTGAATGCCGATTGTGTTGGCCACTGCGCGTAAGAGAGCTGCGTTTCGATGCCGCCCATGCCGATGAGGATGCGTGGCCTAGCCAACAGGGGTCGATCAATAATGGCCGCTAATAGGGCTTCGAGCGTATTTCTGGTGTGGGTGCTGCGGGCACCCACGGGTGGCAGAAGGTGTTCTGTGATCCCCCGCATCGGCATACCCGGTGTCAGTCGCAGTGCGGCTGTGGCCTTGTCGTAGGTGTCTGTGATTCGGTTTAGCACAGCGGCGGAGTCTGGAACCGCTTCAAAGTAGAAGCGCGCGGTATCTGCCCAATTAAGCGAACTCATGGCGATGCCGGGGATGCCCAGCGTTTGTGCGGCCGCTAAAGGCATGTCGCCCACATCACTGAGAATAAGATTTGGTGCGGTAGCTTGTACGATTTTGCACGCAGCTGCCAGGTGCGCTGACCAATTGGCGTCTCGGTCGGCGTATGCTGTCCAGCTGGCTTCAACATCGACGCGCATGGCGTCGTGCATGATGAGGCTAAGATCACAGGGGTAGGCAATGTGCTCAAATGGCCCGGTGATGCGCGCCTGAAGTGTATCGATAGGCAGCGCGCTCCAGATAATGAGCGACAGATCCGGCCGTAATGCACTTAATGCATTACAAACAGGCGCGGCTTGCCCCAGATGGCCTAGGCCATGGGCACTAATCGCCACCAGCAGGCGGGGCATGGCTTAAGCCTTCGGTTGTGTCGCCGAGGCTGATGCTGCAATCATTTCGTCCGTGGGTACATCGTGCAGGCGCGCCAGGAAGGCGCCATCGCAATCGGCAGTCCATTCGGCGTCTTTCACCCAGACAATGTGACCATCGCCGCTAGCGACATCCACCGATTCCAGTTTGCGGCCTTCCAGGGCTTTGACTTGCACGATGCGATTACCGGCGGGATGGATGATCTCCAGCCAGTCGCCCACGGCAAAACGGTTTTTGACGATCACGCGCGCGGCGTTACGTTCGCTATCCCACTCAACGTTACCGACATACTGGCTGCGGCCAGACTCGGAGTAGCCACGCAGATAGTTCTGCGTGTCGGAATCATGGTGACGTTGATAGAAGCCATCGGTGTAGCCACGGTTGGCCAGGCCTTCCAGCTCACCAATAAGCAGCGGGTTGAAGCGACGTCCGGCTTGCGCATCATCAATGGCGTGGCGATAGGCCTGGCAGGTGCGCGCAACGTAATACGGTGATTTGGTGCGGCCTTCGATCTTGAGTGAATCGACCCCAATCTCGATCAGGCGTTCGACGTGTTCGATGGCACGTAGATCGCGCGAGTTAAGAATGTAGGTGCCATGTTCATCTTCTTCGATCGGCATCAGCTCGCCCGGGCGCTTGGACTCTTCGACAACAAGCGGCGGGAAGTTGCTGCCCGTCATGCCGGGAGTGGCCTCTGCCTCATTGTCAGGTTTAAGTTTGTAGTCCCAGCGACACGAGTTGGTACAGGTGCCCTGATTCGGATCTCGATGATTGAAGTAGCCGGACAATAGGCAGCGGCCGGAGTAGGCAATACACAGCGCGCCATGCACAAAGACCTCCAGCTCCATCTCAGGGCATTGCTGACGGATTTCAGCGACTTCGTCGAGCGATAGTTCGCGCGACAGAATGACCCGTTTAACACCCATCTTGCCCCAGAAGCGTACGCTGGCCCAGTTAACGGTATTGGCTTGAACAGATAAGTGGACGGGCACCTCCGGGAATCGATCCCGGATCATATCGATCAAGCCGGGGTCGGCCATGATCAGTGCATTAGGTTTGAGCGCGACGACCGGTGCCATATCATCCAGATAGGTTTTGAGCTTGGCGTTGTGCGGTGAAATGTTGCTGACGATATAGAATGATTTCTGTTGCGCGTGCGCCTCGTCGATACCTTCTTGGATCGCATCCAGTGTGCTGAATTCATTATTGCGTACGCGCAGGCTGTAGCGAGGCTGGCCGGCATAGACGGCGTCGGCCCCGAAGGCAAAGGCGGTACGCATCATGGCCAGGGAACCGGCAGGGGCGAGAAGTTCAGTTTTCGTGGACATAGTAGAATTCGGCTATTAAGCGGCAGTAAAAACAGGCAATAAAAAAACAGTCAGGCGCACATTCTACCTATGGCCGAAAGTATCCTCATTAATTTCACACCCCAAGAGACCCGGGTTGCCATCCTCGAGCAGGGGATTGTTCAGGAACTCCATGTCGAACGCCATACAACGCGGGGGTTGGTGGGCAATATCTATCTGGGACGCGTTGTTCGGATTTTGCCGGGTATGCAGTCAGCATTTGTTGATGTGGGGCTGGAACGTACGGCATTTCTGCATGTGGCAGATATCTGGCAGGCGCGCATCGGCGATCTGGCCAATCGGGAGTATCGTCCGATTGAAGAGGTGATTAGCGAAGGGCAAACCTTGCTGGTGCAGGTCATTAAAGACCCTATCGGTACCAAGGGCGCTCGTTTGTCGACGCAGGTATCTATTGCGGGTCGTATGCTGGTGTATTTGCCCCAGGAAAAACATATCGGTATTTCACAGCGGATTGATGAAGCTGAGCGCGAAGCATTGCGTGAGCGACTCACTCGCCTGGTTCCTGCCGATGAGGCGGGTGGATTTATTTTGCGCACCATCGCTGAGACGGCAGACGAAGCTTCTCTGCAAGATGATATTAACTATCTCCGTAAAATCTGGGCCGGTCTCAAACAGCAGATCACTACGTCGCCTGTGCCCTCCTTGATGTACCAAGATCTTTCTCTGGCGCAGCGCGTATTGCGCGACTTTGCCAACCCGGAGACCGAACGCATCCTGGTCGACTCGCGAGAGACATTCCAGAAGCTTAAAGAGTTTGCCGATATTTACGTGCCAGGCATCGTCAATTTGCTAGAGCATTACAACGAAGATCGCACGCTCTTTGATTTGTATGGGGTTGAAGAAGAAATCCAGCGCGCACTGTCCCGGCGTGTTGACCTTAAGAGTGGTGGTTATCTGATCATTGATCAGACAGAAGCCATGACCACGGTGGATGTCAACACCGGTGCTTTCGTCGGTGTGCGTAATTTCGATGAAACGATCTTCAAGACGAATCTGGAAGCGGCGCAAGCCATTGCGCGCCAGTTACGTTTGCGTAATCTGGGCGGCATCATCATCCTGGACTTTATCGACATGGATCAGCCAGCGCATCAGGAAGCGGTGTTGGCAGAGCTACGTAAGTGCTTAAGCCGTGATCATATGCGGATGACGGTGAACGGTTTTACGGCCCTCGGTCTGGTGGAGATGACTCGCAAGCGTACGCGTGAATCACTGGCGCGCGTGTTGTGTGAAACCTGCCCAACCTGCGATGGTCGTGGTCAGGTTAAAACAGCGCGCACTGTTTGCTACGAGATTCTGCGTGAACTCGTACGGGAGTCCCGTCAGTTTGAAGCGCGTGAGTACCGCGTCATCGCGAGCCAGCAGGTAGTTGATCTCTTCCTCGAAGAGGAAGAGCAGGCATTGGCGATGGCCTCGGACTTTATTGGTAAGCCGATCTCGCTACAAGGGGAGTCCGGTTACGGACCCGAGCAGCACGATATCGTGCTGCTCTAAGCCTTATTCTGTAGGGCGAGCGGGCGCTAGAACCAGCGCTTCACCTTCGACGACCCGTTTGTCGCCTACGGTACAAACGGTTTCAATGCGCACCTTGTTTTTGACGTAGTCGACTTCCAGAACCGTTAGCGTAGCGGTGACCGTATCACCCGGATGCACCGGTGCTAAAAACCGCATGTTCTGCGCAAGGAAGATGGTGCCTGGGCCAGGTAGACGATTGGCCAGTGCTGAGGAGATCAGGCTGGCGGTTAAAAAACCTTGAACGATACGGGTGCCAAAGCGCGTGGTCTTGGCATATTCCTCGTCTAGGTGAATCGCATTGGTATCGGTTGATACAGCGGAGAACAGAATGATGTCTGTTTCGGTAATCGTCTTCGATTGAAACGCCGTCATACCGACTTTGAGTTCATCGGTGTAATACGCAGGACGGATAATTCCCATAACTAGCCTCAAGCTTTGCAATTAATCATGACGACATCATAGCAACTTATGTTGCAATGCGTCATGAATCTTTGATGACACCCAATTAGTCGATCGCCAGACAGGTGTACTTGGTGCTTAGATATTCATCGACACCGTGTTGAGAGCCTTCGCGGCCGAATCCCGATTGTTTGATGCCACCAAAAGGCGCCACTTCACTCGACATCAGGCCAGTATTAACGCCCACCATGCCATATTCCAGTGCCTCGGAAACGCGGAAGATGCGGTTGGTATCTCGCGTGAAGAAATAGGCGGCTAGACCGAATTCTGTGTCGTTAGCCATCCGTATTGCCTCGGACTCATCGCTAAAAGCAAAAAGTGCAGCGACCGGTCCGAATATTTCCTCATGCATGATGCGCATGTTGGACCTAAGGTTTTTGATGACGGTTGGTTGATAGTAAAGCGCGCCTTGTGCGTCTGTTGCGCCTCCGGTGACGACTTCGGCACCTTGGCTGACGGCATCGCTCACCAGCGATTCGACTTTTGCCAGGCCGCTGGCATCAATTAGCGGGCCAATCTGTGCATTGCTTTCAAAGCCATGACTCACTTTGAGGGTGCGGACTTTGGCTGCCAGCTTGTCGGCAAAGACATCGAGGATGTCCTTATGCACCAGAAAGCGATTGGCGCAGACGCAGGTTTGCCCGCTATTGCGGTACTTGGATGCCATAGCGCCCTCAACAGCAGCATCCAGATCGGCATCGTCGAAAACAATAAAGGGTGCATTGCCTCCCAGCTCTAGCGAAAGTCGCTTGAGGCTGGGCGCGGATTGCGCCATCAACAGGCGGCCAACCTGGGTTGACCCGGTAAATGATAGTTTCCGTACGCGTGGGTCGCCGGTGAGAGCGGCACCAATTTCAGGGGCGGCATCAGCAGAACCCGTAACCACGTTAAAGACACCGGGTGGTATGCCGGCACGTTCAGCCAGCACAGCCAATGCAAGCGCAGTGAGCGGTGTTTGTTCAGCGGGCTTAACCACCACGGTGCAACCCACGGCAAGGGCCGGGGCAACCTTGCGGGTAATCATCGCTGCGGGAAAGTTCCAAGGGGTAATTGCGGCACAAACGCCAACAGGTTCGCGTGTTACGAGCAAGCGTTTATCCGGCGTGTTGGAAGGCAGAATTTCACCGTTCACCCGACGCGCCTGCTCTGAAAACCACTCGACAAAGGAGGCGGCATAGGCGACCTCCCCAAGACTTTCTGTATAGACTTTGCCGCCTTCAGCAGTAATGAGGGTTGCCAGATCTTCTTTAGCCGCCTGAATCAGGTCATACCACTTGCGCAGAATTGCACTGCGGGTTTTGGCACTTTGGGCGCGCCAGGCAGGGAAAGCCGCCTCGGCAGCATCGATCGCCAAACGGGTTTCCGCAGCACCCATATCGGCTACGTTGCCAAGTAGTTGGCCATTGCCCGGATCGGCGACCGCGAAATGGTTTTGGCTCCCTAGCCATTGGCCATTGATATAGGCATCAGATCGAAGCAGCGAAGAATCGTTAAGGCGGGTCAGTGGCATTACAAACTTTCAAACGGGCAAACAAGTGAAGAGATACAAGGCCAAGCGATAAATTCGCTTGCAGGCACAAGCAGGTTGCGCCACACTTTGAATCATATGACGAACTGCGTTTTGCTGCGACCCTCGCTCTGCCATGGATTTGTAATGAAGCGGTTAATTGCGGCTGTTTGCCTGGGGTTGCTAACCCTGACCCTACTGGCCGGTTGCGCAAGCACGGGGGGCAAGGGCATCACCCGATTTGGTGACGACAACCTGCCACCGAGCACGCAAGGGCAGGAAGTGACCATTATGGCCATGCACCTGATTGATACGGGGTATCAGTTCGGGGGTAAAAACCCGCAGGCCGGTCTGGATTGCAGCGGCATGGTGAGTTGGTTGTATGGGCAGGCCGCAGAGTACCGATTAAAAGGCAGCGCGAAGGATATGGCCTCTCGTGGTCGGCAGATCACTCCCGCTGCGATTCGACCCGGTGATCTGGTGTTTTTTAACACCCGTGGATTTAGTTATTCACACGTAGGTATTTATATCGGCGATCAACGCTTTATTCACGCGCCGAACAGCAAAGGCAAAGTGCGCATCGATCGCCTGGATCAGGGTTGGTTTGCAACGCGGTTTGAGGAGTCTCGTAGTTACTTTGATTAAATGCGTTATTAATTGCCTTCGGCTATATACGGGTGAACCATTTTTCTTGGGTCAATGATTCGATCGAAATCTTCGGCGGAAACGTGCTTGAGAGCTAAAGCAGCATCGCGCAAAGTGAGATCGTGAGCCAGCGCATGATGCGCGATTTCTGACGCCTTGTCATAGCCAATCACCGGCGTCAGTGCAGTCACCAGCATCAACGATCGATCAAGGTGAGATTGAATATTTCTCAGATTGGGCGTTGTATCCTTTACGAGGAACTTCGCAAAGTTAGTGCAGCCATCCGAGAGCAGATTGAGTGAACCCATGACGTTATGAATGATCAGGGGCTTATAGACATTCATCTCCAGATAGCCGCTGGCCCCGCCTAGCGACACGGCCATGTCGTTGGCCATCACTTGTGCCGCAATCATCGAAAGTGCTTCGGCCTGAGTTGGGTTCACTTTGCCGGGCATAATCGATGAGCCGGGCTCGTTAGCGGGTAGGTTTAGCTCGGCAAAGCCAGCGCGCGGCCCGCATGCGAGCAGTCGTATATCGTTGGCGATTTTATAGAGTGAGACGGCCAGCGTTTTTAAGGTGCCGGAAAGTTGTACCAGTGCGTCATGGGCGCCTTGCACGGTAAATTTATTCGGCGCCGCTACGAAAGGCAGGCCGGTGAGCTTCGAAATCTCAGCCGCCATCGCTTCATCAAAGCCTTGGGGGGCGTTGAGACCTGTGCCCACGGCGGTGCCGCCAATCGATAATTTATAGACATCGGGCAATGCACACTGGATGCGGACGATGTCGTCATCAAGCATGCCGACATAACCGGACCATTCCTGGCCTAATGTGATCGGTGTTGCATCCTGCATATGCGTACGACCAATCTTGACGATATCTTTCCAGGCTTCGGCTTTTTCATGCAGGAAGTTTCTGAGTAGGGTCAAGGCAGGAAGCAACTGGTGCACCGTGGCCATGGCTGCCGCCATGTACATGGCAGTGGGGAAATTGTCATTAGATGACTGGGACATGTTTACATGGTCATTAGGATGAACCGGTGTCTTACTGCCGAGTTCGGTGCCTGCAAGCTGGCAGCAACGATTAGAAATGACCTCGTTGATATTCATGTTGAACTGCGTGCCACTGCCCGTCATCCAGACGTGTAGCGGAAACATGGCGTCATGGTGACCCGCGAGAATTTCGTCGCACGCGCGTTCAATCAGTGTGGCAGCGTGTTTGTCTAGCCGATTGCCAGAGCTATTCACCCGCGCAGCGGCTTTTTTCAGAATGGCATAGGCCCCGATCATTTCGGTGGGCATAAGATCTTTGCCGATGCTGAAGTACGTCAGGGACCGCTGGGTTTGTGCTCCCCAGAGTTTATCGGCAGGAACCTCGATCTCCCCAAGACTATCGCTTTCAGTACGAAACCCGGCGCTCATGGATTGCTCCAATCTTTTGCAAGAGGTTTAACTTCTAGGTACATCTTAAACCGGATAAGAACAAACATCTACGCACTAGCGTGTTGGGGGGGTAGCAACCTTATTCATGCGTTCTAGAATGACTTCGGTCTGTCTTGCTAGACCCTCGGTTTCGCCCTTGCGGTCATAGTACTGAGGACTGGGCACCATAGAGGCCAGCATAGCTGCCTGGTATTCATTGAGTTCGTTAGCGGAAATACCAAAGTAATGCCGCGATGCCGCTTCGGCACCAAAGATACCGGTGCCCCATTCGATCTCATTCATATACACCTCGAGAATGCGGCGCTTGCTCCAGGTGCTTTCAATCATGAGTGTAATGAGCGCTTCTTCGCCCTTTCGGATAAAGCTTTTCTCTGGCCAGAGAAAGAGGTTTTTGGCTAGTTGCTGGGTGATGGTGGAGCCACCCGCAGCGATGCGACCTCGCTTCTCGTTCTTGGCAAATGCTTTCTGGATGCCGTCTAGATCAAACCCGTTGTGCTGCATGAACTTGCTGTCTTCGGCGGCAATTAGCGCGCGCTTCAGATTGGGCGAAATGAATCCGTAAGAGACCCAAGTCTGCTGCAGTTTTGCACCCGGGTTCTTTTTTTGTAGTTCAGCGAGTCGAATTTTCATGAACTGGGTGGGGCCGGGTTCGTACACCTTCCAGACCAGGACCCAGGCGAAAAACCAGAGTTGTACGAGCAAAAACAGACCCATCAACGTCAAAAAAATCCGGAGCAGCCAGCGTGGTCGACGTTGAGACATGGCGCTTATTTTTTAGCGAGTTGTTCGCGCAATGCGTTGTAAACCGGCTGGGTTTCTGGATGGATCCCTCGCCAGAGGGTAAAGGCAACTGCTGCTTGTTCTACCAGCATGCCCAGGCCATCTGCGAGATGCGTTACGCCCGCGGTACGTTGAGCCTCAAGAAATGGCGTGAGGGCTTTGCCGTACATCATGTCATAAGCAAAGCCGTCGTTAGCGATGGCGCCATCAGGGAGTCCAATAGCTTCGCCGCCGAGGCTTGCGCTCGTGGCGTTAATCACGATATCGAAGGCACCGGTTGTGCCGACGATCTCCGGTAGGGCATCCAGTCCGCAACCATGTAGCAGACAGCCCGCTGTGACAGCGTGCGGCGCGAAGAGATTTGCTAACTCGCCGGCTCTGGTGGCGGTGCGGTTAGCGATGACTAAGGTGTTAGGCGCTGCGGCCAGTAGCGGCAAGATCACGCCGCGTGTCGCTCCGCCTGCGCCGAGTAGGAGAATGCGTTTATTGCGCAGGCTAAGACCGTGACGTTGCTGTAGGTCATTGAGTAGGCCTTGCCCGTCGGTGTTATCTCCCATCAGGCCATCGCTAGTCCAGGCCAATGTATTCACCGCGCCAGCCATGGCTGCGCGCTCGGATAAAGCGCCGTGCTGTTTAGCGTAAGACCAGGCGGCTTCTTTGTGCGGCACGGTGATGTTGACGCCCCGGAAGCCTTCTCGAGGCAATTGCTCCAGTGTATTGGTCAAGTCTGCGGGGGCAACATCGATCGCGGTGTAGCGTAACTTCTGGCTGGTTTGCGCAGCAAATGCCGCGTGAATCTGCGGTGACATGGAGTGATGAATGGGGTGACCAAGAACGGCGTAATCATCCAGCGGGAGTGAAATAGTCATCGGGTTTCCAATGCATCGCCCCGGGTGAAGTTCCAGGTGCGGGTAATGTCTAGATAGTCTGTTTCTTTACGAATATCCGGGGGAAAGGGCGCAAATGGAGACCCCATCATAACGATTCGTTTGGCGGCCTCATCCAGCACTTTGTTGCCAGAGGAGCGCACAACGATAATACGGTCGACGCTGCCATCCGGGCGCAAAGCGACTGAGAGCACAAGGGAGCCAAAGAATTTGCCGCGCGCTTCTTCCGGATAGTTCATGGCGCCAATGCGTTCGACCTTGTTACGCCAGTCCGATAGATATTGGCTGTAACGGTAGTCTTTCATGTTGGGCGTCAAGGTCACGCGTCTTCCGGTACCGACTGTGCCGCCAGCAGTTGGTGTGCTGGTTGTTGATGCATTAAGTTGGGGAGCAGGGCGCGATGCCAGATCGGAGGCGTTGGGCAAAATGGCGCTGCGGGCTGTTTTAGTTGTAGGTTTGATCACCTCGGCACGTGCAGCTTTGCGTTGTTTGCTAGCAACGTTTGCGCTTGGCTGCTGAGTGCCTTCATTGTTGCGAGGCATCGACTGGCTTGCCGCGCGAAAGGAGACGGTGATGGATTTGTCGCCGCGCTCCGGGAGTTTGATCCCGTATCGGGGCGCGAGAATAAAGAGGTGTGCAACGAAAGAGAGCCCCAGCGCTATCCACAACAAGCGGTCACTGAACAGCAAGCGCCAACCCAGCGGCTTAGGCGACCAGGGTTCCTGGTCGGCCGGCTGGTTTTGTGTAGGCGTGCTTGTGGGCGCTGCGGACATACCGCTATTGTAGTCCGAGCGTTCGTCTGTCTGGTGGTCGGGTTATTCGGACGTTGCCGGCGCTGAGGATTCAGGCTCTACCGGCATTTCGTTTTTCTCTGCCAGGTCTTCTTCGGCCTCAACCAGTGCGTCTTCCATAGGCACTTCGTCCAGTAGCTCCAGGTCTTCATCGCTCGGCGCATTGTCGCTTGCCAGCAGCCATTCGAAGCGGCTATGAATACTTAGTTCCAGGAAGTCGGGCTGGCCAAGCGTGAGGCGCATACGGCTGCCGGGAGCCGTCTCTGGCGCGGAGGGCACCTGTACTACCAGCGGCAGGCCGTCGATCCGAACATTGGGGGCGTTGCGCATGGCCGTGCCTTCAACCTGTTCTGTACCTGTTTGCTGCAACCAGCGCAGACACCAGTAACGCTCCATGCGGCGCTGGAAGTCGGCATAGCCTGAATACGTGAGATCGAAGTCTCTCATTGCGGCAAAAAGTTCCGCCGAACGCGGCGCAAATGGGGCGGGTTTTTCAGACAGAACCGCAATAAGTTGCCATTGATTGATCAGATCTGAATAACGACGAAGCGGCGATGTGCTCCAGGCATAACAGGCCACGCCCAGACCCTCGTGCGGAATGGCCGAGGTCGTCATGCGGACTTTGCCGGCAACTTGGCCGCGGTAGAGGCCTGGCACGCCTTTGTCGGCCAGCAATTGACCCCACGTGGCATTGGCCAGAATCATCAATTCGGCGACGAGCATGTCGACGGGGCTGCCGCGTTTGCGCGCTTCAATGCGCACAGTACAGGCTGCCGGGTTGAGAATTTCACCGGTAGCTTTATCGTGTAACGGACCGTCGATCTGGTAGTGGTAATCATGTAGGCCGGCTTGAGCCGAGGCCTTGCCTCGGCGTCCGGCACAAGCGCCGGCAAATTGCCAGAGGGTGCGCAAGGTGTCGCCGTAGGCGCAATCAGGGGTGTCTCCCGCGTTCAAGCGTTCCGCATCCATGAGCGGTTCTAATTCATGCAAGCGAAGATTGGCAGCAATCGGCACACGTTCTATGCGTGATTCGTGACTCAGTATTTCAAAGTCTTCGCTTACGTTCAGGTAAAGCGATAGTGCCGGACAGGCTTTGCCTTCAGCCAGTGTAAAACGCGATACGAGATCATCGGGCAGCATGGTGATCTTGTGGCCGGGCATGTACACCGTTGAGAGGCGGGCGCGCGCAACCGCGTCATGTGGCGAACCCGGCAGAATGCCGAGACCGGGAGCTGCGATATGAACGCCGATGCGCCAGCCGATACCCGGTAGGCGTGTTACCGATAGTGCATCATCAATCTCGGTGGTGTTGGCATCATCAATCGATACGGCTTGCACATCCGCAAGCGGCAAGTCGCCATGCGCGGCAGGTTCAGGCAATTCCGGAAAGCCAATGCCCTTAGGGAAGCGCTCTGCGGCAAAACGACGGAAGTGCCAGTGATAGGCATCCGGGAATGCGCCGCAACGTAAAAGTAATGCGGCGGCAGACTCGTTGGTCTTCTCGCAAGCGGCTTCAAAGGCTTTGACTTCAGGTCGGTTGCGGTCGGGCTGTACGAGCAGGGCATCGACCTGATCGATGAGCTCTGGAGGTAAAGCGCCGTCCACCAGTTGTGTGACCATGCGCTCGATGGCTTCTGCCTGGAGGCGTTTCTTTTCTGCACCAGCGAGTGCCGCTTTTAGAATTTCTGGTGGGGCACGGCGGAACATGCCTTTGCCACGGCGATGAAAGTAAAGCGGCGCGTTCTGCATGCCCAGGAGCAATGCGGTCGCTTCGATTGCAGACGGCGCATGACCATAATAGTCTGCCGCGAAATCAGCAAAGCCGAAGTCTGTCTCTGGTGCGCACTCCCAGAGAAATGCCGCATCCATATCGGCAGCCAGCGGTTCTGCTGCGGGTAGTAATTGTGCGGGGGAGGGATCGCGAAAGCGCAAAAGCACTTGCGCAGCTTTCAGCTTCTGACGTTTGCCACCGGGCAGCTCTACCTGCAGCGCCGTATTCTGGTCTGCCTGAATGGTCGCTGCACGAAAACTACCGCTTTCCTCAAAGAGGACGTATTCACTCATGATTTGGCCGTAGCGTTAGTGGGCAGACCAGCTGACGACACCGGTGTAGGCTGTGATCAGAACGATCAGGCCAAAAACGATCCGGTACCAGGCAAAGATAATAAAGTTATGCGTGGTGATATAGCGAAGCAGCCAGCGAATACAAAGGAATGCCGAGATAAATGCAGAGATAAAGCCAACGGCCCACATGCTCAGATCGGTGTTCTGGATCGTCGCCCACTCTTTGTAGACTTGGTAAATCGTGGCAACGCCGAGTGTGGGAATAGCCAGAAAGAAAGAGAACTCGGTAGCCGCTTTACGGGATAGCCCCATGAGCAAACCGCCAATGATGGTGGCGCCAGAACGTGATGTGCCCGGAATTAGCGCCAGTGCCTGTATGCAGCCCAGCATCAGCGCATCTTTGAATGTGAGGTCGTCGACCGATGGCACGCGAACGCGGTGCTGGCGCTTTTCTGCCCAGAAGATAAACAGCGCGCCGATGATGAAAGCAGCCGCTACTGAGATCGGATTAAACAGGTGGGCTTTAATGGTCTTGTGAAATAACAGACCCAGAATGGCCAGAGGCATGAAGGCAACCGCAACGTTGATAATCAGGCGTTGCGATTTGCGGCTGGTCGTGCAGGAGGCAATGGTTTCCCACAGCCGTGAGCGATATTCCCAGACGACAGCCAGAATGGCGCCGAACTGGATAACGATTTCGAAGATCTTGCCGGCTTCATCGTTGAAATCGAGCAGATCGCCCGCCAGAATCAGGTGGCCGGTCGAAGAAATCGGTAGGAATTCGGTGAGACCCTCGACAACGCCGAGAATGAGGGCTTTAAGCAGCAGAACGGTATCCATGCGGGGGTCTTTGTCAGCAAGAAATCAGGCCGTGATTCTAACATCCGCTGGCCGCGCCCAGACTAACGGCCGATTTAGTGATCGCGGTTGTCTGGATGGTGTTCGACGTGCTTATTTATCGGCCAGAATTTCTGCATTTCGATGAACAGGAAAGAGGCTGACCAGGTAATGAGCACAAAGCCCGTCAGCGCTTCAAGGCCAGGCAAGAATCGTAGATCACCATTGGCGGCGACATCACCAAAACCAACGGTCGTGAATGAGATCCACGAAAGATAGACGCAGTCACTTAACAGATCTGCCGTTGTCATACCGAACAGGCTGCCCATGCCATTTTGCACCATGGTGTAAAAGCCTAGGGCAAATACCCAGATTTCAACGGCGTGAGCGATCAGAATGAAGAACACGCCCAGCAATACCCGGTAACGTGGTGGTACGTTCGACAGATTGGGCAAGTGGCGCGCTAGGCTGTAGAGCGTTTCATAATGAATGAACACAGCGGCGGCAATCAGTGCGCCGTTAAATGCCCAAGTCAGTAAAGAGTGCATGCCAAATGTCTGGATGAGAAGTTAATTTGCCAATCGTAGCACCCTCAGGGCGTTCACGTGCCTCTGCTTGTGTTGATGAGGGTCACTTCAAGTTCGGGGAGGCCATCAATGCCGCAAACGAGCGAATCGCCAGCGAGCACGGTAGAAACCCCACCGGGTGTGCCCGTGTAGATCAGATCGCCGGGAGCCAGAGCGAAAAAGTGGGATAGCCGATTGATAATCTCGTCAACATTCCAGGTCATCTGGTTGAGTCGTGACGATTGGCGTAGTTCACCATTGACCTTGAGCCAGATGGCCGCATCGGCTGCTGGCGTGCTATGTGTTAGCGGGACAATGGCGGAAATTGGCGCGCCATGATCCATGCCTTTGCCTAGCTCCCAGGGGTGCTGCTTTTCCCGTGCAAGGGTTTGCAAATCCCGACGTGTGAAATCAATGCCTGTGGCATAGCCATAGACGTGTGATAGTGCATCCGCTTCGGGGATGTCGCTGCCGCCTTTACCGATGGCAACAACCAGTTCGACTTCGTGCTGCAGATTGTTGGTTGCAGGAGGGAATGGGATATGGCCGCCGCCAGGTACAACGGCATCTCGTGGTTTTGAAAAGAAGAACGGCGGTTCACGATTCGGGTCTGACCCCATTTCGCGCGCATGCTCTGCATAGTTGCGGCCAACGCAGTAAACACGACGAATCGGAAACTTTGCTTCTGATCCCAGAACAGGGATAAGCATTTCGGCAGGCGGTGTGAATGTGTACTGGGTCATGATCAGTTGGTTTCAATCATAAGTTTGAGATCGTGGGTAACGTCGGCGGCCGGCATTTCGTGAGGCACGGTTAAGCGCAAACGCCCTTTCTGGTCGATGACGAAGCTGTTGGTGGTGTGGTCAATCGTATAGATCAGCGCAGAATTAGGTAAAGGTGTTTTTTGCCAGAAAATCTTGTATTGCTTGGCAACCTTGTTCGTTTGCTCTGTTGAGCCTGTTAGCGCAATAAAACGTGGATCGAAGGCATCCATATAGGTTTTAAGCGACGCGGGGGTGTCTCTCTCCGGATCTAAAGTGACAAATAACACCGCAACTTGCTCGGCTTGTGGCCCAAGCTGGCGCATCACCTCTGCCTGTCGGGCCAGGTGTGTTGGGCAGATATCAGGGCAATGGGTGAACCCGAAGAAAAGACTCACCACTTTGCCCTTGAAGTCATTCAGGGAGCGTTGCGTACCGTATTGATCTGTCAGTGTGAAAGCTGGTGCCACCGGACTATCTGGCACGGGCTTGGCTTTGAATGGGGGTGGACTTGAGCACGCGCTCAACATCCAGGCAGCTAGAAAGCCGAGAAAAATTAGTTTTAATCGATTCATGATTTATAGCCGCTTGGACTTTGCTGTTCCTGTCGAGCGCACGGCAATCAGAGCAGCTTCGGCAGCAACCAAAAGCAGAAAGCTGCCCCAGTGTTGTAGGTGCATTTGCCAGAGCGTAAGACCAAAGAGAACAATGATCAGGGCTGTGATTGGGTTGATACGTTTCATATTGGATGGTTGCAACGCAGCAATTAATTGTCTGGATAATTTTATAAGTTTAATAGTAAAGTGCAGCTAAGATGCGCCTTAACATGGCCGCCATACAAGAACACGGATCAACCCCGCGGTAATTAAAGGAGACAGCAGCATGGGCAGTCCTATCATCCTCAAGGTCAGTTCACTGGAAAAAGGCGCAGGTTTTCATCTGCCGACCAGCCAGGCAGATATCGTGACACCAGATTCGCCAGCCATCGAAGTTATGACAGATCTGAAACAGATTGTTGCAGCTACGGTGGGGTCGGATGTGTTGCTGAGTCATGCGAACCACCTGATGATCTCGCGCGGCGTCCGTTCTTTGCTCGTTACGGATAGCAAGGGCGATGTTGTGGGCTTGTTGACCGCAACGGATGTGCTGGGTGAAAAGCCAATGCAGTGTGTGCAGAAGCAAGGCCTGAAACATGGCGAAATTACCGTTAAAGATGTGATGACGACACAGAACGACATTGAGGTGCTGACACTGAAGCAAGTGGCTCAAGCCAAGGTGCTGGATGTGATTGAAACCCTGAAGGTACACAATCGTAACCACGCACTGGTGGTGGATGCCGATCCGTTGACGAATCGTCAGATGGTGCGTGGCATCTTCTCGGCATCACAAATTGCCCGCCAGCTCGGCGTGGCAACCCAGATCCATTCCGTGGCAAAAACCTTTGCCCAGATCGAAGCGGTGCTTGCCAGTTAATAGGCACAAGCGTCATTTCAAGGCCACGGGAAACCGTGGCCTTTTTGTTGGATCGCGTGCCACAATGTGCAGATGAGCACGAATCACAATCACAACCTCGCAAGATTTCTGAAAAACCGCCTCAAAGAAGAGCATCTCGCCTGGCGTATCTTGTTTCGAGAAGAGTGGGTATCTTTGCTGGTGCTGCTCGGGGGGCTCGTGCTCCTGGTCTTATTTACACGGCCGGTGCCCCCAGGAGATGTGACGCTGGCCGTAGGGCAGCCCGGCTCAACGTATGAGCTCATAGGAAAACGCTACAGGGAAATATTTGCTCGTGAAGGCGTCAACCTGACGCTGGTCAATACGAAGGGGTCGCGCGAAAGCCTGGAAGAGGCTGCCGATGGCAAGTCTCCGGTTAACGCCGGATTATTGTTGGGGGGTATTGCCCACAAGGACGAATATCCGGAGCTGTATTCACTGGGTAGTGTCGACTATCTGCCGCTATGGTTGTTTTATCGCGGCCCGGTCATGAAAGGTCAGGATGCGTTGGGTTACCTTAAAGGAAAACCCATTGCCATCGGGTTGGAAGGGAGCGGCACGGAGCTTTTGCTTAAGAAAATGCTGGCGATGCGGGGCATCCATCTGCGTGAAGATGATGCAAATTTCCGCCGACTGCCTCACTCAGAAGCGATGCAACAGTTGCTCGACGGGCAAATCACAGCGATGGCCA
The DNA here is from genome assembly GCA_964498255.1 of uncultured Dechloromonas sp. Lineage (GTDB taxonomy): Bacteria > Pseudomonadota > Gammaproteobacteria > Burkholderiales > Rhodocyclaceae > Fluviibacter. The sequence goes on from CAZCGW010000009.1 coordinate 36,927, forward strand.
TTGTTGATGGATTTGATTCACCGACCATCCAGAATTTGCTGGCGCATCCTGAACTCAAGATATTTGATTTTGCTTACGCTGCAGCTTACGTAAAACGGATGCCCTATTTGGACACCGTGGTGATTCCTCGAGGCTCCCTGAATCTGATTAAACTCGATCCGTCCGAAGATATTCATATGATTGCCTCAACCGTAACGCTGCTGGTTGAGAAAAACATGCACCCGGCGATTCAACAACTCTTTCTGGCGGCAACCGATGAAATCGGTGATGAAAACAACCAATTCTTCGGCAAAGGCGATACATTCCCTGCTTATATCGACAAAAGCATCCCGTTAAGTCCGATCGCCAAACGTTATTACGACAAGGGCGAGTCATGGCTTGCTGGCCTGATGCCGTTTTGGATCGTGAGCTATATTGATCGCATGTGGCTATTAGCACTTGGTGTACTGGCAGTCGTGTTGCCGTTCTTCCGGCTTGTGCCGAATTACCGGTTGTTCCGTTCGCGTATGCTGATTTCAGACGCCTATGACGAAATCAAGGTTGTTGAGCAGCGTATGTACGAGGCGACACATGTAGAGGAGCTACGCTATTTGCTAGAGCGGCTCGACCAGCTGGAGGCAGAGATTGGAGACTTCTGGATTTCTTCGGATGAGACTAATCGGTTCTTTACTATGAAAAGCGCCTTAGAGCTGGTTCGCCGAGAGATCATGGTGCGTATCAGACACCTTGAGACCTAATTAATTGTTGAACTGCAGCGGTGAATCGCAGTTCTCGCAGTCTTCTTCCAATTCGCCGCCCATCGCGCAGTCAACGGTGCTGCCTTGAGCCGCATTGCTAGAAATCGGCACGATTTGTACTTTGACAACGCCATCTCGAACCATGTCGAGATACTTGGCGGCGCTATGCGAAACGTCGATCACTCGAGCGCGGTGCTTCGGGTGCATCCGATCATTAACTTTGACGACAACGCATAGATTGGTGTCTGGACGCTTCACAATCACTAAAGATCCGAGTGGCAGCAGATTGCTGGCGGCCGTGAATAGTTTGTTGTTAAAAATTTCACCCGTGGCTGTTTTGCGGCCCTGAAACTTGGCGCCGTAAAAACTGGCTTTGCCCCGTAACCCTTTGGACTCAATAGTGACTGCGGGTGCGTCATCGGGGGGGGCAAGCGTCACCCGACTGCGCTTTACAGATGCGCCTTGTTGCAAGCTCTGGCTTGATTTGCTTTTCGTATCGCGTTTGTTTTTAGCCGGTGCATCGCTTTCTAGCGTTACGACAGCGCTAGGGCTTCCCTCTGTGGCACAGGCAACTCCAAAAAACAGCGTGCAAACCAGCATGGCCAGACAGAGTCTGACTCGGTGTAGATTGCTTTTGCTTTTTGAGAGGCAGAGGGGCATCCGCAGCCTTTGGCGTTAAGAAACAGGTACATTATCCACATTTCGTGTTTTTGGAATCCTGGCGCCATGCGCAAATGCCATCTTCTGTGTCTTTGCCTTTTATTTGTTTCGGGCCTTTCGCCCGCTCAGGATGGCATGGGGGATGGCAATGCCTACGACAGTGATGGTGGCTCGTACCAGAATCTTGGTGGTAACACCTATGCACCTGGCGGTGGCACCTATCAGCAGGATGGCAGCACCATCCAGAGCGATACCGGTACCACGTATCAGACAGAGGGCGGCTTGGTGTTGGGAACCGACGGTAGTGAGTATCAAACAACCGGAAATACTACCTATAACTTCAATGGCACCAGCTGTTTGAATACCGGTAGCGCGACGAACTGCGACTAAAAAATATTTTCAACGCAAAACGAGAGGCTCATCTGGTGAGACTCTCGACCCCTAAGATGACTCCATGCCCGAATACAAGGGTGACACATAAGGAGCATCAAAATGAAAAACCTATTCGTCTGGATCGTTCTCATCTCTACTGCCGTTCTGGGTGTTGCCGTAGCACAGCCTAACCACGAAAACGGGTTCGTTGCCCAAGTTGAGCAGCGGCAAGAAAATACAAAAATGATGGTGTAAACATGCGAACCACTATTCAAAAGCGCTTAACATTCTAGGAGTTCACTAAAATTTTTCGCCCATGACCCCAGAATCATTTATCGCCCGTTGGAAAGACAATGCCCTCACCGAACGAGCTGGGGCGCAAGCGCACTTTGACGACCTCTGCGACCTGCTCGGCGTTGAGAAACCACGTGACCCCGATAACTACTGTTTCGAACGCGGCGCCAAAAAGTCGGGGGGTGGTGATGGCTGGGCCGACGTCTGGAAGCGTGGTTGTTTTGGTTGGGAGAATAAGAAGCCGGGGCGGGATCTTAAAGCCGCCCTCAAGCAGCTCACCGACTATGCCCTTGAGCTAGAGAACCCGCCTTTGTTGGTGGTCTCAGATCGAGAGCGCATCGAAATTCACACCGCTTTTACCGGGTATCCCGATGAGCCACGCCTCATTCATCTGGCAGACATTGGTCAACCAGAAAACCTGCAACTCCTGCGCTGGGTCTTTACCGATCCTGAAAAGCTCAAACCGACCAAATCGTTAGCGGCCATTACCGAAGATGCCGCCGGTAAATTCGGTAGCCTGGCCGAAGCGCTGCGTGAGCGTGGCAACGCGCCCGATCAGGTGGCGCATTTCCTCACGCAATGTCTGTTCTGCATGTTCGCCGAAGATGAGAACCTCTTACCCCGAGGCATCTTCACCAACCTGCTCGACAAAGCGGTGGATATTGAACGCGCCACTAACCGTATCACGGCACTCTTCCAGGCCATGAGCAATGGCGGGGATTATGGCGACGAATCCATCCGCTGGTTTAACGGCGGCCTCTTTGAAACGGTTGCCGTACCGCAGCTCATGCTCAGCGACTTGGTTACGCTACGCGCAGCCGCTCATATGGATTGGCGGGCGATTGACCCCTCCATCTTCGGTACGCTCTTTGAGCGCGGCCTAAACCCCAAGAAGCGTTCACAGCTGGGCGCACACTACACCGATCCGGCCACGATCATGAAGTTGGTGGAGCCGGTGATTATTCGGCCGCTGTTGGCCGAATGGGCTACGCACCGCGACCATATTCGTAAGTTGCTGGATAAATCCAAGAAGCAGGGCGATAAAGCCTACAAAGATGCTAATGCAGAGTTCCACCAATTTCTGGAACGGCTCAAAAACTACCGCGTGCTCGATGCGGCCTGTGGCTCGGGTAACTTTCTCTACGTTGCCCTCAAAACGCTCAAAGACATTGAGCGCCGGGTCAACACCGAGGCAGAGCAACTCGGCCTGCAACGGCAGATCGGTATCGAATGTGGCCCGACCAATGTGCTGGGGATAGAGCTCGACCCATACGCCGCTGAGTTGGCGCGGGTGACCGTATGGATTGGCGAGATTCAGTGGATGCTGCAAAACGGCTACCCGGTATCAGATAAACCGATTCTCAAGCCGCTGCATAACATTCAAAACCGCGACGCCTTACTCAATGCCGATGGCACCGAGGCGCAATGGCCTAAGACCGATGCCATCATCGGTAACCCGCCGTTCTTGGGCGGCAGTAAGAAGAGTGGTGAACTGGGCAAAGCCTATTTCGATGCGCTGAATAAGGTGTACGACAAAACGGTGCCGGGTGGTGCGGACTTAGTTTGCTATTGGTTTGATAAAGCGCGTAAACAGATTCTGGCGGGCGATGCGCTTGCGACTGGGTTGGTTTCCACCAATTCGATACGGGGTGGGTCTAATCGCAAAGTGTTGGACGCCATTGTGAGTGACATGGTGATCTTTGATGCGTGGGCAGATGAGCCATGGGTCAATGATGGGGCTGCGGTAAGAGTGTCGTTGGTTTGCTTTGGTATGGCAGGGTCGGCTACCCGGCATGCAGACGTCGCTCAGACGCCGCTACGCGCCGATTCGCTCCTCCCGCACACCGGGCAACCGATTTGTACCTTAGATGGAGTTTTTGTCGATGCGATTCACTCAGACTTAACAGCAGAAAGTGGCTGTAACGTCACCCAAGCGAATGCGTTATCCGAAAATTCATTAGCTTGGGCATATGGGTCACAAGAAAAAGGTAATTTCGCTATAACGACTGAAACGGCGTTAAAGGCTTTAAGTGCGCCTAATCCGAATGGTCGCTCTAACAAGGATGTTATTCGGCGTTCCGTGAACGCGAAACAAATCGCGCAGCGTCGAGAGAGTTCATGGGTTATTGATTTCGGACTAGACATGCCCAATTCTGAGGCGTGCCTTTATGAAATACCGTATTCAATAGTGCAAGAGCAGGTCGCGCCTAATAGACTTTCTGGGAATGATAAAGGCCAAGCTAAGCGGTGGTGGTTGCACGCGAGGCCTTCGCCAAAATATAGAGAAGGACTGCATAATTGTTTCCGACTTATAGCTACCCCCTGCGTGTCGAAACATAGGTTGTTTGTGTATCTTCAGCCTAATGAATTGGCAGACCATGGCTTGGCTGTAATTTTCAGGCCAGACGACACCACCTTTGGAATTCTCCACTCACGTTTCCATGAACAATGGGCGCTGCGCCTCGGAACAGCCCTAGAAGATCGACCGCGCTATACGCCAACTACGACATTTGAAACCTTCCCGTTCCCGGCGCATCTCACACCGAAGGACACTTCTGGGTGGCGCGGTGTGATTCCCGCTGATTGCCTTATGAAGGCTGTGGCAGAAAAGATTAGCGCGGCTGCCGAGAAGCTGAACAGCTTGCGCGATGCATGGCTGAATCCACCGGAGTGGGTGGAGTGGGTGATTACGCCCGAAGAAGAGAAGGCGGGTTTCCCGAAGCGGCCAGTGGCAAAGCCGGGGCATGAGGCAGACGTTAAGAAACGGACGCTGACGAATTTGTATAACGCTCGGCCAGCTTGGCTGGATATGGCGCACAAAGAACTGGATGCTGCCGTGGCCGAAGCATACGGCTGGGCAGACTACACGCCAGAGATGCCGGATGAAGAAATTCTGCGCCGTTTGCTGGCGCTTAATCTGGAACGGTCAGCTAAGCATTGAGGGTATGCTTAAAACTGGCGCTTGAGATCCCGATAAAAGTTCTCGTGAGCGCCAAAGGCAAACAGGGTTAGCGTAATCGTACCGTTGTCGTAGGTGTAGGCGAGGAGAGTGAGCTGATTGCTCATTCTGAACTTATATACAGCGATATTTGAGAGATCGCCCACCTTAAGTTCCCCAATGAATGGGTCGGCCATGATGGCTTTAACGGCTTCATCCAGATCTTGCTTCTGCGTCGGATGTAGGCGACGAAGTGCGCGAGCGAATGAGTTGGTTTGAACGACCTGCATGGCCTTAGCCAAACTGGTAGGGGGTGACCTGGCCTTCTTCTGCTTCGTGCTGGGCGACTAACAGCTCTTTGATAAAGTTGAATGGTAGATCAGGATTTTCTTCGGCAATTTTTCCGATGCGCGACCAATACTCAATCTGCTTGGGCGCAGAGCGGCTAAACACATCGCCGTAGCGTCGTGCGTCATCAATCAGCTCGTCCGACAGTTTGATTGCGGTTGCCATGATGCATCCTCCCTTGGTGTGCATTGTATACAAAAGGTTGCAAATTACAACCTTGTTTAGTGGCGGCGCGATCCCTGGAAGAGGATGAGATGCTGATTGCGTTGAATGGCTCAAAGCCCCAAAAAGGCTTCTTCGTCGTCAGGGGAGGACCATACGGTTAGGGTTTCTTTAACAGCATGTGTGTAATCTATGCTCATAAGATAGGCACATGAGAGTTTTTTAGCTTTGCGGTGAGCGGTGTTCGCTGAGAAATTCCTAGGGATTGACATGCTATATATAGCATATGTACTATGAGACATGTGGATCATTCAAGAGCATCGTCGCGTTGATAAGCAGCTTTCGGGTTCCGTGCCTATTGAGGTTCTGAAACGCTACGAAAAGTGGAAAGACATTGCTAGGCTTTCCGGCCCACAAGGGCTGCGGGCGATCAAAGGGTTTCACGATGAAGCCCTTTCTGGGGAATGGAAAGGTCACCGATCTTCTCGTCTTGGGCTTCAGTGGCGGGTGATCTATCAGGTTGTCGCCAACGTATTACAAATTCAAGTTGTCCATGTTACTGCTCATGATTATAGGAGGACATGAAATGAAAAATTTCCATCCCGCAAAACAGCGTGTTGAGGTTTCGGTGGGCGAGTCGGTCCGGATTCTGCGTGAACTCCAGGAGCTAAGCCAAACCGAGTTGGCAGAGCTGACGGGGATCTCGCAAGCGACGATTTCTGCCATTGAGAATAGCCGTGTGAACTTGGGCGTAGAACGTGCCAAGGTGCTTGCCCGCGCCCTTGGCTGCCACCCTGCAGTTCTTGTGTTCCCCGGCTGGGATATTGAATTGGAACGCGCGGCCTAATGCGGTGTTAGAACTACGACAGGTTCGAAATTCACTATGGCGTCAGCCAAATTCTCAGGGCGTGCAGTAGTGATGCATTGATTAATTTTTATTGGTTAGAATGTCTCTATCGTGATGCGCAAAGGAGTACAGATGACGTTGTCGAAAAAGCCGGGGCTGCCGTCCCGTTTACTGGTGGGTTTAGTGTCTGTAGCGCTGGCTATGCCAGCCATGGTGCCCGTGGCTTATGCACAAAGCAGCCAGCAATCTGGGCAAGCCCAATTGAGCCAGGCACAACTCTCTGCTTTGGTAGCGCCGATTGCGCTGTATCCGGATGCGCTGGTGTCTCAGGTGCTGATGGCCTCGACCTATCCACTGGAAGTGGCAGAAGCGTCGAACTGGCAAAAAGCGAACAGTCATCTGAAAGGTGACGCGCTGAACCAGGCGCTGCAACAGCAGAACTGGGATGCCAGTGTGAAGTCCTTGGTGTCGTTCCCGCCGGTGTTGAACATGATGGGTTCGGAACTGAGTTGGACGCAGAATCTGGGCAATGCAGTGCTGGCGCAGCAATCGGATGTCATGGGCGCTATTCAGGGGCTACGTGCCAAGGCACAACAGTCTGGCGCGTTGCAATCGAATTCACAGCAGACCGTTTCGGGTGGCGGTAGCGCACCGATCGTGATTCAACCTGCTAATCCGCAGGTGGTTTACGTGCCTAGCTATAACCCGCAAGTGGTTTATGGTGGCTGGCCTTATCCGGCGTACCCACCTTATGCATACTACCCACCGGGCTATGTGGCCGGTACGGCCCTGCTGTCGTTTGGTGTGGGTATGGCCGTCGGCGCTGCCCTCTGGGGCGGTTGTCACTGGGGTGGCGGCGGTTGGGGCGGTGGCAACTCACTCACCGTGAACAACAACAATTTCAATAACTTTAACCGCAACACCAATAATAATTGGCGCGGCGGTAGCCGCAGTGGCTCAAGCAACTGGCAAGCGGATCAGCAGCGGCGCAATGCCAATATGAGCGGTGCGGGCGGTGGCGCGAACCGTGATGCCCAGCGTGATCAGTTACGTCAGAGCATGCAGCGAGATGGACTCAACGGCGGGGATCGCGGTGGTGATCGCGCCGGTAGTGACCGTATGGGCGGCGGAGATCGTGCCGGTGCTGAACGAGGTGGTGACCGCTCGGGTGGCGGCCACGACAGCAGCTTTGGTCGAGATCCTGGCGGCTTTGGTGATACGCACGGCGCCCGTTTTGACAGCGGTAAGAGTTTTGGTGGCGGCGGCAGTAGCAAAAGCTTCGGTGGTGGTGGCCACAGCTTTGGCGGCGGCGGGGGTGGACACTTCGGTGGTGGACGTCGCTAAACCGCTCGCAGAATTTGAATTAATTATCTGAACTATTTAAGGAATCAATCATGAAAAAAGTGATCGTTGCAGCCTCAGTCGCAACCATGGCAATGGGTCTTTCAATGGGCGCGCAGGCCGCTAACGCAATTAGCACGGAAGAGCTGATGAGCTACTGTAAGAGCACAGATGGTAGTGCGTTTGTAACGTGTGAAATTTATGGCCAAGCTGTGTATGACACGTATCTAGTGACGCGCCATCCTAAATTTGCACCGAATACCATTTGCATTAAGCAGCCTGCGCCACCGCGGAAAGAAGTGATTCAGGAATATGTAGCTTGGGCGGATGCTAACCCTAAGGCTGCAAAGGCACCTGCTGCTGAAACGATTCTCCGTTTCCTCTCGGCTAAGTTCCCATGCGGCAAAGCAGCTAAGTAACTCTATCTTTTCGTGACAGTCGATGGTTCTCAAGGTAGCGAGGTGCCCAAGTGCACGGAGTTGGCTAAGGACTCGCTCGGTACCTTAGAATCCATCGTTATGGGTGTGGCTGGAACGGCGCCAGCGTTTAGCGTCGCCGTTACAACCGCAACCATTGTGGCTGCAGTAGGCGTTTTGTCGGTGGGCAGTATTTTGTACTGCGGCTTGATTATGTTCGGCATTACGCTGGCCTTTATTCATTTGAGCAAGATAACGCCGAATGCTGGCGCCGCCTATGCGTGGGTGGGGCAGGTGTTTGGCCCGCGCTGGGGTTTCTTTGCGGGCTGGGGTCTGTTGGTGGCCTCGGTGTTTTTTATGGTGTCTGCGACCATACCGGCAGCCACCTCAACGCTGGTATTGCTCGCGCCGGATCTGGTAGAGAGTACACACTGGGTGGCTGGTACAGCAGCGCTATGGTTGACCGCCGTGACGCTGGTGGTGACTCGGGGTATTAAACATTCAAGCTACACGCAGTTGATTTTGACGGTGTTCGAAACGGTCATTCTGCTGGCGCTGATTATTGGCGCACTGATTAAGTTTGGTGATGCGCCGATGCATTCACCCTCGATCATTTGGGTTTCGCCACTATCCTTTACGCCACAGGTATTTGCGACGGGCGCATTGACGGCCATCTTCTTTTTTTGGGGGTGGGACGTAACGATGAACCTGAGCGAAGAGTCGAGATCTAACAATCAGGGCGAAGGTGGTTCAGCCGGTGTCGGTGCGTTTTGGTCCGTGCTGAATATGATGCTGTTTTTCACGATCATGATGATCGTGGTGTTGATTGCGCTCAGTGATCAGGAGATCGCCAATGCGGATACAAATATTCTCTTGGCGGTAGCGACTAAACTGTTTCCTGCACCTTGGAACTATGTGGCGGTATTTTGTACGATTGTTAGTACGGTAGGCACGATAGAAACACAGATATTGCAGTTTAGTCGCAGCATGTTTGCCATGGCGCGAGATCAAATGCTCAACCCGTTATACGCAAAAATTCATCCCGAATGGCAGACGCCATGGATGGCGACGCTGGTCATCTGGGGCTTGGGCATGATTCTGCTGTTTACATCTTCATACATGCCATCGGTGAAGTCGATTCTGTCGAGCTCGATTTTGGCGATAGGGTTTCAGATCTGCTTTTATATGAGTTTGGCCGGGTTTGCCTGTGCCTGGCACTATCGACAAAAATGGTATGCAGGCGTGGGCAGTGCCATTTCTTACGTGGCCTGGCCCTTCTGTTCGGGCGCATTTATGGTGTTTATCGCTCTTTACAGCATCCCCACGTTTGACCTGCTCACAAACTTACTGGGGGCGGGTGGCCTACTTCTTGGATTTATTCCACTCTTAATGAACGAGCGGCGTTTTAAAACTCTGGCAAGGCCTTAAATTTGGCTTACGTCAGTTCCTCAGACTTACTCACCTGGGAAGCGGAAGTAAGTGGTTTGTAATTTTCCAGCTGTGACGCTGATTTTCTGCTCTAGCGTATGACCATTCTTCTGGGCTTTGATGTTGTAAGTACCAGTTGGCAGATTAGCCAATAAGATAGGTCCTTCGCTCGTTGTTAGCAGGATGCCTTTTCCGCGTGCATCGGTGATAGTGATGCGGATGTCGCTCAGATAAGTGCCAGACTGGCCGACGAGAAATAGTTTGAGGTCAAATTCTTTTTCACGGGCGATGAGTTGCGCCATCGCGTCATCGCCAACGCCTCCTGATATAAAAGGCACGGCTGGTTCTGTGGTGCTTGCCTGGGTTGTGGCAGGAAGGGGGGCTGCTTGCTGGCGTATTGCGAGTGGCAGATCGGGTGAACCCGCATAGACAATGATCAGTTCTGCAGTTTCTGTGCCATTGTTCCGCCCCTCGTGCCACTGATCTACGAGTTCAATGATGGCATCGCCGGCTTTCAGTTCGAGCGAATCGCCGCGATCAGTTTTAACGCTGAGTGTGCCTTTGAGCAAGACACCTGCATTGATGACCGGATGTTTGTGTACTGGTAGCACGGCACCAGGGGCAAACTGGTACCGAATGATTGTAATCTGAGGTTGCGTGGTCGGATAGGCCGGCAAGGTGCTGCCATTCCAGGATTTCTCAGACTTTGCCAAAATATCTACCGTAACGCCGGGAATGCTATTGGCGTAAGGCGTTGACGCATCGTGTGCAAACACCGGATTAAGTGCGATTGCACAAAGCAAGCCAGTAAGAAAATTTTGGTAACGCATGAGATGCTCCTTGCTTAGTTGTTAAGGCAGCCAGAGGTTGTCGGCAGTCCTTCAGGGGTGCCCCAGTCATTGTTAGGCAGGTTGGCGTAGCGACCCTGGTAAACCTGACGTTTAGTGCTAAATGCTTTGATGCTGCCGTCTGGGTTAAAGTCGACAATCCAGAAAAAATTGTAGTTGCCATCTGGCCAGGTAGGGGGCACCTGTTTAGCAAAGGGGGGCTGGTTCAGTTTGAGCAACTGTCGTAAGGTGACCTGCTCACCGGGATAGCGTGACTCAAGTGCAGCACTGGCTGTATGAAAGTGCTCCCAGAACATGAGCACTTGCTTTCCCGTGTATCGAGGATTATTCATGAGATCGTGAACCGCAAGAAGGTTCTGACGGTTAAGCTCAGCCTCTAACTGCGAGTGAGTTCGGTCGGCATTCGGTAATGCAATGTAGTTTGTCGTGGGTATGCCCCGGGAGTGCGCCGTGGGCTCAGCCGTTTCTGACGTATGAATCGTCAGCGTCATAATTGCGGCTGGAGGCGCTTTGGGAAAGAGCGGATCGGATGCCTCGGCGCCCAGGTATTGATCGCTGAGTGCTTGCGCCCGATCCAAGCCTGTTTGGCACAGCTGCCAGGTGTCGAGCTTTTCGCCGTGCCGGGTAATGACCAACCGATCCGGTGCGGCCAGGCTGTCCACACTAACGGCACAAGCCGCCAGAGTGAACAGCGTCAGCCGGACCAGACGCAATGACATACAGCCTTAGTTGGCCGATAGACCTGCCGCAACGCGTACAGCCGTAGTAACCCAGTTGATGGCCAGCTTCTGGAAGGCTTCTGTAGAGCTCGATTCCATACGGAAGGTTTCTCCAGACATCACGTAAACGCCTTCACCTAGAAGCTTGCCGCTGACGCTGTCACGCATCTTTGCTTCAACCACCAGAGATGGCGTCTTGGAATCGACACCCGTTGCTTTCTGGGCGGCATATAGAACGGCTGATACCGGAATGACATTCCAAGGTTTGAAGCCATCACCTTCGATTTCTGCACCTGTAATCGCTACGCTCAGGCGGGCAATGCCTGGGCCTGCTTTGTCGACCACGTTAAAGCGTTTAGCGGCCTTTTCTTTAAGCTCGCTGTCGATCAGCATGCGTGTTTGGTAGATAGTTTCTTCAGTCAGGCCTTTTTTACCTTCGTTCTTGAGCGCTGTCTGGAAGAGAATGACTGGGTCGATCATTACACCCTTCCAGTCACTACGATTGAAACCAGGGCTGATGTAGCGATATACCTCAACCCCAGGAGCCGGGCTCTCTACTTTCTGGAGACGGTTGTACTCCGACGATGTCAGAAAACCGGACTTTTGATCTTGCGTTAAGCCACCGCCGCCGCAGGCAGCCACCGCCAATGCCGCTGTCGTTGTGAGAGCGATGGTGCGTATACGGCTAAACAGCTTGGTATTGGTTGGACGGGTTGTCATAAGGGGGCTCCGGTTGTCTGTTTGGGAATTCTCGCGTCTAGACTAAAGCCAAGCGGAGGGGTTGTCTAGCGGCGACGGCGATTTTTTTAAAAACAGCAAAATTTATGTCATCCGCCGGGCTGTTGAAGCGTTATCGGCAACAGGCGTTGTTACTTTTAAGAGGAGTGCGCCATGAAAAAATCATTAGTATTGGTGGCTTTTGCTGCAATGACTGCTGTCGCTCAACCGGCTCTGGCAGATGGTCGAGGGCATCATCATGGGGGGCGCGGTAATGGGTGGCTGCCGTTTGCGGCGGGCGCGGTTCTGGGCAGTGTTGTGGTCGGATCCCTGATTCAACCCCAGCCTGTATATGCGCAACCTGTGTATGTGGCGCCCCCAGTACCTCGGATTATTGTTGCTCGACCCTATTACGCACCCGCACCGGTCTACGCCGTACCTGCGCCGCACTACGGTTATTACTATGAACGTGATTAGATTGCAGATTAAGCCTTAATCTGGTGCTGTAGGGTTTGGTAGTCCACCTTGCCGGTACGCAATACAGGCAACTCTGCCATGTGGATTAATTCACGGGGTAGGTAGGTGTTGGGGATACGGGATTCTGCGTAATGTGCACGAATGGCCTCAAGGCTAAGTTCGGGGTCATTGGTGTAGAGACGGATCAGGGTTTTGGTCTGCTCATCAGACTCGATGGCGATAGCGGCATGATGAAAGTCTGGCGAGAGCTTGGCAATTTCATCTTCGATGTAGCCAAGGGAAATCATCTCCCCCGCAATTTTGGTAAAACGCTTCTTGCGCCCTTTGATAGCAAGGAAGCCTTCTTCATCTACGGTCACAATATCACCCGTGTCATACCAGCCATCGTTGAGTGAAGAGCGGTCTTCCATGAGGTCATGCAAGTAGGATTTCATCAGATTGCCGCCACGCACATGAAGCACGCCGCCTTCTGTGATGCCTTCGTGTGGCTCAATACGATATTCGATATGCGGCAGAATACGCCCGACACTACCATGGCGTGTGGCGCCGGGAACGTTGACAGCAATCACTGGGCCAGCCTCAGTGGCGCCATACCCTTCGAGCATAGTGATATTGAGCGATTCGTACAGTTCTCGTGTGCGAGGCTTTAACCGCTCGGCCCCGGCAACAACAAAACGCAGCGAGGCAAGATCTTCGGGGGTTGCCACTTTAAACATCTGGGCGAGAAAAGTATCGGTTGATAGAAGAACGGTTGCCTGATACTTGCGAATGAGGTGAAGGTTTTCTTTGTGACGGAGTGGTGACAATCCGATGATCGTTTTCATGCCGTTCAAGAGGGGTAGCAAAACGCCAGCAGTTAAGCCGAAGGCATGAAAGTGCGGGAGCGCACTAAACATCACTTCGTGTTTGCCGATCGGAAATGCTTCCAGGATCTGACCGCAGTTAGTAAGGAGATTGCGGTGTGTGAGAACAACGGCTTTGGGATCAGCCTCGCTACCAGATGTAAAAAGAATCACCGCAGCATCGTCCGGCTGGCTACGTTCTGTTTGCAAGCGCTTCAGTTTGACGCGGAGCGCACCGCTTAGCTTGGCCAATCGACCGATTTTTTTGGCGATGTCTTCCAGAAAGACGGTCTGGATACCAAGTGCAGTTAATTGATCGGGGAGATCGTTGAGCCCACATTTGTCGAGGAATTGGTGCGAAGTCAGTACGACATCAAGATGTGCCCGTTCGCAGCAACGAAGCAACGTAGGTACCGGAAAGGTGTAATTAAGAATGACCGCAGTTTTGTGTGCAAAGTTGCAACCCATGGTGGCAACCACACCCGTAACGCTGTTGGGAAGCAAGCAACCCACGTGCCGCTTTCGCGTTAGTGCCTCAATGCGGCGGGAAAGCACAGCACAACCAACAACAAGGCGATTGTAGGTAAGGGATCTGCCAAGCTCGTCATAAATAATCGGTTGGCGACTACGATTAGCCACCGCTGCCATCAAGAGACGTTTGGGAATGGTGTTGTTAGCGGGCATGATGAACCCCTATGTTTATACTTCGATCAGTGTGCCATGAGTTGGAAAAAAGATGGCGGTGCGTATATTTAATCCCTCTTTGGCAAACAGTGCCGCATAACGTTGCAGTTGAGGCTTATAGGCTTCAGCCTTGGCTCTGAGTTGTTGCTCGATGGGCGTGTCAGATTCGGCGATGCGCATTGTTTTATAGTCGATAATCCAGCGATCACCCGCATCAATGAACGTGCGATCGATCACGTGATGGCTAAAACTCTCTGGTAGATCGGCGTTGAGGCTGCTCATCGGAACTTCACAACCCGCAGCTTCCTGCGGGCCAAGTAGCCATTGCCCATGTTCGCTGTTAAGTGCCCCCAAAAGGGCTTCTTGTACAAGATTTGCTGCATCACGGCAGTCGACGGGTTCGTGCCCCTCATTGGCAAAGTATTGTTCGAAGGTGGGCAGAAGTGCCGTGATGCGTTGGCTCGGCCATGCTGTTAAACCATCGTTGGCAATGGCCTCGAGGTAGCGATGCGTGATCGTACCAATGGTCATGTCAATGGTAGCCTTATCCGTAGGTTGCGTGCCTTCGAAGGGTGCAGAGGGTTCAGTATTGAGTTTAATAGCAGCCGGTTCGCTTAAGGATTCACTACGCAGTCTGATCAAACGCGGAACAAACTGCGTTGAATCGATTCTGCTAATAGAAGGAGGGTTGTTCGAGGGTTGCGCGGCTGCTGTCAAAAATGTGCTCTCCAGCGTAGGCCATAAGGGGGCAAGTAAGGAAGTTGCCGCTGGGGCTTTGAGTGCGTTGTCGGTCTCAGATTTCAGGTCGCGATAAGCGACGCCTAGCAGATGTAATCGACGCTCTGCCCGGGTAACGGCGACATAAAGCACACGCTGCGCTTCGTTGAGGCCGCGTGTTTTCTCCAGATTGCGTAGTAGGTCATAGGGTGTGGGGGTGTCCGATGGCGCTGCGCCTACGGGTGGCACCGGGGCAACCACGAGATGTTCGTGCTCATCATCGAGCAGTACGGTATCCCAGATGATTAAGGCCTTATCATCGGAGGGAAGGCGCTTGTGCAAACCAGGCAAAATAACGGTATCAAATTGCAGCCCCTTGGATTTGTGCACGGTCATTAATTGCACGTGGTGGCTATCCAGAGCGGCTTCCGGGGCTGCAAAGAGGCGGCCAAGGCCATCGTCGAGGCGAGACAAGTCTAACGTGCCGTGCGTATCCAGTTTGTCGAGCAGTTGCAGAAAAGCTTGCACATCCGCAGCATCGTTCGATGTGTTAAGACACTGCGGACCACCTAATGCACGCCAGATACCTTCTATCCATCGACGAGGTCGTTGGAGGCTCCGTGCCGTATAAGCTTCGGCAATAAGCTGTCGAACCCGGCGCAGTCTATGTTGGCTATCGGTCGATAGTTGATCGATGAGCGACTCATCTTGCATTAGGGACCAAATAGTTTGCTCATGGTCGTGTGCGGCAAGTTGATGTAAGTCAGCGAGGGGTAGGCCGCACCATGGCGCTCGAAGTATTGCTAGCCAGTTAATGCGATCACCCTGGTGGTGTAGCGCACGGGTGAGTGACACCAGATCTTGAACAGACTGCCGCGCGGCAAGCGCATCGATTTCAACAGCTTGAAACGGAATCCGTGGCTCTTGGGTCTGTAGAAGCGTGACCAGTGCATCAAGATGGCTGCGTGCACGAACCAATACAGCAACTTTGCCCTCTGGTGCTTCCAAGCGTGCTTCCTGGATCAGGCGAACAATGGTTTCAGCTTCCTGTTGATCCGCCAGGTGGCGGGGTGCTGTTTCATCCGTCTCCGGGTCGCGATCTCCGCTAATGATGGGATGAATGCTGACGCCGGCCTGGCTCGATAGTGGTTTGCTAGCAACCGCAGGGCTGAAGCGAACGGCGCCGCGTGTGGCGTCGTCCTTTTCAGCGAAGACAGAAGCAAAGGTGCGGTTGACCCACTCAACGATGTTTTTGTTGGATCGATTGTTTTGGTAAAGCTGCAGTGGCACGGGTTGGATAGGGCCGATGCCATTCTGGCGTACGCGTATAAACAGACCCACATCCGCTTTTCGGAAGCGGTAAATAGATTGCATGGGGTCGCCAACCAGAAAGAGCGTTTGGCTGCAGTCAGCACTCCAGCCCGAAGTGAGCATTTCCAGAAGCTCGACTTGGCCGGGGCTTGTGTCCTGAAATTCGTCAACGAGCAAATGGCGAATCTGGTAGTCCAATTGTTGTGCGAGATCTGTGGGGCTTTCTGGTTCGCCCAACGCTAATAGCGCCCGGCGTGCGATCTCGGTATGGTCGACGGTTTTTTCCTGGATAAAGTTAAGCCAGAGATTACCGTAGGCTAGATGGAGTAGCCGAGCCAGATCTTGAACAATCATGGCTTCAGCATCACCCAGAACCGGGTCGGGCAGCTCCCGAATGCGAGAGAGTGGATCTGTCAGTTTTGCTGCATCAAGACTGGCAAGCGCATCTTTCAGCGTCTGCTTTTGTTCTTTATTCTCTTTCCCGGCCAGGTTGATCGGGCTGCGATAATCTTTACGCAGTTTGTTTTCAGATGTTAAAAAAAGCTCGGCAATGGCGCGCCATCGGGGCAGGGTCTGAGCTTGTGCCGGTAATGCAGCATCCCAGTCGGCCAGCAAATGAATGGGCGACTCTGGACTATTGCTTGCTGCATGGCGCGCAGCGCTCATCACTTCTGATGTAAAGACGCGGCTAAGAGCGGCAGCAATAACGGAGAGCTCTTCGTCGATGAGGCGCTCAAGAACATGGGTCACAGCCGATTGAAGTTGCTTGCTCTGACCAACCTGGGTGTAGCGTTGCCATTGATCTCGCCGTTCCAGCATGGCGACCAGCATAGTCTGGAGCCGGCCTGCATCGTTATCGAAGTAAGCCAGGACGCGTTCTACGGTGTTTCGATCGGCTTCGTCCGAAGCTGTTTCCAAGAGGGCTAGCGTATTTCGAGCAGCTTCTTCATAGAGCGGCCTGCACTCAGTGCTTAAGCCTGGCTGCGTGCCAAAGCGGGTGAGCAATGGCATCTGGCGCGCTAGGCTCATCGAAAGGGCGTCGAGCGTCATGACTCGTAATCGCCCTGGTTGATCCAGTAGTTGCCATTCCCGCAGATTATTCTGTTTCAAGACATCTAAAGCGAGGGCGTATGTCTTTTGCTTGTGGGGCGGCGCGTCCGCGGCAAGCGGCTGAGTGGCAGCGCGAAGGCTGGCCATAATTCGATCCCGCATTTCTGCGGCTGCCTTGCGCGTAAAAGTGAGCGCAACAACTTCTTCTGGTTCGTTAACGCGCGCCAGTAATACAAGAAAGCGTTGCGTCAGTAGCTCGGTTTTGCCCGCCCCGGCAGGTGCGTCGACAATAAACGAACGGCTCGGATCAAGTGCTTGTTGACGCGCAGCGGCATCTGCCGCAAGTTGTGCTTCTTCGCTCATTTCAGGGCATGCCACATGGTTGATGCTGTTCATGTGGCGGTCTCCGTTGGTTCAGGATCATTTAATGAAGACTTTAGCTGGAGATCCCGTTCGGCGAGTCTTAATAGTGGGCGTACATCGCAATAAAGCAGGTCGCTCTCGTTGGTAAAACGGACGCTCGCATCTCCGTGGCATACCTCTTCGGCAATCGATCGAATTGCTCGATCCCAGTGCGCCAAGACGCTGGCCCAGTCAGGAAAAGATGCCGCATCGAATAGTCTGCGTACCCGAAAGCTGTGAAGGTCTTCGACGCCGGGCAAAAGCTTGTCACCATCGCCGATGCCTTTAAAAGCGAGTTTGCTTAAATGAACTTGTCCGAAGGCAACGCCAGCGACATCGCCTTCGCTAGGGGTGGCAATCGCAGCGTAAATTGGCAATTGCGGTTCAGTGAGGCGACTGCTGGCCCAATTGCGGGTATCAATGTTGGCACCCGTTTTGTAGTCAATAATCAGCAAGCGGCCATTGGCAAGTTGGTCAATGCGGTCGATGAACATCCGCACTTCAATGCCGCCAATGTTGTGCTGAAACTCGTGCTCACAATGAATTACCGTGAAGGGTTCAACGCGCGCCGCTTCCATTTCTAACCACTTTGCCAGAAGTCGGTATAAGCGATTACGCTCCAGCGCCTGCTGCCGAGGCTTGAGGGGCTCGTATTTCTTGTTGGTGTTGTAGGCGGTAAGCACCTGGTCGATGGCCTGATCAATGGCTGTCGCGAGTCCGTGTGCTACGAGTTTCTGCAAACCGGCATGGTCTTTGGTCTGCGACCAGAAAGCCTCAAGCGCATCATGAACGAGGGTGCCACGTTGTCTGGCATCCAGCCCCTCGACAGGATCTTGGAGCGGCACTGCGCCAAGCCGGTATTGGTAGTACCCCCAGGCCGGGCAAATTGCCTGGGCTTTCAGCAACCAGGTGCCGCCACGGACATGGGCGCCTGAAGCAACTGGCGGTGCTTTGGCGTCTTCGATTGCCTCAAGCATCCGGTTAGGTTCAGGGTGGATGGCATCGATCCACGGTAAAGGATCTGGGTCGGGCGGTGTAGCGGTCGGAATGTGGGCGATCAGGGCGCTGGGCTGAAGCTCTGTGTCACCATCCAGGTGCGGCGCACTAACAATAACTTCTGGTGCGCTGCGGAGTAGTCGGTGCTGGATACGTTGCGCGAAATCGAGCTGGACGTTCGCGCAGGAATTTGGCGCGCGCTGCTGGCGTTGTGCAACTACCGAAAGCAATGGGCTGGGGTGAGCAGCGGGCGGCCAATTGATTTCAGTTAATCCGGCAAACCAGAGCGCATCAAAATCGATCCCCGTTGATTCTAGTATCCCTAGAATTTGAATAGGCGGGTTTCCCCGGGTTTTGGGTTGGAAAAGTCGTTCGTTACACAGTTGGTTGAGCAGTTTGATCGTGCTGCTGAAAGAGAGCTTTCCCGTGATCTGATCAATCCGCGATAATTCGTCGAGCGCTTCGGTAAAAGCCTGGCGTGTTTGGAACTCGATGCTGTTGAGCTTGCCTTCGGCAAGCCATCCTGTTTTGGCAAGCAGCGCTTCCAGGATGCGCCGCCATCCGGAGGGTAATCGGCTGCTTTGGGGTTCTTTGGCTGCTTGAGCTAGGGCGTGTAGGTGTTGACGCAACGCTGGCGCTAGCAATTGATGTTCGTCTAGAAACCAGGCGGCAAAGTTGTCGTAGCGGCTGATCGGTGCCTTTAGGGAAACACTGGTTCTATAAGCCGAATCCAAGCGTGCGCGTGCATCTGATTCTGCGCTGTTGCTCGGATGAGACCAGTAGGGACTGTGTAAAAGCGATGCAATGCGCGATTGATCCACATCTTGCCGTGCGCCGATGAGCTGCAATAGCGTAAGGGCGCACTGTACGATGGCTGTGTTGGATAGAGGTTGCCCCAGACTAATATTGAAAGGTCGTGGTTGTTGCGTGTTACGCGCAAAGATGTGCTCGGGAGTGAGCATATCTTCTAGTGCATCTTGTAAGGGCTGTTGATAGGTTTCAAGATCTGGCGCCACAATTCCAAGACGTGCTTGTGGGTTGCGGGCCAGCTGTTGTTTTGCCCATGAGGCTATGGCAAGGCACTCTTGGTCAATGTCAGCCGGGGTAATGCGTGTGATCTGCCCCGGGGTGGCTGATTGATCGATCGTTTGAACCTTGGTGCCACGAGCATTGAGTTGAGCGTGTACTTTTTTTTCTAGAGCCGTGTAGTGGTCAAACCCGGCGAAACATAGTTGCCCCGGTAGTAAGCTGACATCTACCTCTGAGAGATGGTCGATCAGCTGTGCATGGAGGCTGGCGGTATCAATGAGACCTTTCTCCAGGCAGTAGGCTCTGAACGCAATCTGCCATTGTTGAAACTGTTGTTGCTCTTCACTGCATTGGTTTCCGCCATCAACGGGAATATTCCATTCGATAGACAGTTTATGCGCCTGAGCAGCGCTGGTGGCCAGCGCTGGTAGGTCGAAAAGTGACTCGGCAGACGTATCGATTTGGGTACGGATAACAGCTTCCCAGGCGATCTGCTCCTGAAAAGTGTTCAATACACGCAGATTGCTCAGGCCAGCTGGTGTTTTGCCACGCAGGTCAAGCGCATCATGTAAAGCGCTTAGCCATTGTCCAAGTGTCATTGTCTTCAGCGTGCGCCATCCTGAGCCAGACTGTTTTAGCTCATCGTGCTTGCGAGAGAGGGTTTGCCCTAGGCGTAGGGTAGCGCAGATAATCGGCGTATCAGCCGATATGTCCGTCATCGCAACGGGCGGTAGGGTATATAAATCGAGTTCTGTCATGACCGTGTGGTATCCGGTTAACATACTAGCTGAAGCAGACTAAGCTTGCTCTAAAAGCGCGAGAGGAAACCACTAATGCATATTGTCGATTTGATCCAGCAACGTAAAACGACGAAGGCCTTTGATCCGGCCTGCCAATTGAGCCAGGAGCAAGTGGCGGCTGTTTGTGATCTGTTGCGCATGAGCCCGTCCTCAACGAATGCGCAGCCGTGGCATTTCTTTTTAGCAGGCTCTGAAGCCGCCAAGGCCAAGGTGGCTGCCGGTACTTCCGGTGATTTTGCTTATAACGAGCCGAAAATTAAAAATGCATCGTTAGTTGTCGTTATGTGTGCCCGGACGCGAATGGATGAGTCCTATTTGCAGCAGGTATTGGATCAGGAAACACAAGACGGTCGCCTGGCCACAGAAGATGCGCGGATAAACCAGCATAAGGTGCGCTCTGGTTATGTGAAAAAGCATGAGCAAAGTGCTGTAGGACTACTACAGTGGTCGGCGCGGCAAGTGTATATCGCGTTGGGCTTTCTGCTGCTGGGAGCGGCGGAGATGGGTATTGATGCCTGCCCGATAGAGGGATTTGATGCGGCCGCTATGGATAAGGCGCTTGATCTGGAAGCTCAGGGTCTGACCAGTCAGGTCATAGTGGCATTAGGGCGTAAATCAGATCAGGATTTCAATGCGGCTTTGCCAAAATCTCGACTGCCTGCTTCGCTTGTGATCACGACGCTTTAGTCCGGTCAACTTTGTCACGGGGTCTGTGCCAGTAGAGCCAGCCCCATACAGCGAGAACCAATAATAAAGCGATGCCCAGCTCGATAAACACGAAGATAGGCATGGTTACTCTTTGGCCGCGCGCGCTACAAAGCGATAAAACAGTACGGCGAGCAGAATCTCGAACACAAAATTAAATCCGGGCGCCAGCTCCATGCCGGCAAGCTCTTGCTGATTACCCAGTTGATAAGTCCAGGGAGTGATTGCCAGCACGGCAATGCACACCAATAGGTTTCTTTGTCGACTGAGGGCAAGTCGTTTTGGGAGCGGCAGCGTAAAGCAGCCAATCAGCAGCGCAACGGCAGCCGTGGTGCCATTTTCCAGGGTCAGATCACGAAACGCAGGCGAAATAACAATGCCATAGACAAAAGCGACCAAGCCTAAAGATACTAGAAATGTCGCTACCCCCAGCGCCAGCCGCTTTAAAAGCTGCTGCGACTCGCGGCGCTTGGGTGCTGTGCGTTTTGGCTGAGACCGCCCGTACTCAATGTTGCCTGAGGGCAGGCGGAATCGTTCATTACTTTTGTTGACCGAGCCGTTGTCAGCTTCGGGCGGTGGCATCATCAGCCTTGCAGCACAACTTTCATGGCTTTGTTGCGAGCTTCAAGGTGTTTTGTGCCAGCATCAGACAGCACCAAGGACTTGGCACGACCATCCGTTGCCGAACGCTTGATGTCGATCAGGCCACGACTTTGCAGCTCAGTCACTTTGCGATGGACAGTTGGGCCGGTGCCAAACTGAAGACTTTGCACCAGGTCGGTAATTTTGACGACTTTGCCTAGAGCATTGGCTTCGTGCATGTAGGCCATCACTTCTTCGCAACCACTGAAACCACTGTCTTCAGTGTTGGAAATGCGCATAAAGTTGAGCAAACGCACGTAAGGGTTTTTTGACTTCATTGTTAGTTCCATGGGGATAGTTAGTGTTTGGTTTGTTATACGCAGAATCTATACCCAAATTGGTGCGTAGTCCAGAATTTCTTCGTTGTAGTTGGTAAAAACATTTAATGCTTATGGGATTGGTTCATCCTGTTTGAACTAGTCGCAGCGCTGAATGATGCTGATCATTGAACGATCGGCAATTTCATCGGCGCGATTGGTGTAAAAGCGAACCGAAGCGCCCTCTCGGCTGGTGTTGATATCCACAAAATACATGGGAATTTTTTCGTGATCGAGCACCAGCTTCTGGTTAGACTGAAGGGTGTAGCCTGAATCGGTTTGGGTTGTTGTCAATGCGGTGTGTCCAGAGGCCACCCAGCCGTTACTGATACAGGTGGCCATTGCCTGCGGGCTGATGGTGCTGAAAGTGGTGAAGCGGGGCACGGTATTACGCAGATGGCTCGCGGACATATCGAATGAGGCACAGCCAGAGACCATCAAAATCGCGGTGATATACAGAACAAATTTCTTCATGACGCTATGCTAACCAGCGAAGTGCTGCACGGCAAGCCGCAGTGCAACCAAATTCATGATGTAGTTTTGGCCTGACGGGGTGTTTTGTAACGATTGTAGCCCCAGAGATACTGACTAGGCATCCGGCGAATCATAGCCTCGAGGGCTTGATTCATTTCGGTTGCTGCTTGAATCGGATCTTCTGAAAGCGGTGATGTCATTGGTACGACGTGAAACCGATAGCCCTGCGCATGATCAAGCCGTTCCAGGCCCACGGTAAAGATGGGAGTCTGCCGCAAAGACTGCATGCGCTGGACTAGAGTAATTGTGTATGCAGGTTGACCAAAGAAAGGTGCGTAAACGCCATCGCCCTCCGCCGGCACCTGATCTGGTAGAAAACCGATGGTTTGCCCGCGCATTAGAGTCCGGACAAGGCCTTTGACGCCGGTCTGCGTAGCGGGAACCAGGGTTAATTGCGGAGAAAAGCGGATGCGATTAATCAGATCGCCCAACCATTTCATGCGGGGTTCTTTGAAAATTACTGTCGCTTTGTGGCGTTGGCTGTAAATGGGGCCGAGCATTTCAAAGCAACCAATGTGCGGTGAGATCAGAATAAGCCCGCGCCCTTGGGCAAGTGTTTCATCGATGAGTTGCCACTCATCGCAGATGACCAGATCTTGCAAACGATCGGCATTACGTGGCGACCACAAGTAGGGCAACTCAAGAAACATCTGGATGAGTTGTTGCATCGATTGCTTTTGCAATGCAGGCGGCGCGTCGGGATAAGCAAAAGCGATGTTTTGAGCGGCGCGTCTTTTGTAGGTGCCCGGCATCACCCAGCCGATCCAGCCAAAAAACGCCCCAATCCGCTGAAGAGCGATGAGGGGCAGCAGCCCCAGCCCGCGGAAGATAGCGATAACAAAAAATGTTGCGAAACGACTTGCCATGAAGCGACCTGAAAAAAACAACCAGAACGACAGGGCAAGCTGGTTAACCCCGCCCGGTTACTTACTGGATGGCGTGTTGAGCCTATCGCTGCAAGTGCTGTATGAGGCTATTTTAACGCGAATGCATGGGGATTTGGGCGGAGCAGTTGCCAAACCCCATGATATACAAAGGCTTTTCCAATGGCGTGTCTAATTTGTGATAACTTCCTTGCCAGCCAAGAGTCCTATTTGTAATGCACTGAATCAATGAACACCATAAAAAGTCGTTTGACCAAAATCTTGCTGGCAGTTCTTGTCGTTTGTGTCTTGCCTGCCTGGAAAAGCCTGGAGCGCTCTCCTGCGTTACCACCGCTCTACGCCAATGAAGCCAGTATCGATGGTATGCAGGGGGTACGTTACGCCACCTACCAGCGTAGTGGCATTGAATCTTTGCTGAGAGATCTGGAGGCTTCGCTCAGGATCATGAATCGGGATGCGCCCGGAGCACCCATTAACTACCTGTCGATTTCTGGCGGGGGCAGTCGTGGTGCCTTTGGTGCCGGGCTGCTTAATGGCTGGACTAAAAATGGGTCGCGTCCAGAATTCAATATGGTGACAGGCGTCAGTACGGGGGCGCTGATGGCACCGTTTGCTTTTCTGGGTTCGGAATATGATGGCGTGTTAAAGCAGTTATATACCAGCATTACCTCAGACAATATTTACCGCAAACGCTCTTATGCCTCGGTGCTTTTCTCCGATGGGTTGAGCGATACCGCACCACTTTACAATTTGATTTCGGCGCAAATTACGCCGGAGCTCTTGCGCAAGGTGGCAAGAGAATACGCGGTCAGAAATCGTTGGCTACTCATTGCGACCACCAATCTGGATACGGGCCAGCCCATCATCTGGAATATGGGAAAGATTGCTGCTTATGGTACGCCCGAGTCGTTGGAGCTTTTTAGAAAAGTTATGCTTGCTTCCGCCTCGTTGCCGGGATTTTTTTCGCCGGTGATGATCGATGCGGCTTATCAGGGAAAGAGTTACCAGGAGATGCACGTGGATGGCGGCGTCAGCCGGCAGGTGTTTATTTACCCGGCATCGCTGTTTCATGAATCGGGTGCCTATAAGCTGCTAGAGGGCCGTAAGCGAGAGGCCTATCTGATTCGCAACGATATCCTGGAAGCGGAGCACTTTCAAACCGTTGAACGAAAGACGCTTGCAATCGCGAATCAGGCGCTGGCCCAGTTTGCCCATTCACATGGCGATGGCGATATTTTCATGGCCTACCTCACTGCACGGCAGGATGGCTTCGGGTTCAATATGGCATTTGTAACTGATGATTTCAACCATAAAGCACCCACATCGCGCTTTGATAAGCAGTACATGGTGTCGCTTTTTGATTATGCAGAGAAGCGTGCCGAAAAAGGTTATCCATGGTCACGAGTGCCTCCCGGGCTCAATGAGTCCTTGTCGAGTAGCCTGATGAAGTATCGTGAGGTGCTTAATGGTGATGCCACGAAAAAGTAACGGTTATTTGACCCCAAGACTAAGCGTGGCCAGCGGAGTCAAAGCATTTTTGACGAGTGTCTTAGTTATTGCTGCAATTACAGCGTGTAGTCAGGAGAAAGGCACCATGAACTCAAGCAACCCTTCAAAGACAGCGCCGATAGTTTTAAAGAACATCCCTGCGAATGCCGAATCCATCGTGCTTGGTATGGGCTGTTTTTGGGGTGCCGAGAAGCGTATGTCAGAACTGCCAGGCGTTCTGGACGTTGAGAGCGGTTATGCCAATGGCGATATCCCCGGTAACTATGAAGCCGTGCTGGCGCATGAGCGGGCACTCCATTACGGTAGAGCGCAGGGACGGAATCACGCGGAAGTCGTTAAAGTCACATTTGATCCGGCGCGTGTGAATTTGAGTGAAGTTTTGGCGCGTTTCTGGGAAAGCCACGATCCTACCCAAGGCGATCGGCAGGGCAACGATATCGGCTCAAACTATCGTAGTGCTATTTATATTCAGAGCGACACGCAATTACAAACAGCCTTAAAAACTAAAGATATTTATCAGCAGGCATTGGCTGCTGTGGGCAAAGGCAAGATCACTACCGAGATTGCGCCCTTAACCACCTACTACTCTGCAGAGGATTATCACCAGGATTATCTTAAGAAAAATCCGAATGGGTATTGTGGCCTGGGCGGAACAGGGGTTGCTTATCCAGGCTCAAGTGATCGTGCGGCTAATGGCGCGAAGCCACAGACTGGTGACGCCAAACAGTTGGAGGGAAAGTCCCTTAATGCCAAGCGGCAATTGGTTGTGTTTGAAGCGGACGACTGCGCCTACTGTAAACAATTCAAGAAAGAAGTGTTGGATCATTGGCGCTCCGATGTTATGGTTGTTCGCACAACAAATCCGAATCCGCCCACAGGATGGCGATTGGAAAAGCCATTGTTTGCCACGCCTACGATTGTGTTGTTTGAGCAGGGCAAAGAGGTGTCTCGTTATACCGGCTATAACGGCGACCTAAAACGTTTCTGGCACTGGCTCGGCTTTCAACTGCTTACACCAGAGCAGAGAAAAATTGCCTTTGAGCAGGGTACAGAATATCCGGGAACGGGCTCACATCTGGATGAAAAAAGACCGGGCACTTTTGTTGATCCGATTACCGGTGCACCTTTGTTTCGCAGTGATACTAAATTCAACAGCGGGACAGGTTGGCCAAGTTTCTTCAATCCCGTGCCGGGTTCCATCACCCTACATGAAGACACAGCGCATGGGATGACGCGGGTCGAGGTGCGTAGCGCTAGTTCAGGTATTCACCTAGGCCATGTGTTTGACGATGGTCCACCACCCACGCACAAGCGTTATTGCATTAACGGCAATGTGCTTAAATTTGTACCAGATACCGATAAATAAAAATGGCAGCCCGAAGGCTGCCATTTGATGATGCGGGTAAAGCTTACTTCGAAGGACGGACGAAACCAACTGCCAGGTCTTGTACGTACTCAACGAGCACTTCGTTGCCAACCTTAAACTTCTTCAGGCCAGTAACGCGCTTATCAACTTTAACTTTGATCTTCTTGCCGTCTGGTGTGGCCAGAACAGCCGTTTGATTCTTGGCGTTGATGTTTACGATCTTGGCAGTGGCGTAGACAGTATCGGTTTCTTCAGCAAATGGCTCGGTGTTAGGCTTCTGGCCAGCAACAGAGACGCTGTGCGATTCGGAAATGCCAGGAGTTGCGCCCTTCGGTGCTTTAACCAGGCTGACTGCAACTGCTTGTGCGTATTCGATAACAAATACATCACCCTTTTGAACGTTCTGCAGGTTAGCAACTGACTTTGCAACCTTCATTGGTGCGGTATTGCCCTGGGCATCCTTCAGAACGACGGTGCGGTTCGTCAGGTCTACCGAGTCAACTGTGGCGGTGAATACAGTTACCTGAGCGGCAACAGGCTCAATTTTCTGGGCGACAGGTTTTTCAACGGCAGGGGCGGGAGCTGGCTTGCTGGCGCAAGCGCTTAGGCCAATGGCTGCGAGCAGTGCCAAGTAGATGGCTTGTTTTTTCATGGAGGTTCCTAGCAAGTTGTTTTTTAGATAATGCTTGTGCCCGCCATTCTAAACCCATCAAACACGGGTGTCTGCTGTTTTTATAGGGGCCATGATTGCATAATTCGCTAGATATTGAGTAGCGCTGGCGCCCAAAGCCTTCTAAGATCCCACCAAATACTTAAAAGTAGTGAGCGAATGGCCAAATTAACCCTACACCCGACTTCAACCCAGGATTCTCAATGGATTAACTGGGCTATCAACGTGATTGAGGCAGATTACTGTCGAAGCACAGACACGCATTTGCTGCCGCTCCCCCTGCCTAAACTCAAAGAGATCGGTATCGATCTATACCTCAAAGATGAGTCCACCCATCCGACAGGGAGCTTGAAGCACCGCTTGGCAAGGTCGCTATTCTTGTATGCGCTATGCAACGGCTGGCTCGCTGAAGGAAAGCCGGTCGTTGAAGCCTCCAGTGGGTCAACGGCTGTTAGCGAAGCCTACTTCGCTCGATTGCTTGGATTGCCGTTCTACGCCGTAATGACCAAAACCACCTCTCAAGAAAAAATTGCCCAGGTTGAGTTTTACGGTGGGCAGTGTCATTTTGTGGATAGCGCAAATGAAGTATATTCAGCGGCAAAAGCGCTCGCGGCAAGTATCGGTGGTCACTATATGGATCAATTCACCTATGCCGAGCGTGCCACCGACTGGCGGGGCAATAACAACATTGCGCAAAGCATTTACATGCAAATGGCGCGCGAACGTTTCCCGGTGCCTAAATGGATTGTGGTCGGTGCGGGTACGGGCGGAACAAGTGCAACGATTGGCCGCTATATGCACTACGAGCACTTTGATACACGACTCTGCATGGCAGATCCAGAAGGCTCAGTCTTCGCGAAGTATTGGCAAACCCGTGACGCTCAGCTCAGCACGCTAGGTTCGAAGATCGAAGGTATCGGCCGCCCGCAAACCGTCCCAAGCTTTTTGCCGAGCCTGATTGATGCCGTATGCGAGGTCACCAACACAGAATCGATGGCAGGTATGCTGCTACTTGAGTCCTTGCTGGGGCGCCTAGTGGGGCCGTCAACAGGAACGAATTTCGCTGCAATGCTTGCGGTAGCTAATCAGATGCGATTGTCTGGCGAGACAGGTTCTATTGTTTCTTTACTCTGCGACAGCGGCACCCGGTATCTGAATACCTATCACGACCCGGTTTGGCGAGAGGCGCAGTTTGGCGATCAGACCGCCTCACTCGCTAGACTCAAGGAGCATGCGCTGCTTAATGGGTGAGCTCCTGAATGCGTTCTGCAACATTTTTAATGTGTGACAAAGCGCAACCGACTTTGCCTTGATTGCAAAAAAATAGGGCAAGGATTAAGCCTGCCCTACCTATAGTTCCATGGCCACCTACCTATCCCTCAATCACTCCCCATTGCCTTGCTGGCAAACGAGCACAGCAACCGACCCGAATCGGACTCGACAGCGCTTACGGAAAATTCGGGAATGTACATCTTGTCTCCCCGCGCTCCTTATGGAGTCTTTGATTACAAGATAGCACTTTCCCTAAGGGAAACAAGTTAACCTAAAAGAAACTTTTTGACTTAAATCAAAGAATGTTCGGTAATCACTCCCTTTTCTAGGGGGATTCAGAAGTAGGGGCTTGGAATCCTGATCTCCATGTCCAGACAACAAAAAACCGCCTCAAGGGCGGTTAGATGTTTCTGACGGAACGATTTGTAACATTAGTTACGCTTGCCGAGACTTTCTCGGCGTTTTGTATCGATCGTAACCCCATAAGTACTGCAGAGGCATTCTCCTGATGATTTCTTCTAAGGCGATGTTCATTTGCGTTGCTGCAAGCTCAGGAATGTTCGACAACGCTTCCTTCATTGGTTCTATATGAAGATAATAACCCTTACCCTTAGGAAGCCTTTCCACCCCTACTGCGAAAATTGGGCTATTCCGTATGGATTGCATCCGTTGCACCAGCGTCATCGTGTACGCATCCTTGCCAAAAAAAGGTGCATAGACACCGTCGCCGCTTGCTGGCACTTGATCAGGTAGGAATCCGACAGTGTCACCTTTTAACAGGGTTTTAACCAAGCTCTTGACGCCCATTTGGTTGGCAGGCACCAGCTTTAAACTGGGCGTATTTCGAATCCATTCAATCAGAGTCTTAAACCAAAGCATTCGCGGTTCTTTAAAAATAACAGCCGCCTTATGACGTTGCGTATAAAAGGTACACAAAAGCTCAAACGCACCCACGTGAGGGGAGATCAGGATAATTCCATGGCCTTGGTTTAATGCTGTATCTATCAAGTCCCATCGATCGCATTGAACAATGTTTTTAAGTTTTTTGGCATTGCGTGGCGCCCACAAATACGGCAACTCTAGAAACATTTGAAGCAGTTGGATCATCGCCGCTCTATTCATAGCGGGCGTAGCATCGGGATAAGCGATCCGCAGATTTTCGAATGCACGTTCCTTGTATGAGCCGGGCAAGACTGCTCCAAGCATTCCAAGAGCGGCACCTATTCCTTGCAGGACCGACAATGGCAATAGGCCTAAAGTTTTGAAGATTGCATAGGCAAAAGCAGCCAGAAACTTATGCATTTCCGCTGCGCCCTATAAAAGCTATTCGTGCAGGACGAGCCTTGCCAACTCGAATCTCAAAAAATCTATCCCTAGCCACTCTACTTCCCATCTAAAAATAGGGGAAACGCCCCGAAACGGGCGAGATTCACGTGGCGAGATAACTTAAATGAATGACCAGTCAGAAGAGGGTCAAAACAACCAAACTAGGGCGCAAAATGAAGATCGCGCAAGCAAGGTACCCTGTAATGAGTTGATTGGCAAACATAGCTTTGCAGATGAAGCTCAGTTATGCAATTTGGTTTTTAATAGCTACGGACCAGGCTAAGATAATTAACGTTCATTAATGCCTTAGAGAGGTTGGTTTTCTTGTTTGGCCGCTCTCAGAGTATTGGCTGGTAACAACTTGGGATACTGATCGCGATAGGTTATGAGCGCCAGACAACAAAAAACCGCCTCGTGGGCGGTTAGATGTTTCTGACGGAACCACTAGGGAAGTGGTGGGTCGTGAGTGACTCGAACACTCGACCTACGGATTAAGAGTCCGCTGCTCTACCAACTGAGCTAACGACCCGTCAGGGTCAAACTTGTAACATTTGGTGGGTCGGGTGGGATTCGAACCCACGACCAACGGATTAAAAGCCCGAAGTTTTTCATTAGTGTTTTACCAGACCTTCACATTTTACATGGCCCCATGGTTCATGCAAGTGTTTTTGCGAGAAATTTTCAAGAATTTTTACTGGTTGATCTGCATCTGATCGCTTACTGTGATCACGAAGTTGCTTGCGGTGAAATCTGGGCAGAAAGTTTAGTTGATTGCTTCGCCTGGCGTGTCCTGAAGAGCGGCCTTAATGCGTAGGAAACGTTTCATTAGGGGATCAAGTTTCGATAGAAAATTGGTGATGTCGATGTCGTGAGTTGCACGAATCTCGAGCGGTGTTTTGGCCCTTACGAGAAAGTCGTGTAGAGCCGGATGGGGCAATTCATGATCCCCTGACACAAGTGCCAGAAATATATCGAACTGAGATTGGGTCATTGCATATTCCTACTAACCTAGCCACTTGTTCCTATTCAAATTGAACCAGCGATTCTTGTTGAACTAGAGCCACCTATTCTTATTTAAAATAGGCCAACGATTACGCCAGCGGCTTCTGAGGGTAACCCTCAATCGTGTGATGCTATAAATCAGTGCAGTTAAGATCGAGGCAAACGGCAGCTCAGCGTCGTGCCTTTGCCCGGTTTGCTTTTGATCGATAAATTGGCGCCGATGGCAGTGGCACGCTCCTGCATATCAATTAAGCCGAGTCCATTTGAATTGTTGTGGAATATCCCTGTGCCGTCATCGGTAACTTCCATTAAAACTCCAGTTGTGGATGGACGAATAGTAATTCGGATGTTGCTCGCTTGTGCATGCTTGACAGCGTTTAGCACCCCTTCACGAAGGATGCTAAACAAATTGTCGGTTTGTGTCTTGCTCAGAGAAAGAGAGGCGCTTTCCTTGGGAAGGTCCAACTTGAAGTGAATGTTTTCAAGTACATTTGCATAGTGGTCTACCAGACCGCGTACAGCATCAATCAGTCCAATGGACTCTAAAACTTCTGCCCTGGAGTCATTGATGATGTTTCTGCCCAGATCGTAACCGGATTGAATCAGTCGACGTGCTTTCACGGCAAATTCGTAAAGGTCGGTTTTGTCTGTTGTCGACAGCGAGGATTTTTCAACCCATTGATTCAGCGCTTCTATCTCAAGCTTGGCAAGTATTAACTGGGGGTTGATTTCGTCATGGATAGCAAAAGTCAGGCGTTTACGCTCTTTATCAAGACGTTGATTTGCGGCTTGCAATAGGCGACGCAAATCCTTCTGGATTGCTTTTTGTGTCAGGCATTCCGGGAGATATAACGCAACGATGGACAGCAAGGCAAAGCATGCCAGACTGTATATGGTGAGCAGTGGTGCCTCTGGGATAGTCCCCAAGAAGGGGAGAAGCAATACGACAGTCCCGACCCAGAGAATCAACACATGACCTGCAAGGCTGTAGCCCAAATAGGCTAGCCAACATAGGCTAAGTGCAACGAGAATCAGAGCCGCGTATGAGACGGCTCCTAACATCTGCATTAAGCCCCGAAAGCCTTGAGCGCAGAAGCACCTTTATCGCCAACCTGGACGCCACGGGCGACAGCGGCAGATGATACTGCAACCACGTCTGCATTGAGCATATCGTCGTAGCTATTAACGCCGCGCACAATAGCGCAGGCCTCGCCTGTGGCGTCACAAGTGGTTGGATTGATGTAGCCGCAAGCAAGAAATCCGTTTGGCGCTTTCATCACGAGCAGGGGGCGAGCCAGCGGGAAGGTTAGGTTTTCTGTATTCATGTCATTCCTTGGGTTTGAGAGTGGATTCCTGAGCTGCAAGCTTGGCGTTGTCAATCAACTCGGTGATTTTGTCTTGCTCCTGCGTTTTGGTAACTGCTCGCACAAAGTTATTCACGGCTGCGGGGTTCATGTCTTTGAGTCGAGAAATATCGATGTTGATGCAGATAAATCCAATGAGGCCATAACGCTCATCAAAAATC
The DNA here is from genome assembly GCA_964498255.1 of uncultured Dechloromonas sp. Lineage (GTDB taxonomy): Bacteria > Pseudomonadota > Gammaproteobacteria > Burkholderiales > Rhodocyclaceae > Fluviibacter. Next base: position 68,814 of record CAZCGW010000009.1, read on the forward strand.
GGGATCGTAGTCGATTTGACGGCCCGGCCGTCCTTAAGAGTCAGAGGATAGCTGATGTAGCTGGCACTGCGCATGTTAACGACGCTGTAATCCTTGATCAGCTGAACACCAAAATTTGTGTTCGGATCACCTAACTGGCGGCCGCTAATCGGGTTCTGAACAGCCATGATCGATTTAACGGGATTGCGTGTATCGTGCAGAACGATCTCAATGCCCGTACCCGCAAAAGTCTGACCAAACGCGTTGACGATGTCTTTGTAGGAGTGAAACAGGGCATCTCGCTTGTTAATAATTTGGCCCAGGTCTTCGTTGGAGAGTTTGCTGGCCAGTGCCTGATACTTTGTCTTATCCTCAGGAGATAGTGAAATCGTGATGTTGTTCTGTTGCCCCAGATAAATCAGATCTGCTATAGCCTGCTCTGACGGGTTGACTTGAAGATAGGCGATGGCCTTAGCAAAGCGTTCGCTATCAAGACGAACTTGTCCTCGGGCATCAATTACAATGGGATAGATGTCCTCGTGGGCGGCCAATGGTTTGCCGGCCAAGGCCCGAATCGGAGCATTGGCTGAAATCGAGGGCTTGTTATTGTAAAAGTAGACGGCTGCCGTCAGAGCGGTCAGAAGAAGCGCTCCCAGGATTACGGCCGAGATTTTGTAGAGTCGTTGATGATTCATAAAAAACCTTGGTCAAGTATCAACAATGCCCATTTTTACGGCAATTCGAATGAGCTCAGCATTGCGCTGAACGGCAAAGCGTTCGCGAAGTTTAGATACCTGGCGGCTAGCCCATAGTTTGTAGCTACCGAAGCGCTGGCCAATTTCTTCTAGAGTCATCCCCTCGGCCACTAGCCGCATGATTTCTACTTCCTGTGGAGTAAGCGCTTGGGAGTCTTCGTCGGGTTGAACCATGCCGACGGCAAGAGCAGCTCCAATTTTTTCAGTGCAGTATTTTTTACCTGCTACAGCCATTCGAATGCCCTTAGCCAATTCAGGCGCATCGCAATCTTTGGTGATGTAGGCCATCGCTCCGACCCTAAAAGCAGCGCGGATAGTTTCAAAGCGGTCAGTCTGGCTCAGGATGACTATACGGGCCTGTGGATGCCTTTTCAGAAGACGCGGCGGTTTCAAGTCTGAAGTGCAACGGTTAAAAGTCTAATGGATAACGGCA
>CAZCGW010000010.1:0-67270 GCA_964498255.1 uncultured Dechloromonas sp.
CCTTCCAGGCTGTACGGATTTATCTCAATCAAGAGCTCGGCCAGCTGGCGCTAACGCTGCCGCAAGCGATGGATCTGCTCAAGCCGGGTGGTCGTCTGGTGGTCATCAGTTTTCATTCGCTAGAAGATCGTGTGGTGAAACGCTTCTTTCAGGCGGGTGCCAAGCCGGTGGAGCCGCCCAAGGGCGTACCGCTCACCGCTGCGCAATTGCCTAAGCCGAAGCTCGCAGTGATTGGCAAGCCTGTTAAGGCAACGGCAGCCGAGGTGGCTGCTAACCCGCGGTCACGCAGCGCCATCATGCGCATTGCAGAAAAGCTGGCGGCCTAACAATGCGCCGGCTTAATCTCCTCCTGATTGTTGTGGTGCTGGTATCCGCAATTGGCGTGATCACGAGTCAGCATCAGGCGCGCAAGCGGCTGCAGGCGCTGGAGCAGGAGCGGGAGCGCGCGAACAATCTGGAAGTCGAGTTTGGTCAGCTGCAGTTGGAGATGTCGTCCTGGGCGGCACATACGCGCATTGAAAAAATCGCGCGTGAAAAGCTGGGCATGCAGCCGCCTGATATGAAAAAAGTGCAGAAGCTGGGCGGTGGGCAATGAGTCGTAAAGACCATCGCTTTACCGAAAGCCCGGTGTTGAAAGACCAGCTCGCGAGCTGGCGTATTCATTTTGTGTCGGCGCTAATTTTTGGTGCGCTACTGGCTTTGGTGGGTCGTGCTTTTTATCTGCAGATGATTAATGAAGATTTTCTGCAGGCGCGGGGTGATGTGCGCTATCGCCGCGTGCTGGAAATTCCCGCCTCACGCGGCAAGATTCTGGATCGCCATGGTGATATGTTGGCGCAATCGACACCGATGCGCGCTGTATGGGCAACAGCGGATGCCAAGTTGGATCATGAGCAGCTGAAAGCGCTGGGTGATCTGCTGGAGATGAATCCGAAGGCGATTGAAAAGAAGCTCACCGGCGATAAGAATTTTGTTTACCTGAAGCATCAGGTGTCGCCAGATGCCGCTGCACGTATCGCCGCATTGAAGCTGCCAGGCATTCAGATGGATCGCGAATACAGTCGCTTCTATCCGGCTGGCGACATGGTGGCGCACATGGTCGGCTTTACCGGTAAGGATGACCGTGGACAGGAAGGCGTGGAGCTTGCATTCGAATCACGGCTCGTCGGTGCCAATGGCGAACGAACCGTCATTAAAGACCGTCGTGGTCAGATCGTAGAAGAAGTGGGTTCGGAGCGTCCGCCGCAGGATGGCGAAGACATCCAGCTGGCTATTGATGCCAAGATCCAGTTCATTGCGTTCAATGGCTTGCGTAATGCCGCTGAAAAATTCAACGCCAAAGGCGGCAGTGTCATCGTTGCGGATATTAAATCGGGCGAGATTCTGGCGCTGGCTAACTGGCCGACCTACAACCCGAACAACCGTTCGCAGCTTTCCGGTGGTCAGTTACGTAATCGTGCGGTGACCGATAGCTTTGAACCGGGCTCGACCATGAAGCCGTTCATTGCGGCGTTGGCACTGGATCGTGGCAAGTACAAGTTTGATTCCATCATCAATTGTGCGCCGGGCAAGATGACGATTGGCTCGGCAACCATTAGCGATGCGCATCCACACGGCGCATTGACCTTGGCACAAGTGATTCAGAAGTCGTCAAACATTGGCGCCACCAAAATTGCACTTGGGTTCCCTTCGGAAGATATGTGGAATATGTTCTCGAAGGTAGGTTTTGGTAAGCCGCTGGGCCTAGGCTTCCCGGGTGAGGTCGGTGGCCGTTTGCGCCCATGGCAGACCTGGAAGCCGATCGAGCAGGCAACAATGTCTTACGGCCACGGCATCTCGGTAACCGTCGTGCAATTGGCGCATGCTTACATGGCTTTTGCCCGCGATGGAGACGTCGTGCCATTGTCGTTGTTAAAGACAGACGGTCAGGTCCCTGCTCAGCCGGTGTTTGCCCCAGAGACATCGCGCCAGGTGCGTTTGATGCTGGAGATGGTGGTCAGTCCGGAAGGCACCGCTAACAAGGCGGCTGTGCCGGGTTACCGCGTCGGCGGTAAAACGGGCACGGCGCATAAGCTGGTTGGCGGTCGCTATGCGAATAAGTATTTGGCTTCATTCGTGGGAATCGGCCCAATCTCGGATCCACGTCTGGTTGTAGGTGTGGTGGTCGACGAGCCGGTTGGTGCACACTACGGTGGTGATGTAGCCGGCCCGGTATTCTCGGAAGTCATGGGCGGCGCCTTGCGTACGCTCGGCGTGCCTCAGGACAAAGAGTCAGCACCGGTAGCGCAGAAAGTGGCAGCAACGCCAGCGCCTGCAGTCGCTGCTGCGCCATCAGTGCCTGCCAAGAAGAAGGGGGCGCAATAATGGCGCCACTCTTGACGCGTGAAGATGTGCTGAGCTGGGTCCTTGCGCAAGGCCTACGGCCAACGGGTGTGTGCGCCGATAGCCGTCGCGTGCGGGCGGGTGATCTGTTTGTTGCCGAAGTAGCTGAAGCCGCTGCACGTGCAGTCTATGCGCGCGATGCTCTGGCGAATGGTGCTTGTGCCGTACTTTGGTCGGCTGATCTACCCTTGTGCGAAGCCGAGTTCGGTAGCGCGGCTGTAGTGGCTGTTCAAGGCTTGCATGCGCTGGTGGGGCCGGTTGCCCAGCAGGTCTATGGTAACCCGAGCACGCACTTGCGTGTTCTGGCCGTAACGGGAACGAATGGTAAGACAACCATCACGCAATGGCTGGCTCAAACCATGCCAGGTCGTTGTGCCGTAATCGGGACGCTGGGTGCGGGGTATCCGGACGCGATGGTTGAAACCGGCTTTACAACCCCGGATGCCGCTCAGTATGCACACCTGCTGGCAGATTTTGTGGAAGATGGTGCAACGTCATGCGCAGTCGAAGCCAGTTCGATTGGTATTGAAGAAGCGCGTATGGCCGGTAGCGCGATTGATTGCGCCGTGTTTACCAATCTCACGAGGGACCATCTGGATTACCACCAGACGATGGAAGCCTATGCTGCGGCCAAGGCGAAACTCTTTGCCTGGGAAGGTTTGCGCGCTGCTGTCATTAACTATGACGACGCCTTTGGGCGGACGCTCTTTGAAAAAACCACCGCAAAACTAGTGGTGGGCTACGGTTTGAGCTCGCGGCCTCAGGCATTGCCGAGCGCTGTGGGTTGGGTCGGTGCGGAATCGGTGCAAACAACGGCACGCGGCATGAGCGCCACGCTGGTGTTTGGTGATGAGCGCTTGGTGTTTACGACAAGGATTATCGGTCGGCACAATCTGTCGAACCTGTTAGCGGTTGCTGCAGTGCTGCTTGCTCAAGGCCTGGCGCCGGCAGAGATTGTTGTCGAGCTCACGAAGTTGCAGCCACCCGCTGGGCGTATGGCCTGCCTGGGTGGAGAGCGTGCGCCGCTAGTGGTCGTGGATTATGCGCATACGCCAGATGCGCTGGCGAATATTCTCGCCGCCTTGCGTGATGTAACGCAGGCGCGCGGTGGCAAGCTGGTCTGTGTGTTTGGTTGTGGTGGCGATCGTGATCCGGGTAAGCGTCCGGAAATGGGTCGCGTCGCCGCTGCGGCAGCTGATGCGGTGTGCATCACCTCGGATAACCCACGCTGGGAATCGGCAGCGGATATTCTCCAAGCAATTGCAGCGGGTGCCCCAGCGGCACGTGTGATCGAAGATCGTGCGCTGGCGATTCAGCAGGTGATTGCGGAAGCGGCGGCCGAAGACGTAGTGCTGCTTGCAGGCAAGGGTCACGAAACCGAGCAGGAAATTCGTGGTCAGCGCTATCCGTTTGATGATGCGGTTCATGCCAAGGCAGCTTTGGTGGCCTGGAATGAGCGGCAGCTGGCCGGAGCAGAGGCCTGATATGGCAATGAAGCCGATGCGCTCAGTGCGACTATCTGAAGCCGTGCCATTGTCTCTGGTGACGGATTGGTTATCTGCGCCACTACCTGCGGCATCTGCAGGCATTATGGTGCAGGGCGTCTCAACGGATACGCGCACCTTGCAGCCGGGAGATCTATTTATCGCCCTGCGTGGTGAGCAGTTTGATGCGCATGAGTTTCTGGAAGATGTCCGTGAAGCCGGTGCAGTGGCTGCGGTGGTCGAGTCGGGTCACCCGATACTGTCATCACCGGCGCTCGATGGCTGGCCGCTGATTGTTTGTGACGACACGCGTCATGCATTGGGTACGCTGGGACAAGCCTGGCGTCAGCGCTTCACTCTGCCGGTTGTCGCTGTAACCGGTTCGAACGGCAAAACGACGACCAAGGAATTGGTGACGAATCTGTTTGCAGCTGCCGTGGGTGCGGACGCGGTATTGAGTACGCTGGGCAATTTCAATAACGAGATTGGGTTGCCGCTGACACTGTTGCGATTGAGTGCCGAGCATCGTTATGCAGTCATCGAGTTGGGGATGAGTCATCCTGGTGAAATTGCGGCGTTGGCACAGCTGGCACAACCATCGATTGCCATCGTAACCAACGCGCAACGCGCGCACCTGGCGGGTATGGGTTCGCTGGTGGGTGTGGCTGAAGAGAAAGGTAGCCTGTTTGATGCCTTGCCCGAAGGTGGTGCAGCGATCGTGAATCTGGACGACCCGCATGCCGATCAGTGGTTGGCGCGTATTCAGGCCGGTCGCGAAGTGCTGGGTACACATGTGCAATCAGCCAAGCAGTGTGGTGCTAGTGCACCAGCGTTTGTCGCAGAGATCATGGAAACCAGCCTCCAGGGTCAGGTTTTGCAGATGAGCACGCCGGCCGCTCAGGTGATTGTGACGCTGCCGTTGAGCGGAGCGCACAACGCCAGCAATACGGCGCAGGCCATGGCCGCCGGTTTTGCTGCGGGTCTTGATGTGCAGGCTATGGCGGCATCGCTGGCAAATTTTGGTGGCGTTGCCGGTCGCTTGCAAAGCAAGCAGACAGCCACTGGCTCACAGATCATAGATGACACGTACAACGCCAATCCGGATTCGATGCGGGCAGCGATCAATGTATTGGCCTCGAATGCCTGTGGCGTGCAGACAGTACTGGTCATCGGCGATATGGGTGAGGTGGGTGCTGAAAGCGAAGCGCTGCATGCCGAAGTGGGCGCCTACGCGGCGCAATGTGGCGTGGGCGTGCTCTATGCCGTAGGCCCACTCTCGGCAAATGCCGTTAAAGCCTATCAAACAAAAGGTGCCGGTGAAGCCCGGCACTTTGCCACACAGGAAGAGCTGGTGGCAGCACTAAAAAACAACCTCGGTGTCGATGCCGTGGTTCTGGTTAAAGGTTCGCGTTCATCACGTATGGAAAACGTGGTGAATGCGCTCGTGGATCAAGCGTAGGAAAAACAAGATGCTACTTTGGCTCTCGGAATGGCTGGCTCAGGATGTGCGTGCATTCAATGTCATTAATTATCTGACATTGCGCACGGTGCTGGCCGCATTGACGGCGCTGGTCATCAGCTGGATGGCAGGTCCTGCCGTGATTCGCTGGCTAGCAGCCAAGAAAATCGGCCAGGCAGTGCGTACCGATGGTCCGCAGACGCATCTGGTGAAGTCGGGTACGCCGACGATGGGTGGTGTGTTGATCCTGATCGCTACCGGTCTTTCGACGCTGCTCTGGGGTGATCTGGAAAACCGTTACGTCTGGGTTGTGCTGCTGGTGACGCTGGGTACCGGTGCGGTTGGTTGGTATGACGATTGGCGCAAAGTGGTATATCGCGACCCCAAGGGTTTGGCCAGCCGCTGGAAATTTTTCTGGCAGTCAGTGATTGGTCTGGCCGCTGCAGCATTTCTGGCCATGTCGGCCAATACCCCGATGCAGTTCCAGCTGATTCTGCCGTTCTTCAAAGATGTGGCCATTCCGCTAGGTGTCGGTGGCTTTATTGTGTTGACCTATCTGGTGATCGTGGGCACTTCGAATGCCGTGAACCTCACCGATGGTCTGGATGGCCTCGCCATTATGCCGGCCTGCATGGTGGCTGCAGCGCTGACGGTGTTTGCCTATGTAGCCGGTAACGCGGTCTATGCCAAATATCTGTTTATGCCTTATATGCCGGGCGCTGGTGAGATCTGCGTGCTGCTCGGCGCACTGGTCGGTGCCGGTCTGGGCTTCCTCTGGTTCAACGCGTATCCCGCCGAAGTGTTTATGGGTGATGTGGGTGCGCTGGCGATTGGCGCCGCGCTGGGTACAACGGCTGTGATAGTGCGTCAGGAAATCGTGCTCTTCATCATGGGCGGCGTGTTCGTTGCTGAAACTGTCTCGGTGATGATGCAGGTGAGCTATTTCAAAGCCACTAAAGGCAAGCGGATCTTCCGCATGGCGCCGCTGCATCACCACTACGAACTGGGTGGCTGGAAGGAAACCCAGGTGGTCGTGCGTTTCTGGATCATCACCATCGTTTTAGTGCTCCTCGGCCTCTCTACCCTCAAGCTGCGTTAATTCAATAAAGACACCATCGTGACCCGTTGCCTCATCTCTTCTCACGCTACCCCGGCAGACCTGCATGGTTGCCGGGTGCTGGCCGTTGGGCTGGGTGAATCCGGTCTGGCGATGGCGAAGTGGTTGCATCAACAGCAGGCGCAGATTGCATTTGTTGATACCCGTGCAGAACCACCGGGTGTGCAGGCCTTGCTGTCTGCCGTGCCACGTGCCGAATGGCGTTGCCAGGGTGAAGCGCTTGAAGCGGGCGCCATTGATCGTTGTCTGGCGGGTGTGGATCTGCTGGCGCTATCGCCGGGTGTTGCGTTTGATCATCCGTTGGTCCTGGCGGCTAAGGCGCAAGGCGTGAAGGTGTGGTCCGAGATCGATTGCTTTGTTGTGGCACGTGCTGCATGTTGCCCGCAGAGCAAGGTAATTGCCATCACTGGTGCTAATGGCAAAACGACCACAACTGCTTTAACAGCGCATATCCTCAATGCCGCCGGTGTCGATGCCGTGGCATGCGGCAACATTTCGCCGTCAGCCCTTGATGCCTTCATGGCGCGTGAGGCAAGCGGGACGTGGCCGCAAGTCTGGGTGCTCGAGCTGTCGAGCTTCCAGCTCGAAGCCACCAGTCATCTGCATAGCGATGCCGCGATCATTCTTAATCTGAGCGAAGACCATCTGGATCGCCACTACACCATGGCGGGTTACGCGGTCGCCAAGGCGCGGGTGTTTGAAGATTGTGCGCACCCACTCTGGAATCGTGCCGATATCTGGGCTGAGGCCTATGGGCTTGATTTGAATGCGACGCCCAGCATCGGTGATGATATGCCCATTGGTGCAGCTGATTTTGGTCTGGCCAATGGGCAGCTCATGTTGGGTCAGTCGGCGATCATCGCGCAGGATCAGTTGCCATTGCTGGGTCGTCATAACGCACTCAATGTTCAAGCAGCGTTGGCTTTGGCGATGCGTGCCTTGCCCGCGGATAAGACGCTGAATGATCTGTTGCCGGGTGTTCGTTCATTCAAGAGCTTGCCGCATCGGGTGTCGCTGGTTGAGACCCTCGATGGCGTTCGCTATGTTGATGACTCTAAAGCCACCAACGTTGGAGCCACCCTAGCAGCCATCGATGGTTTGTTTGATTCGGCCAGCGGCAAATTGCTCATTATTTTAGGTGGCGAGGGTAAGGGCCAGGATTTTGCACCGCTGGCTGAGCCGGTTGCACGCGCAAGCCGTGCTGTGGCATTGATCGGTAAAGATGCTGAAGAGATCGGCCGCGTTCTAACGAGCGCGATTCCGGTGCAGCGCTTTAACGATCTGTCATCGGCAACCCGCTGGTTGGCTGATCAGGCACAACCGGGCGATACGGTGCTGCTGTCACCGGCCTGCGCCAGCCTCGATATGTTCCGTAACTACGCAGAACGGGCTCAAGTGTTTATTGACACGGTGAAGACGCTGACCTCGTGCGCGCCAGTTAAAGACGGGAGGGCGGCATGAACCGTCTGATGCGCATTATCAATTCGCCAGAAGATCAGTCGGAAGTTGACCCATTGTTGGTCTGGAGTGCCCTGGCGCTGCTCTTGATCGGCATGGTGATGGTGTATTCGGCATCGATTGCATTTGCCGAAGGTAGTCGTATCTTTGGCCGCAACCCGAATTACTTCTTGATCCGTCATGCGATCTTTTTGTTGATCGGCCTCACGGCGGCGGGGGCTGCGTTTCAGATCCCGATTCAGACCTGGCAGCGTTGGTCGCCCTGGTTGTTTGTGGGCGGTATCGTTTTATTGGCACTGGTACTGGTTCCGGGGCTGGGGCGCGACGTGAATGGTGCGCGACGCTGGTTGCCCTTGTTCGTGGTCAACCTGCAGCCTTCAGAGCTCATGAAGCTCTTTGTGGTGCTCTATGCCGCTGACATTACCGTGCGCAAGATGAATGTGATGCACAGTCTAAAGAAGGCATTCCTGCCGATGTTCGTCGCCATGGTGCTGGTGGGTTCTCTGTTGCTCAAAGAACCGGATTTCGGTGCCTTTGTGGTGATCATCTCCATCGCCTTTGGCATCCTGTTCCTCGGTGGCATGAAGACCCGTTTGTTTGCCATCCTGATTCTGTTGCTGCTGATGGCCTTTGCTGTGTTGATCATCGTGTCGCCCTATCGTCGTGACCGGATCTTCGGCTTCATGGACCCGTGGGCAGATGCACTGGGTCGCGGTTACCAGCTTTCCCACTCGCTCATTGCCTTTGGCCGCGGTGAGTTCTTTGGTGTGGGTTTGGGCGCCAGCGTCGAAAAACTCTTCTATCTGCCGGAAGCGCATACCGACTTCCTGTTGGCGGTGATTGCCGAAGAGCTCGGCTTTGTCGGCGTCATTGTGGTGATTGGCCTATTCGGTTTGCTGATTCAGCGCATCATCATGGTGAGCAAACAGTGCATCAAGCTGGATCGTTGTTTCGCCGCACTGGTGGCTCAAGGGATTGCGATCTGGATTGGTGTGCAGAGCTTCATCAATATGGGCGTGAACATGGGTCTGCTGCCTACTAAAGGACTGACCCTGCCGATGATGAGCTTCGGAGGTTCGGGCATTCTGGTCAATTGCATCGCGATTGCCATCATTTTGCGGATTGATTGGGAAAACCGTCAGATGATGCGGGGGCGCCGGACATGAGTAAGACGCTACTCGTGATGGCTGGTGGTACCGGTGGGCATATTTTCCCGGCGCTCGCCGTAGCCGATGTGCTGCGTCAGCGCGGCTGGCGTGTAGTCTGGCTGGGTAATCCGAATGGGATGGAAGCCAAGCTGGTGCCGGCTCAGGGTTATGAATGTGCCTGGGTTGAGTTTGGTGCTGTGCGCGGCAAGGGCATTATGCGCAAGCTGATGCTGCCCATCACGTTGCTGCGCGCCTGCCTGGCTGCGCGTCGCGTGATCAAAGAAGTTTGTCCGAATGTGGTGCTGGGTATGGGCGGCTACATTACCTTTCCGGGTGGTGTGATGGCGCGTCTAGCCGGTGTGCCACTGGTCGTGCATGAGCAGAATGCGGTGGCTGGCCTGGCAAATAAGGTGCTGAGCCATATTGCCACGCGTGTGCTAACAGGATTTCCGGATACGTTGCCGGATGGTCAGTGGGTCGGCAACCCGGTGCGCGCAGATATTGCGCAGCTGCCAGTGCCTGAAGTGCGTTTTGCCGCGCGGCCGGCTAACGAGCCACTGCATGTGCTGGTGGTCGGTGGCAGCCTAGGAGCTCAGGCGCTCAATCAGAATCTGCCGCTGGCCGTTGCGCAACTGGTTCCCGGTGAACGTCCGATGATTCGTCATCAAACGGGCCCGAAAGATCTGGTTGGCGTACAAGCCGCCTACGCCGCCATAGATGCCAATGCCGATGTGCACGCCTTCATCAATGACATGGCTGCAGCCTTTGCCTGGGCAGACCTGGTGGTTTGTCGTTCGGGTGCGTTGACCGTGGCCGAACTGGCAGCGGCCGGGGTGGCCAGTGTGCTGGTGCCATTTCCGCATGCTGTCGATGACCACCAGCGCGTGAATGCAGAGTTTCTGGTGCGAGGCAACGCTGGACACTGTGTGATTCAGCATGAACTGACGGTCGAAAATCTGGCGCAACTGTTGTGTCAGTCGCGCGATCAATTGCTGCAACAGGCTGTTGCAGCGCGTGCTCTGGCCCGGCCGGAAGCGGCGCAAACCGTAGCAAACATTTGTGAGGAGCTTGCCGCATGAAACACAAGATCCACCATCTGCATTTCATCGGCATTGGCGGCTCGGGTATGAGTGGTATCGCCGAAGTGCTCCTCAATCTTGGCTACACCGTGAGCGGTTCGGATTTGCAGGCTGGCGCTGTGACGCAACGTCTGGGGGCGCTGGGTGCAAAAATTCTGCTCGGTCATCAGGCCGCCAATATTGTAGGTGCCGATGCGATCGTGGTTTCAACGGCCGTGCAGGCGGATAACCCCGAAGTGATCGCCGCACGCGAAGCGGGTATCCCGATTGTGCCGCGGGCACAAATGCTGGCCGAGCTGATGCGGCTCAAGCAAGGCATTGCTGTGGCGGGCACACATGGAAAGACAACGACCACCAGCCTGATTGCATCGATTCTGGGCGAGGGCGGGTTTGACCCAACTTTCGTGATCGGTGGTCGCTTGAACGCGGCTGGCGCAAATGCACGGTTAGGTAAAGGCGACTTCCTGGTGGCCGAGGCCGACGAATCAGATGCGTCTTTCCTGCGGCTGTCGCCAGTGATTTCAGTGGTGACCAATATCGACGCCGACCATATGGAAACTTATGGGCATGACTTCGGTAAGCTGAAGCAGGTCTTCGTGGATTTCCTCGAGCGTTTGCCCTTCTATGGCGTTGCCGTTTTGTGCACGGATGATCCGAACGTGAATGAAATCATTCCACAGGTCACCAAGCAGATTGTGCGTTATGGGTTGAATGAACAGGCCAATATTCGTGCCGAAGATGTGCGCGCCGACAATGGCCGCATGCACTTCACAGCCGTGCGCAGAAATGGTTCGATATCGCGTCTGCCGATTACCTTGAATCTGCCGGGTGTGCATTATGTACAGAACGCCCTCGCTGCAATTGCCGTGGCCACTGAGGTTGGCGCCTCCGATGAATCAATCATCAAGGCGCTCGGCGAGTTCCGTGGGGTGGGTCGTCGCTTCCAGCGGTATGGCGAACTGCCTTTGCCAAAGGGCGGCGCGGTCACCGTGATTGATGACTATGGTCATCACCCCGTAGAGATGGTGGCCACATTGGCTGCTGCGCGTGGCGCCTTCCCGGATCGTCGTCTGGTGCTGGCCTTCCAGCCGCATCGCTATTCGCGCACGCGCGATTGCTTTGAAGATTTTGTGCAGGTACTTGGCACGGTGGATGTGCTGTTGCTCACCGAAGTTTATGCCGCTGGCGAGGCGCCAGTAGTGGCTGCCGATGGCCGTGCGCTAACCCGGGCGATTCGTGTCACGGGCAAGATCGAGCCGCAATTTGTCGAGTCGGTGAATGATCTTCCGGAAGCCTTGCTGGATACCCTGCAGGACGGGGATGTCTTGCTGACCATGGGTGCCGGTTCGATTGGCGGAACAGCCAGCAAGCTTTTTGAAACTGTGGGTGCGGTTCCAGAACAATGATGATGACCGAACCACGCCACTTCAACCCATCGCTGCCTGCATTGCGCGGTCAGTGGGCTGAACACGTCTCCATGGCCAAACATGTGTCATGGCGGGCGGGTGGTGTGGCGCGACGCACTTATGTACCGGCAGATCTGGAAGATCTGGCAGTGATGCTGGCAAACTTGCCTGCCGATGAGCCAGTGCTGTTTGTCGGCCTCGGTAGCAACCTGCTGGTGCGCGATGGGGGTTACAACGGCACGGTGGTGTTCTTGCATGCCGCGCTCAACACCTTGCGTGTTGAACAGGATCAAGCCAATACGACTTCGCCACTGATTTATGCCGAGGCCGGTGTGGCCAGTCCGAAGGTGGCGCGTTTTGCCGCCAACCTCGGTTGTGATGCGGCATTTCTGGCGGGCATCCCGGGCACCATCGGTGGTGCCTTGGCCATGAATGCCGGTTGTTATGGTGCGGAGACCTGGTCCTTTGTTGAGCGGGTTTGCACGATTGATCGTGCGGGCATACGACATGTGCGCCAACCACAAGCCTATGACATCGGTTACCGCCATGTAGCCGCAGTGAATCAGGAATCGGCTGAAGAGGTATTTGCCGGTGCCTGGTTCCGTTTCCCGCAAATGCCATCATCGGCAGCGCGTGACTGCATCAAGACCTTGCTTGAAAAACGCGTGGCCAGCCAGCCATTACGTTGGCCGAATGCCGGTTCGGTGTTCCGTAATCCACCGGGTGACTTTGCGGCACGTCTGATCGAAGCAACTGGCCTTAAAGGCTTTGCGATTGGTGGCGTAGAAGTCAGTCAGCAGCACGCCAACTTTATAGTCAATGCAACGGGTGGTGCGACAGCGGGCGATATCGAAACACTCATTACGACGGTGCAGACGCGCGTGGCGGCGGCAACCGGCGTGCAACTGATTCGTGAAGTGCGCATCGTGGGTGACGCACAATCTTCCTCTCTTTCTTCCGAGGCCTAAGTCTATGTCTGGCACGATCGATCCTAAATCTCTCGGTAAGGTTGCCGTGCTGTTCGGCGGTTCGTCCGCCGAGCGCGAGGTGTCGCTCAATAGCGGTAGTCGTGTGCTGGCCGCATTGCAGCGCCAGGGTGTTGATGCCCATGCTTTTGATCCGGCAGAAACACCGCTGACAGCCATTGAGCACGCCGGATTTGATCGTGCATTTATTGCCCTGCATGGCGGGATTGGTGAAAACGGTACTTTGCAGGGTTTTCTGGAAATGATTGGTCTGCCTTATACCGGTAGTGGGGTTCTGGCCTCTGCACTGGCGATGGACAAATGGCGTTCGAAGCTGGTCTGGCAGGCCGCCGGTTTGCCGACGCCGGGTTACCGTTTGATTGATGCCGACTCGGATGCGCAGGCAGTCATTGATGCGCTGGGTTTGCCGCTGTTTGTGAAGCCCGTTCATGAAGGCTCGAGCGTGGGCGTGACCAAAGTAAAAACCCTCGCCGATCTGATGCCAGCCTGGGAAGACGCTAGCCGCCATGATTCGGCTGTGATCGCCGAAACGGCATTGCTCGGCGGTGAATTCACCGTGGCTGTCTGGCAAACGCCAAATGGATTGCAGGCATTGCCGCCAGTGCGCATTGTGCCTGCCACGGAGTTCTACGATTACGAAGCCAAGTACAACCGCGATGACACGCAATACAACGTGCCTTGTGGTTTGCCTGAAGCACAAGTGGCGCACATGCAGGACCTGGCGGTTGAGGCTTTCGAGGCATTAGGTTGTCGTGGTTGGGGGCGTATCGATTTTCTGCTGGATAGTGCTGGCGCGCCGTATGTGCTGGAAGCGAACACCGCCCCGGGTATGACGGATCACTCACTGGTGCCTATGGCAGCACGTGCGGATGGCGTGGATTACGACCATCTGGTGCTGACGGTTGCCGCCATGGCCAGCCTCGATGCTGGCTCTACGGGCGCGTAAGGACACACGATCATGATCTGGAACCGTCCTGACTTGATGAACCGGCTGGCCAGCCTCTTTTGGGGCCTGGGGCTGCTGCTCATTCTTGTATCGGGTGTGCTCATGGTCATTCGCATGCCATTCTTTCCGGTGCGTGATGTGGTACTGACTAAGCCGCTGGAGCGCGTGCAGCTGGAAGATATTCGTGCCGGCATAGCCCCCTTTATCGGTGGCAACTTCTTTACGGTGGATCTGAAAGCGATTCGTCAGGGTGCCGAGCAACAGCCATGGGTGTATCGCGCCGATGTGCGTCGTCAGGGCTTTGGTAGTCTGGCACTCAGTATTGATGAACAGGTGCCCACCGCCCGTTGGGGCAATGAAGGTACGCGCACCACATCGGAGTGGTTGAACCGCGATGGTGAAGTCTTTGAAGTGCCTGACAGTTCATTGGGTAGCGCTGGTCAGGGTTTGCCTGTGCTGCATGGCCCGCTCGATACGGGTAATGAGTTGATGGCGCGTTACGTGCGCTACAGCAAGCTGCTTGAGCCAACGGGCCGCACGATTCGCCAGCTGGATCTGAGCCCGCGCCTGTCATGGAGTATGCGTCTTGATAATGGCACCCGCGTTGAGATGGGGCGTGAGCGCACCCTCAATAGTGCCGATGAGCAAGTGAATCTGTTTGTTTCGTTGTATCCCCAATTGGTGAGCAATCGCCCGGTAGCCCCGGCGGTGGTTGATCTCCGTTATCCAGCCGGTGTGGCAGTGCGGTACCCAACCGCACCGGCAGCCGCTTCTATCCCTTCTGACCGTAAAGGCAAGTCATGAGCAGAGAGACTAAAGAACTGATTGTCGGCCTCGACATTGGTACATCCAAGATTGTGGCAGTCGTTGCCGAAGTGGCAGCCGATGGCCGCCTGAATGTGCTGGGGGTTGGCGCACAAGAAGCGCGCGGCTTATCACGTGGTGTCGTCGTTAATATCGAAGACACCGTGCAGGCGATCTCCAAAGTGATCCAGGAAGTCGAGCTGATGGCGGACTGCAAGGTCAAGGATGTATACACCGGTATCGCCGGTAGCCACATCCGTAGTTTCAACTCCAATGGCATGGTCGCCATCAAGGATAAAGAAGTTAGCCCGGGCGATATTGATCGCGTGATCGAAACCGCACGCGCAATGCCGATTCCTGCCGAGCAGGAAATTCTGCACATCCTCACGCAGGAATTCGTGATCGATGGTCAGGATGGAATCCGCGAACCAATCGGCATGAGCGGCATGCGTCTGGAAGTCAAAGTGCACATCGTCACCGGTGCGATCTCTGCGGCCCAGAACATTGTGAAGTGCGTTCGCCGTTGCGGTCTTGATGTTAACGACCTGGTGCTGCAGCCGCTGGCATCGAGCTATGCCGTGCTGTCTGAAGATGAAAAAGACCTGGGCGTTTGCCTGATTGATATTGGCGGCGGCACGACAGACATTGCCGTCTGGGCACAGGGTGCGATTCGTCACACGGCCGTGATCCCCATCGCCGGTAATCAGGTGACCAACGATATCGCTATGGCCCTGCGTACCCCAACGCGCGACGCAGAAGACATTAAACGCCGTTCGGGTTGCGCGCTGGCAGATCTAGCCAATCCGGAAGAAGTGATTGAAGTCGCTGGTGTAGATGATCGTCCGAGCCGCAAGCTCTCGCGTCGTGCACTGGCCGATGTGATTCAGCCGCGCGTGGAAGAGTTGTTCGAGATTGTGCAGGCCGAGCTGCGCCGTTCCGGTTACGAGAACGTGTTGTCATCCGGCATCGTGCTCACGGGTGGCTCCGCTGCGATGCCCGGAATGATTGAGCTGGGTGAAGAGATTTTCCACATGCCCGTGCGCCTGGGTGAGCCCAAGTACAGCGGTCCGCTGGTCGACGTAATCAAGTCGCCACGCTATGCCACGGCATTCGGTCTGATCCTCGAAGCCTACAACCAGCGTAAACGTGGTCAACAGGTGCGCGAGAAGCAGGGCGGCGTGAAAGACGTATTCGGATCCATGCGTGCATGGTTCGAGAAGAATTTTTAATTCAGGAATTTCCGGTTGCGTATGCGCAGTACGCAACTGTGAAGTGGCAGTGAAAGCAGCAAAGGCAATACCCGTAGCAATTACCCAATAGTTTGATTTTAAGTTTTTAACGGAGGCAGTTATGTTTGAAATTATCGAGAAAGAATCCAACGGCACAATCATCAAAGTGATCGGTGTGGGTGGTGCAGGTGGCAATGCCATCGACCACATGATTCGCGAGAACGTGCACGGCGTGCAGTTCATCGCAGCCAATACCGATGCGCAAGCGCTGAACAACAGCCTGGCCGGTCATCGTATGCAACTGGGTGGTTCGGGTCTGGGTGCTGGTGCCAAGCCAGCCGCAGGTCGTGCAGCTGCTGAAGAGCAACGTGAACAGATCAAAGAGTCGCTGCGTGGTGCACACATGGTATTCATTACGGCCGGTATGGGTGGTGGTACGGGTACTGGTGCGGCACCCATCGTGGCTGAAGTTGCACGCGAACTGGGTATCCTCAGCGTTGCTGTGGTCACCAAGCCATTCATGTTCGAAGGTAAGCGCATGAAAGCCGCTGAAGCTGGCATCGCCGAGCTGGAGCAGCATGTAGATTCGCTGATCGTTATTCTGAACGATCGCCTGATGGATGTGCTGGGTGACGATGCTGAAATGGAAGCCTGCTTCCAGGCTGCAGACGATGTGCTGCGTAACGCTGTGGGTGGTATCGCCGAAATCATTACCCTCAAGGGTCTGGTTAACGTTGACTTCGAAGACGTTCGCACCGTTATGGGCGCCATGGGTCGTGCCATGATGGGTTCGGCCGCTGCTGAAGGTATGGATCGTGCACGCCTGGCTGCCGAGCAAGCCGTTGCCTGCCCGCTGCTGGAAGGTGTTGAACTGTCGGGTGCCAAGGGCGTGCTGGTGAACATCACCGCCTCCAAGTCGCTCAAGATGCGTGAAGTCAACGAAGTCATGGCCACCATTGGTGACCACGTGTCGGACGAAGCTGAAATCATCTTCGGTGCCGTGTTTGACGAAAGCATGGGCGACCAGATGCGTGTGACTGTTGTTGCCACCGGTCTGGAAGACGTGAAGGCGCGTGGCGTGAAGAGCACCCGCGAAACATTGACCGTGATCGAGCCGCTACGTGCTACTGGTACCGGCGATGCCACACCGTTTGGTGATTTCAGCCAGTACGATCTGCCACCCGGCATGCGTTCGGCACGTCAGGCCGCTGTAACACCTGCTGCCAGCAACCTGAAGGTTGAAGCCTTTGTGTCGCAGGGTGTAGATCACTACGACATTCCAGCCTTCCTGCGTAAGCAGGCTGACTGATTGCCTGAGTCTGTTCCAGATAAGCTGAATCCGTTGCGGCGCCCTGCGCAGGCGCTGCAAAAATATCGGTTAACTGGTTGAAGTATAAGCAGTAATTGTTTTGCCTCCGTTGGGAAGGCCCCGTGACTGTGCTAGAATCGGCCGGTCAGGGGGCTCCGTCCCTCTAAAGAAATCGGCTGTTAAAGCGCGTCGCACACTATGTCTAAAATGCTCTGTCAACGTACTGTCAAATCCGTCATCCGCGCCAGTGGCGTGGGTTTGCACTCGGGTAAAAAAGTCACGCTGACCCTGCGTCCAGCGGCGCCTGATACCGGCATCATGTTCCGCCGCGTTGATTTGGAAACCCCGGTTGATATCAAGGCCAGCGCCTTAACCGTGGGCGATACGCGTATGTGCTCCTGTCTGGATGTGGATGGTGTCCGCATCGGCACGGTTGAGCATCTCATGTCGGCGCTCTGTGGGCTGGGTATCGATAACGTCTGGATTGATCTGGATGCGGCTGAAGTGCCCATTCTCGATGGTTCGTCATCGCCTTTCGTATTTCTGATCCAGTCAGCAGGTATTAGCGAGCAGAATGTGCCCAAGCGTTTTCTGCGTATCAAGAAACCCGTCGAAGTATGTGAAGGCGATAAGATCGCCCGACTTGCGCCGTACGCTGGTTTCAAACTGAATTTCTCGATCGTTTTTAATCACCCGGCGATTGACCGCACTGGTCAGCAGGTGAGCTTTGATTTTGCCGATCAGGGTTACACGCGTGACATCGCCCGTGCCCGTACCTTTGGCTTTACCCAGGAAGTCGAATTCCTGCGCGAAAACGGTCTTGCTCTCGGTGGTGGTCTGGAAAATGCCGTCGTGCTGGATGAGTACCGCATCCTCAATGCCGATGGCCTGCGTTACAACGATGAGTTCGTAAAGCACAAAGTGCTGGATGCCATTGGCGATCTGTATCTGATCGGTCATCCGATCATCGGTGAATTTACGGCGCATAAATCCGGTCACGACCTGAACAACAAACTGGCGCGTGCCGTGCTGGCTGATGCCGAATCTTACGAGATTGTGTCCTTTGTGCCGCCGGAAGAGGCGCCTGCCGGCGTTACGCGCTGGATGCAGCAGGCTTACGCGCTGACCGCCTAATTAATCTGTCTTGGCAGACTGCCGCAGTTTTGCCAGAGCGGCTTTCAAGCCTTCATCACTGATTTCATTTTCCAGAGCGCTCAATGCTTCGGCAGCGCCTGCTGATAGCGGGTCGCGGTGAAATGGCGTTGTCTCTTTGTCTGCCGGTAAGCCGGGGCGCACCCGCACTTCCAACGCGCTGCAAGCAAAACCCGCTTGCCGCCAGCCGTTGATCAGGCTGGGGCCCATCTGGCGTAGCCGCGCCCCCAGGCTGGGGTGATTGCAGAGCACGCTGATCGTATCTCCGCTCAGATTGGCAACCCGGCAGCTTTTGCCCATGGCGGGTGGCAGCGTTTTCGCCAAGACGTCCTGCAGGGTTTGCAGCGTGCGGGCGTGCTGCATTAGGCCGCCCAGTGTGGCCGTTGCCGCTTCCTGGCTGCGCGCAGCGCCGCCATATTCCAGCACATCGGAAAGGGCGCGGAAGCTGCGGTTACGGGAGTTGCTGCGGGTTGGGTACATAACCATAGGTTAGCTGAAACGATGGTTTTTGTCAGGCAGAGAAGGGCTATGCCGTGATCAAAGGCGCCCTCATCGACTACGAAAAACGTCGCAAATCGGGCTAACCTTTGAATCACGACATGCCCAGACCGTCTGATGGTCCCGAAACGACAAACCCAAAGCGGTCATGGGCGACATATGGATAGGGTCTGGTGCGATTTCGACGTTTTTCGTAGTCGATGAGCGCCGGGCTCAATCCATATGTCGTCAGTGCATAGCGAAATGAGCGGTCTAGGCCTATACGGCGCGGCCGGAGCAGGTGCCGCATGCTAAAATCGCGAGGATAATTTTTGGAACCTTCTCATGATTTCTGGCCTGCTCAAAACGATCTTCGGTAGCCGTAACGACCGACTGCTCAAAACCTATCGCAAACAGGTGGAGCGTATCAACGCCCATGAGCCAGCGATGGAAGCCCTCTCTGACGAGGCGCTGCAGGCCAAGACCGCAGAATTCCGCACCCGCCTGGCCGGTGGCGAAACGCTGGATGCATTGCTTCCCGAAGCTTTTGCCGTGGTTCGTGAAGCCAGTAAACGCGTGCTCGGTATGCGTCACTTTGATGTCCAGCTAGTTGGGGGCATGGTGCTGCATTACGGCAAGATCGCCGAAATGCGTACGGGCGAAGGTAAAACACTTGTTTCTACGCTGCCGGCATATTTAAATGCATTGGCCGGCAAAGGTGTTCACGTCGTTACCGTCAATGATTACCTGGCGCGTCGCGATGCCGAATGGATGGGTCGCCTGCACCGCTGGTTAGGTTTGGAAGTAGGTTGCAACCTGTCGCAGATGTCGTCGGTTGAAAAGCGAGAAGCCTACGCTAGCGATATCACCTATGGTACGAACAACGAATTCGGATTCGATTACTTGCGCGACAACATGGTCTACGACGTGCAGGATCGTGTGCAGCGAAAACTGCACTACGCCATCGTCGATGAAGTCGACTCGATCCTCATTGACGAAGCCCGCACGCCGCTGATCATTTCCGGTCAGGCCGAAGATCACACCGAACTCTACGTGCGCATGAATGCGCTGGCGCCACAACTCACACGTTGCCAGGAAGAAAATGGACCAGGTGATTTCTGGGTCGATGAAAAAGCCAATCAGATCCTGCTCACCGAAGAAGGCCACGAAAGTGCCGAGCGTATTCTGGTGCATGCCGGCTTGCTGGCCGAAGGTCATAGCCTGTACGAAGCCGGCAACATCCTTCTGATGCATCACCTGACCACCGCGTTGCGTGCCAACAACCTGTTCCATCTGGATCAGCATTACGTTGTGCAGAATGATGAAGTAGTGATCGTGGATGAATTCACGGGTCGCCTCATGAGTGGTCGTCGCTGGTCCGATGGTCTGCATCAAGCCGTTGAGGCCAAGGAAGGGGTTGCCATCCAGCACGAGAATCAGACGCTGGCATCCATTACCTTCCAGAATTACTTCCGCATGTACGGCAAGCTCTCCGGCATGACCGGTACGGCTGATACCGAAGCCTATGAGTTCCAGCAGATTTATGGTCTGGAAACCGTGGTGATTCCAACGCATCGTCCGGCAGTGCGTAAGGACATGCAGGATCAGATCTATCGTACGGAACATGAGAAGTACAACGCTATCGTGGCCGATATCCGCAATCAGCATGAAGCGGGTCGTCCGATTCTGGTGGGTACCACCTCGATTGAGAACTCCGAACTGCTATCGGCGCTGCTCACGCGTGAAAAGCTGGAACACCAGGTGCTCAATGCCAAGCAGCACGAACGCGAAGCCGAGATCGTTGCGCAGGCCGGTAAGCCAGGTGTCATTACCATTGCGACCAATATGGCCGGCCGTGGTACCGATATCGTGCTGGGCGGCAATGTGGGTAAAGAAGTCGATGCCGTGAATGCAGATGAATCGCTATCTGCTGCAGATAAAGAAACGAAGGTTGCCGCGCTGCGCGCCGAATGGCAGAAAGTGCATGATGCCGTGATCGCTGCCGGTGGTTTGCATATTATCGGCTCCGAGCGCCATGAATCGCGTCGTATCGATAACCAGCTGCGTGGCCGCGCTGGTCGCCAGGGCGATGCAGGTAGCTCGCGTTTCTTCCTCTCGCTGGATGATTCACTGCTGCGCATTTTTGCCGGTGATCGCATCAAGTCAATTATGGATCGCCTCAAGATGCCGGAAGGCGAGCCGATCGAGCATGCCATCGTCACGCGCTCGCTGGAATCGGCGCAGCGTAAGGTAGAAGGTCGTAACTTCGACATCCGCAAACAACTGCTGGAATACGACAACGTCGCCAACGATCAGCGTCGTGTGATTTACACGCAACGTAATGAACTGCTGGAAACCGCTGAAATCAGCGCCACCATGACGGCATTGCGTCATGGTCTGCTGGAAGAAGTGTTCCGCACCTATGTGCCGGAAGGCTCGATTGATGAGCAGTGGGATTTGCCGGGTCTGGAGGCGATGCTGGAAGCGGAGTATCAGCTGCGTGTGCCATTGGCTGAAATCGCCCAGGGTGCCGATACGCCGGATGACGAAGCGTTGCTGGCACGCCTGATTGCCGCGGCAGATGAGGTCTATGATGCCAAGGTAGGGCTGGTCGGCGCCGAAGGCTTTAGTGGTTTCGAGCGTAGCGTCATGCTGCAGAGCCTGGATTCGCATTGGCGTGAGCATCTCTCGGCGCTGGATCATCTGCGTCAGGGCATCCATCTGCGCGGCTATGCGCAGAAAGATCCGAAGCAGGAATACAAGCGCGAGGCCTTTGAGCTCTTTGACAACCTGCTCAGCGCGGTGCGCCGTGAAGTCACACGCGTGCTGATGACGGTGCGCATTGGCTCCGCTGAAGAGATCGATGCCGCCGCTGCTGAGGCAGAGGCACCGACCAATCTGGCATACAACCACATTGAGCCCGGCGTGTTTGTCGATCAGGAAGGCAACCCTTACGATCCGGAAACCATTAACCGCAATGCGCCATGCCCTTGCGGCTCCGGTTACAAGTTCAAGTTCTGTCACGGAAGAGTCGAGTAATGCCCGTTAACTATCAGACGCCAGCACCTGAAGCCTTGCATCCTGTGGCAGGCATCCGTCTGGGTGTTGCAGCCGCCGGTATTCGCAAGAAAGATCGTAAAGATCTGACAGTCATCGCTGTGGATTCAGGCGCCAGCGTGGCCGGTGTATTTACGCAGAACCGTTTTTGCGCAGCACCGGTACAGGTCTGTCGTGCGCATCTGGCCGAACATGGCAACGCCGAGCTGCGTGCGCTGGTGGTCAACACCGGTATCGCCAATGCAGGTACGGGTGAACAAGGCCTCGCTGCATCCAACGCCACCTGCGAAACGCTCGCTGCATTACTTAACGTGAGTGCCAGTCAGATTCTGCCGTTCTCTACCGGTGTGATTCTCGAGCCGTTGCCCGTCGATAAACTGGTGGCCGGTCTGCCAGCCGCCATTGCCGATTTGGCTGAGAATCACTGGCATGCTGCCGCGCACGCCATCATGACCACAGACACCGTGGCCAAGGCTGCGTCACGTCAGTTAAACATTGCGGGTAAAACGATTACGCTCACTGGCATCTCGAAAGGTGCCGGCATGATCAAGCCGAATATGGCCACCATGCTGGGCTTTATGGGTACCGATGCCGGTGTTGCGCCAAAACTGCTGGCCGCGACACTGCAGGCGGTTGCCGATGAATCCTTCAACGCCATCACCGTCGATGGCGATACGTCGACAAACGATTCTTTTGTCGCCATTGCGACGGGCAAATCTGGCCTGCAATTCGTTACGGGTCAGGAAGCCGGTTGGGCTGAATTCGTTGCCGCTTTTAAAGCGTTAGCCCAAGAGTTGGCGCAAGCCATCGTGCGCGATGGCGAAGGCGCCACCAAGCTCATTACGGTTGCCGTCAGTGGTGGCAAAACCCGTGAAGAATGCCGCGCCGTTGCTTATGCCGTGGGCCATTCACCGCTTGTTAAAACGGCGTTTTTTGCCTCGGATCCTAACCTAGGCCGTATTCTGGCAGCAATCGGTTATGCCGGTATCACCGATCTGGATGTCGACAACATCCGCGTCTGGCTTTCCAGCCAGGCAGGCGAAACGCTGGTCGCGGAACGTGGCGGCCGTGCCGCTGCCTATACTGAAGACCAGGGTGCCGCCATCATGGCCGATGCCGAAATCACCGTACGCATCGATCTGGCGCGCGGCAATGCCCAGGCCACAGTGTGGACCTGCGATCTGTCTTACGATTACGTCAAAATCAACGCCGACTACCGCAGTTAATTCATCACCGTCATTTGAAAGTGCCTGCCATGTACACAATCGCGCCCAGCATTCTTTCTGCCGACTTTGCCCGTCTGGGTGAAGAGGTGCGCAATGTGATTGAGGCGGGCGCGGACTGGATTCACTTTGACGTGATGGATAACCATTACGTGCCCAATCTGACGATTGGCCCAATGGTGTGCGAGGCCATTCGTCCGCATACCAAAGCACCGATTGATGTGCACCTGATGGTGTCGCCAGTCGATAGCCTGATTGAGTCTTTTGCCAAAGCCGGTGCAGACTGGATCAGCTTCCATCCGGAAGCTTCGGCGCATGTGGATCGCTCTTTGGCCCTCATCCGCTCGGCCGGTTGTAAAGCTGGCCTGGTGTTGAACCCGGCCACGCCGATTGATTGTCTGGATTGGGTGATGGATCGACTGGATCTGGTATTGCTCATGTCAGTGAACCCGGGTTTTGGTGGTCAGGCATTTATTCCGGCTACGCTCGATAAGCTCAAGGCTGTGCGCGCCAAGATTGATGCCTACACGGCTAAAACCGGTCGCCAGATCAAACTGGAAATCGATGGTGGTATCAAGATCGATAACATTGCCGAAGTCGCACGCGCAGGTGCTGATACCTTCGTAGCAGGCTCGGCGATTTTTAATACGGCAGACTACGCAGCAACCATTGCCGCCATGCGCGCGCAGTTGGCAAAGGCCTAATCATGACCGTATTGCCGGAGGCGCTGAGCACAGCGCGTAGCCTCACCATTGATCTGGACGGTACGCTGGTCGATACCGTGCTCGACCTGCATCAGGCCTGTAATGCCATGCTGGCAGAGTTGGGCCTGCCGGATCGTTCCGTAGAAGAAATTGGGCGCTTTATTGGCCGAGGCACCAATACCCTGGTACGCCGCTGTCTGACGGATGACGCTACGGGAACATTGCCCAGTGAAGAACGTTTTGAACAAGGGTTGGCGGCCTACCTCAGGCACTACACCCGTATTAATGGCAGCCATGCCAAGGTGTATCCCGGTGTCAAAGAGGGCTTGGCAGCCCTGCAGGCTGCGGGCTACCCCATGGCCGTGGTAACTAATAAGCCAGTTAAGTTTACCGTGCCTTTGCTTGAGGCCACCGGCCTGGCCCCGTATTTCAAAGCGGTGATTGGGGGTGATTCCACACCGCACAAGAAGCCAGCCCCGGATCCGATTGTTTGCGCCTGTGTTGAAATGGACGTGTCGCTGACGCATAACATTCACGTCGGCGATTCGGGTAATGACATACAAGCTGCACAGGCTGCGGGTTGTGCTGCAGTGGGCGTGACCTACGGCTATGCCGAAGGCTATCCGATCAAGACAGAAGACTGTGATGCCCTGGTAGCGGGGCTGGATGAACTGGCTAGCCTCCTGCCGGTTTTGGCACACTGAGAACATGATGAACACCTCACACGCGCACCATCCGCTTTGTGTAACAGATCCGGGCGCAGCCTCAGCGTTTCAGCGTCTTGCGGCTGAAGGCTACAACCGCATCCCCGTAACGCTGGAAACGCTGGCCGATCTCGAAACACCGCTCTCGCTCTACCTCAAACTGGCGAATGCGCCATACACCTTTCTATTTGAATCGGTGCAGGGCGGGGAGCGCTTTGGCCGCTACTCTTTCATCGGGTTGCCAGCCAATACCCGTTTAACCGTGCGTGGGCATGAGCTTACGCGCGTGCACAATGGTCAGATCGTTGAATCTAAAACCTCAGCTGATCCGCTGGCCGATATTGCGGCCTACCAGGCCAGCTTCAAAGTGCCGCATCAACCGCACCTGCCACGGTTTTGCGGTGGCTTGGTCGGTGTGTTCGGTTACGATACCGTGCGCTATATCGAGCCGCGTCTGGCTAAGAACAGCCATCCGGATCCGCTCGGCACCCCCGATATTCTTTTGATGCTGGTAGAAACGCTGGCCATTGTCGACAACCTTTCGGGCAAGCTTACGCTGGTTCATTATGCAGACCCGACACAGCCGAATGCTTTTGAAAGTGCGCGCGAACTGCTCGAAGGCTTGCAGCAACGACTGCATGCGCCCGCGGTAGCGCCAGAAGTGGGGCCGGCTAAGGTGGATACCCAAGCGCCAGTCTCCATGTTCGGTGAAGATGCGTTCAAGGCCGCCGTACTGAAAGCCAAGGATTACATCACCGAGGGTGATGTTATGCAGGTGGTGCTGTCGCAACGCATGCAGAAGCCTTTCCACGCGCATCCGCTGTCGCTCTATCGCACGCTGCGCGCGTTGAATCCGTCGCCCTACATGTTCTATGTCGATGCGGGGGATTTCCATGTTGTCGGTTCTTCGCCAGAAATTCTGGTCCGTCTGGAAAACGAGGCTGAAGGGCAAGCGCCCAAGATCACGTTGCGTCCTATTGCCGGCACGCGCCCGCGTGGTGCCACACCTGAAGCCGATGCCGCCTTGGCGGCTGATCTACTCGCCGATGAAAAAGAGTGTGCCGAACATACCCAGCTGCTGGATCTAGGCCGCAATGATGTGGGTCGCGTCGCTCGAACCGGTAGCGTCAAACTCACAGACCGCATGGTGATTGAGCGCTATTCCCACGTGATGCATATCGTCTCGAATGTCGAAGGTGATCTGCAGCCGAATCTGAGTGCGATGGATGTGCTCAAAGCCACGTTCCCGGCAGGCACGGTTTCCGGCGCCCCCAAAGTACGCGCCATGGAAATCATCGACGAGCTAGAACCGGTTAAGCGTGGTGTATACGCCGGTTCAGTGGGCTATCTGGGTTTTAGCGGGGATATGGATCTGGCCATTGCCATTCGTACTGCCGTGATAAAAGACGGTGTTTTGAATGTGCAGGCCGGTGCCGGTATTGTGGCCGACTCGAACCCGGATGCCGAATGGCAGGAAACGCAGAATAAAGCGCGTGCCGTCATTCGTGCGGCCGAGCTGGCTGAAGCAGGTCTGGTGCCGCACATCAGCGTCGGCAAATAAAACGCCACCGGTATAAAGCACAAGGGCCTGCAATTGCAGGCCCTTGTTATTCGTGCAGCGGGCTAATTACTTAGCAGCTTTCTTGCCAGCAGCCTTAACAGCCGCGTTCGTTACGGTGTTAACGCCAGCTTCGGTCATGTCCGTAGCTTGCTTGGCCATCTTGTTCAGGTTGTCGAAAGCCGAGTTAGCGGCAGCAACAGCTTGCTTAACAGCAGCCATGGCTACATCAGAACCGTAAGGAGCCGACGAAGCAGTCTTGTGGGCCAGATCTTGAGCAGCCTTGTTCAGCTCGCCGAACTTGCCTTGAAACAGCTTGTTCATTTCTTCAGCGGCACCGGTCGAGATTTCGTAAACGCTACGCGAGTACGAAACAGCCTTCTCAACAGCTGGCTGAGCCAGTTGGGCTTGCAGGGCAGCGGCTTCTTGTGGGGTCTTGGCGCCGAGCAGGGTCTTAACGGTCTTGGCGTTGTCGGCAAAAGCTTCGCGTGCAGTGTGCAGGTTCAGCGCAGCCAGGCTTTCAGCAGTCGACAGGGCAGTTTGAGCAACCGACAGCAGCAGGTCGATATTGGCCTTGTTCGAGGCAAAAACTTGGTCCAGGTTCAGATTCGGGGTCATGTGAGGCTCCTAAAAAGTGGGTATTTCTGTGGGTATCAAAGAAAAGGTAAAGCAGGAAATCTTTTAGCAGTGCAGGGCAAAAACGAGTTTTGTGCACCGCAACAATTCACAGTATAGGGGCTAAATCCCCGAAGTCAAGGAAGCTTCTGCTTTTTATGTGGCGC
The DNA here is from genome assembly GCA_964498255.1 of uncultured Dechloromonas sp. GTDB lineage: Bacteria > Pseudomonadota > Gammaproteobacteria > Burkholderiales > Rhodocyclaceae > Fluviibacter. The sequence continues at coordinate 26,465 of CAZCGW010000010.1, forward strand.
GTTCTAGGCGAGAATGTCGTTTTTATTGCACCAACCCGTTAAACGGGCGCAAGGATTGCCGCAATGCTCCTGATGATTGATAACTATGACAGCTTCACCTACAACCTGGTTCAGTACTTTGGTGAACTGGGGCAGGAGGTGAAGGTGATTCGCAACGACGCGATTACCGTTGAAGAAATCGGCCGTCTGAAGCCGGACTATCTGGTGATCTCGCCGGGCCCCTGCGCACCAGCGCAAGCGGGCGTGTCGCTAGCGGCCATTAAAGAATATGCAGGCAAGATTCCGCTGCTGGGTGTTTGCCTCGGCCACCAGGCCATTGGAGAAGCCTTCGGCGGCAAGGTAGTGCATGCCAAGCAACTCATGCACGGTAAAACGTCGCCGGTTTTTCATAAAGATGTCGGCGTGTTCAAAGGCCTGCCGAACCCCATTACCTGCACCCGCTATCACTCGCTGGCGGTTGAGCGTTCAACACTGCCAGATTGCCTGGAAGTCACAGCTGAAACCGAAGATGGCGAAATCATGGGCATGCGCCACAAAACCCTGGCGGTAGAGGGCGTGCAATTTCATCCGGAGTCGATTCTTACCGAGCAGGGCCATCAGATGCTGGATAACTTCCTTAAAGAGCACCGGGAATTTAAGGCATGAGCACGGATATCATTTTTACGCCCAAAGAGGCCTTGCAGCGCCTGATCGAACACCGCGAGATCTTTCATGAAGAAATGACCTCGCTCATGCGTCAGATCATGTCGGGTGACGTATCGCCCGTGATGATCGCCGGCATCTTGATTGGGCTGCGCGTTAAAAAAGAAAGCATCGAAGAAATTGCCGCAGCGGCAGCGGTGATGCGTGAATTTGCGACGCCCGTACCGGTGGCCGATGCAGAGCATCTGCTCGATATCGTTGGTACTGGCGGTGATGGCGCGCATACCTTTAATATTTCTACCACCGTCATGTTTGTGGCGGCTGCTGCAGGCGCCAAAGTGGCCAAGCATGGCGGGCGCTCGGTCTCCAGCCAATCCGGCAGCGCCGATGCGCTCGAAGCGCTGGGCGCCAAGCTGGATTTGAATCCGCAGCAGGTCGCACAGTGCATCGCGCAGTCTGGTATCGGTTTCATGTTTGCCCCCAACCACCACAGTGCCATGAAGCACGCGGCGCCGGTACGTAAAGAGCTGGGTGTGCGCACGCTCTTTAATATCCTCGGCCCGCTCACCAACCCGGCGGGCGCAGGTACGCAGTTGCTCGGTGTCTTCCATCCGGATCTGGTGGGTATTCTGGTGCGTGTACTGCAGCGCCTGGGTAGCCGGCGTGCACTGGTGGTGCACGGGGTGGATGGTCTCGATGAAGTGTCGTTATCGGGCCCAACCCTGGTGGGTGAGCTTAAAGACGGTGAGATCCATGAATACCAGATCAAACCGGAAGACTTCGGTATCACTCCGGCGCCTATTAGCGCGCTGCAAGTGGCCAACCCGGCTGAATCCATTGCGCGCATGCAGGCTGTGCTGGCCAACGAACCGGGGCCTTCGCAGGATATCGTGCTCCTCAATGCCGGTGCCGCACTCTACGCAGCCGGCCGTGTTGACAGCATCGCCAATGGCATTACTCAAGCCCGTGAGGCTATTGCCTCCGGTGCGGCGCTCAATAAACTCAACGAATTTGTCGCTTGTACGAACGCAAACGCGCAAGCGGCCTAAAGAAAACCGTATGAACCAAAAAAGCGACATCCTCGCCAAAATCATCGCCACCAAAGAGGTTGAGGTTAAAGCCGGCTATGCCAAGTGCGCGCTGGCTGAAATGGAAGTACTGGCTAAGGCGCAAGCACCTGCTCGAGACTTTGTCGGGGCTATCCGCGTAAAACTCGCCGCGCAACAACCTGCAGTCATTGCCGAGATTAAAAAAGCCAGCCCGTCCAAAGGGGTCATCCGCGCAGACTTTAAGCCGGCGGACATTGCCCAGTCTTACGCCGCTCATGGCGCAGCCTGTTTGTCGGTGCTCACGGATGTCGATTATTTTCAGGGCGCCAACAGCTATCTGCAAGCAGCGCGTGCTGCCTGTGATCTACCGGTGATCCGCAAAGACTTCATTATTGATCGCTGGCAGATTGCTGAAGCCCGTGCCATCGGTGCCGATGCCATTCTGCTAATTGTGTCGGCCCTCACCGATGCGGAGCTGCACGATCTGGAAGCCTATGCCTTCAGCCTCGGCCTGGCGGTACTGGTCGAAGTGCACGATGGTGAGGAGCTCACGCGGGCGCTGACCATGCAAACGCCGCTGATCGGTATTAACAACCGAAACCTACGCACCTTTGAAGTGTCGCTCGATACAACGCTTAATCTTAAAGACCGTATCGGTGCCGAGCGCATCGTGGTAGCAGAGAGCGGCATCCTGGCGCCAGCCGACGTGCAGGTGCTGCGCAATGCAAACGTCAACACCTTCCTGGTGGGCGAAGCCTTTATGCGGGCGCCAGAGCCGGGCGTGGAGCTGGCGCGGCTATTTGCCTGAGGCATCTTAGCCCGCCACGTTTGAGGGATCATGCAAACCCTCCAGATAGAAGCCATGGAAGCCGGAGCTAGGCGATGGCTGGTAGCTAAAAACAGTGCGCCGTGGCCTTTATCTCAATCTATTAACGTAGCCGCGTGTACAACCGGACGAAGCAGCCGGTCATATTTGCCGTAGTGCCATTGTTAGCCTACAAAAAGTACTGGGCGATGCAGGCGTAATGAATAACTTCACATCCTGGGTTACGTGCGTGGTACCGCTGCCGCCCGAGAAACTGTCTGACGGAAAACGGCATTCGGATTCGCGCAGCCGTATGACATTGCCGCCGTTAGATCTGGATTTTGAGCAATTGAATCAGGCTCGATTGGACAGGCTGGCAAAGAAAATGGGGCTGGAAAATGCTCTCAACCAATGGAAGGCAGGCAAAAAAGCCTACGACTTTGCACCCGGCACACGGTTTAATGCGCCGCGCTAACAAATTAGCCAAATGTTGCGCAAAATTTAGCGCGCGATAGCTTAATAGTCTTGCTCATCATCATTCCACATGTTGCAGTTATTTATTAACTGCGTATAGTTTAACTGTAAATCGCGTTGTGCATGCTGATTCAAACTACAGGAGCTGTCGATGAGCGTACAAACAATAGATCACGCCACCTTATCCCGCCTTGTTGAAGCGGGGGCGGTCAGCGCGGCACAGGCTGTCGGTCAGCAGGGCGGTTGGTCTGTAGTGGTGAAATACGGGATGATCGAACGAACGCTGGCGGCACAGCGTAATCGTCAGGTGCGCACGTTCCGCAAACTGGAATCGCTCGTCTCCTACTTGAAGGGCGTGGGCATTGGCCAATTTGTGGTGGATGCGCTTAATTACGACCCCGTGAGCCAGACACCCGCAAAGCGGCCAGATCGGTCAGTGGCATTAAAACATGCGCATGAGGCAGCCGCTTACGACACATGGTTTAGAGCACAGATTCAAGCCAGTCTTGATGATGCGCGCCCGAGCATTGCAGCCGATGAAGCTCGCAAGGCGTTTGCTAAACATAAGGCGCTACTGATAAAGCCGGCAAAGTGATAAAGCTTGTCTGGCGTCCAATGGCTTTGACCGACCGCGAAGCCATCATGACGTTTATTGCTGAAGAGAGTCCAGTTGCAGCAATTGCGCTTGATGATCAGTTTGAGGCAAAAGCTGAGCAGGCTAGGCTGCGTCCCACGCTCTATAAGCCAGGCCGGATTAAGGGCACTCGGGAAATTGTGGTGCAACCGAACTATGTGATGATTTATGCCGTTGACAAAGATGCAGGAGAATTGACTGTGCTACGCGTCTTGCACGCAGCACAGCAGTGGCCGTAGCGAGATACCAGCAACTGTGCCTCCAAAATAGCCAAATGTTGCGCAATGCCAACGTCAACACCTTCCTGGTGGGCGAAGCCTTCATGCGGGCGCCAGAGCCGGGGGTTGAGCTGGCAAGGTTATTTGCCTGAAGCTTATTCTATAGCTAAGCGTTTGACGGATCACGCAAACCCACTAGAATGAAGCCATGAAAACCGAAGCCGAACGCGAAGCGGAAATTATGAAGATGCTCGAAGATTTGTTTTCCGCCAGGAAAGCAGATCTGGTGAAGCATCGCGTGCTTCTATTCGGTTCGCGGGCGCGTGGTAATGCAAAGCGACAATCTGACTTTGATCTTGCGATTGATGGGGATGAGCCTCTAGCTGTTAAGAAGTTTTATGAGATCGAAGAAGCGCTAGACGATTTGCCAACGCTGTATAGCTTTGATTGGGTGGATTTGGCCAAAGCAAATCCCCGCTTCCGTGAAGAGGCTATAAAGTCGGCAAGGGTCATTTATGAAGGCTGTTCTATTCGCAGTTAAAGAAATCTGGTTGGAGATGCTCGAAGCCAGAAACCGTATGTCGCATACCTATGATGCTAAAGATGCGCTTAAGGTCTATGAAAAGCTCCGGGGCTTTGTTGAACCGCTGCGAAACTTGGTTAACAGTCTCAAAGAATCCACCGCGACTCAATAGATTGACGTTTTTAACGTAGTCCGTTAGGATCAAAAAACGATCCTAATGGACTACGTGTATGCAACTGCTTGACCCCAAACTCCTCGGTTTTCAACCGCTGGCCATCGCCCGCGACCGCTTCCAGCTGGCCTTCGTGCGCGCCGTCATGATGGCGGCGAACGGCCGACTGGTGGTTAAAGGCGGTATGGCGATTCGTACCGAGCTGGATGGCGTTCGGATGACCGAAGACGTCGATTTTGATCGTGCTGCGGGTATCTCGCTAGAGGCAACAGCTAATGCCATCCGTCAGGGGCTTAAGCAGGCGTGTACCGTTTGTGGTGTGCATGACGCACAGCTAACGGAAAGCAAAAAAACCGCCGCAACACTACGTATCAAATTGCACGGCACCTTGCCTGAAGGTGGGGTCATTAGTTTTAAGGCAGAAGCATCCGGTCGTCACGCGGCCTTTGCTGACCGGTTCAAAACCATCGTCCCGGTCACGTCGCCAGCGTCCTATCGCGTTGCCCCCATGTCGATGAGTGTTTATCCGCTCAACGTATTGCTGGCAACCAAGATTGCAGCGCTCATGAGTCCGGAACGTAACGTCCCGCGAGACGTGTACGACATCAAACGTATGCTTGATGTTGGTGTTACGCCAGAGGGTTTGGATGTGCTGGTGTCTAAAACGCAATTGCGGGCTTTTGCCGATGAAGTCTGGGCCAAAGTCGGGGGCATCCATTACAACGCGTTCCAAACCGAGTTGCTGCCCTTCATTGGAAAAGCAGCGGCGGATGAAGTCACCGAAGCCGTCTGGTCAGCCTGGTGTACCGATGTAGCTGCTGCTATCGAAGGAATATGTCGTGGCGCTTAAACTCGACCACATATTGCGGATGCTGCGTGATCCGGAGTGTCCGCGGGTGCTGACCCCCATGGATATCAAGCAATGGTTTGCCATGTCTGACATCGCGCTTTCTGAAGCCACACAAAAACGCTGGGTGGCAAGGATGCGCGATAGTGGATTAATCAAACCGGTGCGGCGCGGGTTGTATCTCAATGCACTGGCGCAGCCACCCGTTCAACCCGATGAGGCGGGGAGCTATCTGTGTCGTGGCGCAATTGTGAGTCTGCAAAAAGTATTGGGTGATGCCGGTGTGCTGAATAACTTCACCTCATGGGTCACTTGTATTGTGGCGTTGCCCCCCGAAAAAAAAGAGGGCGAGAACAATCCATTCGGGTTCGCCCAGCCGAGCACAGGGAAAGTGGAAACGCAGGTCGGATCTTTTAGCTTTCAGGCGCTGCCATTTTCCCTGGTGTATCAGGCAGGGGCTCTGGATGATTGTCTGGAAGTCTTACCCTATCAACGGGCGACACCCGAAAAAGCCTTTCTCGATTGGTTGTACCTGGGGTCAACATCGCGCAGCCATATGACGTTGCCGCCTTTAGATCTGGATTTTGAGCAATTGAATCAGGCTCGATTGGACAGGCTGGCAAAGAAAATGGGGCTGGAAAATGCACTCATCCAATGGAAGGCAGGCAAAAAAACCTACGACCTTGCGCCCGGCGCACGGTTTAATGCGCCGCGCTAACCCAACAACCCCCATTCAATTTGCTGATTTGATTGGACAAAATTAAAACTCCGGCTAAAATGCAATCAGTCTGCACTTTAGCCGGAGTTTTGTTATGCCTAACACCGCCCACGCCTATCCGCGAACCCTGAGATCGTCCATACTCAAAGCCTCGCGGCATTTTCCCGTGGTAGCAGTCACTGGCGCGCGGCAGGTAGGTAAAACGACCCTGCTAAAAGAGATCTGCGAGCCAGAGCGGCGGTATGTGTCACTGGACGATCCCTTTTTGCTCAAATCCGCGAAGGAAGACCCGGAGCTTTTCCTGCAGAACCATCCGGCGCCGCTGCTGATTGATGAAATTCAGTACGCGCCGGAATTGTTGCCCTTCATAAAAATGCGGGTAGATGCCGCAAAAAAGAAGGGGGAGTACTGGCTCACGGGCTCGCAGCCCTTTCATTTGATGCAGGGGCTGTCGGAATCTCTGGCTGGCCGGGTCGGCATCCTCAACCTGCTGGGTTTTTCTAATCTCGAATCGCATGGCTTGGGCGCGTGCGCTGTAAGTCCATTTTTGCCGGAGCGAGCTTGGGTAGATGCGCAGCAGTCTTCGTGGAACGGCAAAAACCCGCAGTCGATTCAAGCGCTCTACGCGGCAATTTGGCAAGGTTCTTTTCCCGCCCTTGTGATAGACCCAGACATGGATCGAGATTTGTATTTTGCGAGCTATGTGCAAACCTACATCCAACGAGATGTCCGTCAACTCGCGAGGGTAGGAGACGAACAGGCATTTCTAAGATTTATACGATCTGCTGCTGCAAGAACCGGGCAACTCCTCAATATGGCCGACTTGGCACGCGATGCGGACATTTCCCCGAATACCGCAAAAGCGTGGCTTTCAATATTGGAAGTCTCGGGGCTGATCTATCTACTGCAACCTTGGTATAGCAATCTTACGAAGCGGCTGGTTAAAACGCCCAAGCTCTATTTCATGGATACCGGTCTGTGTGCCTATTTGACTCAGTGGAGCAGCCCGGAAACGCTTGAGGCTGGCGCCATGAGCGGAGCCATCTTTGAAACCTGGTGCGTCGTAGAGATCATAAAGAGCTATTGGCACAACGGTCAGCGCGCACCGCTGTATTACTTTAGAAACCGTGACCAACAAGAAATAGATCTCTTGATTGAACGAGATGGCAATTTGCATGGTGTTGAATTCAAGAAAAGTGCAGCACCAGGAGAGGGGGCTGTGGCAGGTATCAAAGCGGGGATAAAGCTAGGCTTGCCTATAGGCAGTAGCGCCGTTGTTTGTATGCGCCAGGATGTGCTGCAGATTGCCGAAGGTGTCATCACGATTCCGGCAACGCAAATTTAGCCAAGTGTTGTTTTGTTGCAACAAAACAACACTCCCCGGCCAAATCTGTTGTATTTAAGTTGCTTTGCCCTCCCGGGTGTACCACAATCCACTCAACCACTCATCCGATGAGAGGTTCCTGGCAATAAAGCGCAAGCCGAGTTGCCATCAATCTTAAGGAGATCTCTAATGCAAAAGAAAATCGTTGCTCTAGCAGTTGCCGGTCTGTCGACCGCTGCTTTCGCACAAACCAACGTAACTATCTACGGTGTTGCTGACGTTTCGGGTCAGGGCACAACCATCTCGGGTGCTAAAGATCCAGCAACCCCACAAACAGACGGTTCGACTTTCAACCTGCAATCGAACAGCTCGCTGATCGGCTTCAAGGGTACTGAAGACTTGGGCAACGGCCTCAAGGCTATGTTCCAGATGGAAACCTCGATGTATCTGAACGGCTCTGGCACGGGTGCTCAAGCTGGTACGGGTAATGTTTGGGGTACGAATGGTATGCGTGACTCTTACATCGGTGTGAACAGCAAATACGGTACGGCCATGGGTGGTTACATCTCGACACCGTTCCGTCAGTCGCTGAACAGCTTTGACGTAATGCCAGGCGCAACTGGTTCGGGTCAAATCGAAAACATGATCGGTGAAATGCGTTTTGGCGGTTCGGGCCTGGCCTATGACTCGTCCATCCGCGCAACGGCTGTTGCCTACGCAATGCCGACGCTTTATGGCTTCAACGGCTCGATCGCTTACACGGGCTCGAATAACAATGGTACGACCAACCAAACGAGCGCAGGTAGCAGCTGTGGTACCGCCTCTAACGGCGAAACTTCGGCATGTACTTCTACGCCGCAAAGCGCTTGGGGCTTGAACCTGGGCTGGACTGGCTATGGTGTTAACGTGACTGGTGCTTTCCAGCAAGCTAACTACAACCTGTCTGGCGCTGGTGCCAACAACCTGGGCGATTTCACGAGCTACCTGGTTGGTGCGACCTATACCGGTATTCAGAACCTGAAGCTGTCGAACGTTTACGTTCGTAACTCGCTTGGTACCAATGGTCCATCGACGCTGACAACTGGTGGTGCTGGCAAGATCAGCAACAACCAATACTGGTTTGGTGCTTCGTATCGTATGGGTAACTGGGAACCAGCCGCATCGGCTGGCTTCGCTAGTGACTTCGACGGTTCGAGCGTACAACAGTATGGCTCGAAGCAGTGGACTGCTCGTGTTGGTTACTATCTGAGCAAGCGTTCGCAAGTTTATGGTCTGGTTTCGAACATGAACAACTCGGCTAACCAGACTTACAAGCCAGGTCTGTCTGCTTCGGCAGCTTCACTGACTGGTGGCCAGAATGTGTTCACGTATGGTCTGGGTATGCGTACTTCGTTCTAATCTGACTTAGGTCAAATTAGTACTTAAAACGGGAGCTTCGGCTCCCGTTTTTATTTGCGTGTGGTTTTGTGCTGCTTGATAGAATGTGCGAATGAATACACAACAGGCATTGCAGCTGGCATTCCAGCATTTGAATAGCGGTAACTTAGGGGCTGCCGGGCAGTTGTTTAATAACGTTCTGCAGCAGGAACCACAGAATTTTGCCGCACTCAATGGTCGTGGCTTTATTGCCCTCCAGCAGAATGTGTTGCCGCAGGCCCAATCGGATTTACAAGCCTCGTTGCGTATTAACCCCAAGCAACCCTTTGCCCACAAGATGTTGGGCATTGTTCTAGGGGCTCAGGGGCAATTTGATGCGGCCATGCAGGCCTTTGCTGCTGCTTTAGCGCTTGATGCCAAAGACGCTGAAGTCTATTTTAATCGTGCGAACTTCCGTTTTCAGGCAGGGCAGATTCAAGAGGCGTTAGCTGATCTGGATGCCGCCATTAAATTACGGGGCTCCTATCTGGAGGCGCGTTCGAACAGGGCCAATCTGCTCATACAGCAAGGCGACTTTGCCCGTGCTGAGAAAGACCTCGATTATCTAGTCAATAAAGTAACCAATAACCCGGATATATGGGTTGCACTAGGTTTAGCGCGCTACAAAGTGGGCAAGTTCAAAGAGTCCATGCAATGTAATGAGCGTGCGTTGCGCCTGGTGCCCAACCATCCGGATGCCTTATTGAACAGCTCTAGCGCCATGCATGACCAAGGTGAGTATCCGGCGGCGCTTGATTGGGCCGAGAAAGCCATCGCTGCTACACCGCAGCGTGCTGAATCACATTACGCCAAGGCGCAAGCCTTGATGGCCATGCATCGCTTTGCAGAGGCCGTTGCAGCGTATTCGCGAGCCATTGAATTGAACCCGGCCTATGCCGAGGCCTGGATGGGTCGTGGTTTAACCAAGTCCCGCTTGCGTCAGTTAGACAGTGCGGTGCTGGATTATGACCAGGCCATTGAACTACGCCCCACCTATGACGAAGCCTTTTTCAACAAGGGCCACGTGTATCTGGAGCACCATGATTTTGCCAAAGGCTGGGCCGATTATGAGCACCGCTTTGGTATGCCCTCATTAGGCATTACAAACTTACCGAATATTCCTGTGTGGCAGGGGGCGCCATTGGCTGGCAAGTTGCTGGTGCGGGGTGAGCAGGGCTTGGGCGACCAGATTATCTTTGCATCAGTGTTGCCTGAGCTGTTGAAGATCGTTGATTCGGTGTGTCTGCAATTAGAGCCACGCTTGGTGCCGTTGTTCCAGCGCTCGTTCCCGAACGTTGAGGTAATGAGTCGGGATAAGAAGCCACCGGTGGATGTGGCGGCACAAATCTGTATTGGCAGTTTGCCGCAGTATTTCCGTAAGGATGTGGCGTCTTTTGCCGGTGCGCAGATGCCTTATCTGAAAGCAGACGCTGAAAAGACGGCCGCCTTCCGTAAGGCGTTGGCGCCTAATGGTGAACGTTTCATTGGCTTGAACTGGCGTAGCTTCCGCAATAAGTACGCGAATGAGAAGTCGATGGGCTTGCTTGATATGGCGCCCTTCTTTAATCTGCCGGGCTGTACGGTTGTGAATCTGCAGTACGGGGATGTCAAAGACGAAGTGCGTGCCGCTGAAGCGGCCGGCCTGCACTTTAATAAAGCTGTGACGATTGATCTGACCAAAGACATTGATGGCATTGCCAGTCTGGTCGATGCCTGTGATGTGCTGGTGAGCACCAGTAACACCACGGTACATATTGCCGGGGCTTTGGATAAGCCCGTGCTGCTGATGTTGCCTTATCGCTCTGGTAAGCTCTGGTACTGGTCTGAGGCTAAAGGCGAGGGTTCGCTCTGGTATCCGTCGATTCAGACCTTCCATCAGGGTGCGCAGGGGGATTGGGCGAGTACAATTGATGCCGTTAAAGAATCGCTCTTAGGCGTGGGTTAGCTGCTTGTCTCAGATGCTTTAACGTTTTCGGCGCTTCGAAGCCAGTAGTTCGGATCGTCCGATTGTTGCCTGAGTTGTTTCAGGGGGTTCAGGATCTGAAAAGCCCGCCGCTTCGATTGTTTGGTCCAAGCCCCGATACGCCACCGACTTTTTCGGGTCGCTTAGAGATGCCATGCCCTCGTTCCACGCATGAACCATTTGCTTGGCTGTCGTGCGCCATTCCGGCGCATTTTTTGCTGCTTCAATGACTTCTGCGCCGACCTCAACAGCCGATTCGCATAAGCGCTCAACCATGTCTGAATAATCCCGAGGGCTGATGCCAAGCCGCGTATTGAAAAAACGCTGCAGCGTTTTCCCCGGCGCCCATGTCTGGCGGCCATCAATCGACAGGCTGGGCGGGTTGTTCGCGAAACGCGGGTAAGCTTGGGTCGTTACTATGTCATAGACGGGGGAGAGCATTACATCGTCAAGCCCCGTGTAGCAAAGCGCAATGTTTTTGGCGTGGCAATCCGCGTTGCGCACCACGTAATTGGTCAGTGTATGCCAGCTAAATTGTTCAAACTGGGTGCGGGCATCGTTAGGCTGACGAAATCGGCCGCATCGACCCCCGGTAAATACTTGAGCAGATATTCGTCACGCTCACGGTAGAGCTGTGCGACAGTCTTGCCGCTTACCTGAACGTCAAGCTTCATGGCGTGTCACTTTCCCGCTGTTCGGCTAGGATGTCTTCAACTGTGCGCACGTGTCCCCGTTTTACCAGTTTCAAGTCGTGCCCAGCCGCTTCGAGCAGGCGTACCAGCGCGGACACGCTCATGTCGCCCTTGGTCAGATTCTCCATGCGAACCACGGTGGCTCGCGAAACGCCTGCCCGTTGGGCGATCTCGTCCTGGCTTAGCCGCGCTTCTCGGCGAGCGATCTTCAGTATTTTGGCAACATCTGAAAGCGTGGTCATTGTAGCCTCTGGGCACCATAAAACTAATTAACGGGTTTAAATGTAGCCCTTGGGTTCCATAAAGTCAACCGATAATTCGGTTGATCAGGGAGATGCGTCATCTGGCTGCAGAAGTTATCGACCCATGCCTTGAGGCAGGTACAATTGAACAAAAGGTTAATTGTGAAAAAAATAAGCTGAAAGAGGCGGTTGGGTATGTCCAGAATTCAGGTGGTTATCGGGTTTGATCAGCGCGAATCAGTGGCGTATCACACCTTCTGTCAAAGCATTCTGGCGCGGGCATCACAGCCCGTATCGTTTACACCGCTGGCGCTCAATACTTTGAACAGTTATGTTGAGCAGCATACCGACGGCAGCAACGCCTTCATCTATTCCCGCTTTCTAACGCCTTACCTGATGGATTATCAGGGCTGGGCGATTTTTGCTGATGGCGACATGATCTGCCTGGATGATATTGCCAAGCTGTGGGCATTGCGTGATGAGAGCAAGGCGGTGATGGTCGTCAAACACGACTACAAGACCAAGGCCCATGAGAAGTACCTGGGTAACAAGAATCAGGATTACCCACGCAAGAACTGGTCGAGCGTGATTCTGTGGAACTGTGCGCATCCGGCCAACCGTTGCCTCGACCCGCGGTATGTGATGACGCACCCGGGCTCGCACCTGCATCGCTTTGCCTGGCTGGATGATGCGCTGGTGGGTGAGATTCCTAAAGAATGGAATTGGCTGACGACCGAATATCCCGATAACTACGATGCCAAGCTGTTGCATTACACGCTGGGTACGCCGTGTTTTAAAGACTATACGGATTCCGAAATGGCCGAGTTGTGGCATGCCGAGCACGCCAAGATTAATCAGGGTATGGGCGCTTAAGCCCTTTCTCGACTGCGCTAATAACCGATGGCAAAAAAGAAGTCGGCCTTTGATCGGGTGGAGAAGCGCCCGCCAGGGGCGGCTGCCATTGCGGCCTTGAGTCAGCAGGGTTTGATGCTGTTGCAGCAGGGGCAATTTGCGCAGGGGGCTGAGTTGTTGCAGCAGTCGCTGGCGCAAAATGCCCGGCAGCCGGAGGTGAGTTACAACCTCGGCTATGCTTTGCAGCAAATGGGACGGCAGACCGAAGCGTTGGCCGCTTATACGCAGGCGGTGACGCTAATGCCTGAGGATCTGGATGCCGTAATGAGCCGTGGCCGCGTGTTGGCGAATCTGCGGCGCTATACCGAAGCGGCTGCCGACTTTGTTAAAGCCACGCGCCTGGTGCCGCAAAACCCGGATGCCTGGAACAACCTCGGTAATGTGCTGCTCGATCTGGAGCGGGAAGCTGATGCGGTTGCTGCATACGATAAGGCGTTGGCGCTGCGTCCAAATTTTGCACAGGTGTTGTTCAACAAAGGCAAAGCCCTCGGTGCGCTGGAGCGTTATAGCGAAGCCGCGGCCTGCTATGAAAATGCGCTGGCATTGAACCCGGATTACGAAGAGGCCAAGTGGCATCTGTCGTGGGTAAAGCTGGTACAGGGTGATTTTGCGCAGGGCTGGCCGCTGTTTGAAGCGCGCTGGACCGTGCCGAGCCTGGGCAATCAGCGGCGCTATCCGCAGATTCTGCAATGGTTGGGGCAAGAAACCGTCGCTGGTAAATCGATACTGCTCTATGCCGAGCAGGGTCTGGGCGACACCTTGCAGTTCTGCCGCTATGTGCCGGTACTGCAGGGATTGGGTGCGAAAGTGAGCCTAGCGGTTCAGGCGTCGTTGGTCTCGCTGCTGGCCGATCAGTGGCCGGGCGTGACGGTGGCAGAATCTTTTGCCGATGCCTCGGGTTTTGATCTGGCAATACCATTGATGAGTTTGCCGTTAGCGTTGGGTACCACGCTGGAAAGTATTCCCGCTGCCGTGCCTTATATCCGTGTGCGTGATGCCGCTGAGCCTGTTGTTAGCGATCGACCACGCGTTGGCCTGGTGTGGTCCGGTAGTGCAGGTCATAAGAACGACAAGAGCCGCAGTATGGCTTTGCCGACTTTGGCGCCGCTATTTGATTTGCCGGTAGATTGGGTGTGTTTGCAACCGGAGTTACGTGAGGCAGATCATGCCTGGTTGGCAGCCCAACCAAGCGTTGCGTTGTCGCAACCGGCGTTAACAGATTTTGCAGAAACCGCGCGTGTAATTGCTGGCCTGGATTGGGTGGTCACGGTGGATACCGCAGTAGCCCATCTGGCCGGCGCCTTGGGTAAAGAGGTCTGGTTGTTATTGCCCACAGGGCCCGATTATCGCTGGTTGCTGGAACGTGCTGACTCGCCCTGGTATCCAACGGCGCGCTTGTTCCGTCAATCGGCGCGAGGTGATTGGGCTGGTGTGGTTGGCCGGTTAGCCGATGCGATTCGCGATAGAATGCCTCAAACCATTTAGGGCAACTTTAGGAAACGGTGCTTTGATGAAAAAGCTGGTGGCAGTCTGTGGATTGGCTTGTGCCTTATTGTTGGCCGGTTGCGCCTCGGGTGGTTTTGGCAGCTCGGAAAGCCTCGATAACATTCAGCAGCAATTGCTGGGTGATATGCCGCTGCCGCAAGGGTCGAAAATCAGTAATGAGCAATCGATCATTCTGGGCGGTGGTCCACAGTGGACAGGCCGTATCGTGATCAGTACGCCACAAGGCCCAACCGATACCTTTACCTTCTTCCGGGATCAGTTCCCCAAGGCCGGCTGGACCGGTATTTCTTCGATCAAGGCCAAGACCAGTATTCTGGTGTTTGCCAAGGGCGACAGAACGGTCACGGTAGAGATTAATGAAAGCGGTACCTTTGCCAGCGGCGGTTCCATCGTTAACCTGACGGCCGCACCCAAGGGTGGTACAGCGCCGGTGAATGTGACGCCGGGGCAGAATCTGCCGCCACGTTGAGTGTTGCTGAGGCCTCGTTCCACTCAGAAAGGCATCACGCTGATCGAAGTCTTGGTTGGCTTGGTCGTATTCGTGATTGCCGGGATGCTGGCGGTGCCTTCGTTTAGCGATTATCTGGAACGGCAGCGTTTGAAGGCGGCTGCCGAGGGCTTGGCTAGTAGCCTGAATCTGGCGCGCTCTGAGGCGTTGGCGCAACAACGATTTATGTATGTACAGCTGGCCGGGCAGGGTGGCGAGCGCTGGTGCTATGCCGTCGCCAAGGAGGCCAAGTGCGATTGCTTTTCTGCGGGTTGCGAGGCTGTGCAACGCGGTGATTCAGGCAAGCTAACGGGTGTGACATTGGGGAGTTCCAGTCGCACCACCTTCCGCTTTAACTGGAAGAATGGTTCGGCCACCGGCGCTAACGGAACTGCCAGTTTTGTCGGGCAAAAAACTGGTCAGCAACTCTGTGTGGTGCTGAGTAATCTGGGGCGGGTTAGAATCATTACTTCCAAGAACAAGCCCGTTGCCGGGTACCCGCAGGATGCAACCTGTCGTTAAGCTATGAGCCATCATCACAAACATCGGCATACGCCGACGAGCGAACCGTCTTCACAGGCCAATGACTTTGATCTGATCATTGTCGGTGGCGGACTGACGGGCTCGGCACTGGCAGTAGCGCTGGCCGATACCTCCTTACGCATCGCGCTGGTGGACGCCCGTGCGCCGAGCCGCCCGAAAGATTGGCCGATACAGTGGGACAACCGGGTGTACGCGATTAGCCCGGGCAGTGCCGATTTGCTGGCACAGATTGGTTGTTGGGAACATCTGACGCCGGATCGTTTGCAGCGTGTGGCGCAGATGGTGGTGAGCGGTGATTCCGGTGGTGTGATTAATTTCTCTGCCTTTGATATCGGCACGGAAGAATTGGCCTGGATTGTGGAGTCGTCTGAGATGGCCTGCGAGCTCTGGACTTCAGTAAGCCGCCAGCGCAACGTGACCTGCTTCTGCCCGGCTACGCCACTCGCGTTGCAGGTAAATGCAGATGTCGCTGAGCTGACACTGGCAAGTGGCCAGGTATTGCGTGCCAAACTGGTGGTGGGTGCCGACGGGCGTGAATCCTGGGTGCGTGAACAGATGGGTTTGAGCAGCCAGCACGATCCGTATAACGAGCTGGGGGTAGTTGCTAACTTCCGGACAGAATTGCCGCACTTTGGTACGGCCTATCAGTGGTTCCGTGAAGATGGTGTTCTGGCCTATCTGCCGCTGGCGGGTGGCGCAGGTGGTGACCAGGGGAAAATGATTTCCATGGTCTGGTCGGCGCCGGAGGAATTTGCTAAAGAACTGCTGGCGTTGCCGGCCGAAGAGTTGGCTTATCGCGTGGCCAATGCGGGTGAAAACAAATTGGGCCAGTTAACGCTCATGGCTCCGGCGGCAGGCTTCCCGCTCAAGCTGGTGCGGGTGCCGCAAGTGGTGACGCCCCGTGTGGCGCTGATTGGCGATGCCGCGCATGGGATTCATCCGCTCACCGGGCATGGGGTGAATCTGGGCTTTCAGGATGTGCGAGTGCTTGCTGAGGTGATCAGGACGGCGCGCGCTGTCGATGATCTGGGTGATCTGCGGCTGTTGTCACGCTACCAACGCGCACGGCGTGAAGAAGTGGTGGTGCTGCAGTCGATGACAGATGCGATGCGCAAGCTGTTTGCCAGCAAAGCGCCCGGTTTGAGCGTGCTGCGTAATGTGGGTTTGAATTTGACGGATAAGCTGACGCCATTAAAGTCGATGCTGATTCGTTATGCGCTTGAGCGCTAAATTGCTAAAGGAACGATGTATGAAGAAAGTGGTGTTGAGCCTACTGGCGGCAAGTGTGGTGAGTCTGGGCGCATCTTCGGTGAGCGCCCAGGAAATTGCATCGCCAGCGTTGGCTAAGATTGTTGAAAGCCAGATGGGCGTGAAGCCACAGCGCATTATCAAGACGCCTTACCTGAGTGGTCTGTATGAGATCTACGCTGGCGGTCAGCTCTTCTATAGCGATGAAAAGGGCTCGGTATTTGTCTTTGGTTCGCTGATTGATGGCAAAACCCATCGCAACATTACTGCCGAGCAGCAGCTTGCTTTGCTGCCATTACAGGATGCGCTTAAGCGGGTGAATGGTAATGGTGGTAACGGCAAACGGACGCTGATTACCTTTGAAGATCCAAACTGCGGTTACTGTAAGAAGCTGACCAAGGAGCTGGTGAACCTGAAGGATTCGACGGTCTACACCTTTATGGTGCCAATGCTTTCGGAAGATTCTCTGGTGAAGTCGCGCAAGATCTGGTGCGCGAGTGATCGTTTGAAAGCCTGGGATGACTGGATGATCAATGGCAAAGCGCCTGCCGGTTCGGATAATTGTGCCAATCCATTGGAACGCAACAGTAAGCTGGCGCAGGGCTTGGGCGTGAGTGGTACGCCGGCGATCTTTTTTCCGAACGGTGAAAAGATTCCGGGCTATATGCCGCTGGATAAAATTGAGAAGGCGCTTAAAGGGAATTGATTTTAAGGAATCTTATTCGTTCGTTCGTGGGCTAACTTCACGTTGGTGGCGAAGGGTCAAGATGAGGACTTCGTTTTCGGCTGGGTAAAAGTCATACAGCGCTACGTAGCCCGTGCTGCCTCTGGAAATGACGAGCTCTCGAAGTCCGTTGCCTTTCGGTCTACCGACTTGTGGATGGCGTTCTAGTACGCCAATTGCATCCACTATAAGGCCAGTTGTTTCGACTGCTGCCACAGGGTCGGCATTAAATAGAAACTCTGTTAAGCGCTTTAGATCGTATAACGCTCGTCGCGCATAGCTTATTTTCGCCATGGTTGCGTCTCAGGCAATGGCGGATTTTCGCCACGGGCTACTGCGCGGACATAGTCGTGGACATCCTCGGCGGCAAAGCTAAGCCCGGTGTTATGGGTTTCTTCGCGTGCCGCGTAAGCATCGGCAAGAAAACGCTCTTCAGTTTCAGCGCTGGTAATGGCTTGCTCTATGGCTTGCACCATAAAAGCATGAGGTGAGAGCCCTTGGTGTTCAGCGGCTAATTGAGCGCGTGCCTTAAGCTCATCGGGTAGTTTGAGCGATGTGGTTGCCATATCGGTGGCTCCAAAGGAGACGGGTGTTACCAGAGTAACACCCGTCTTCTTTAAAAACAACTAGCAGATTACAAATCGCGCGTATCCGGTGTCGCAGTAATCCGGTGAATAGTGAGGTCGGCGCCGTTGTATTCTTCTTCCTGATCCAGGCGCAGGCCGACGGCCATTTTGAGTGCGCCGTAGACCACCGTGCCGCCCACTAGAGCCACGACGATGGCGAGGCCAGTCATGATGGCTTGTGCGGCCAGGGAAACGCCGCCAAGGCCGCCTAGCGCTTCTGCGCCGAAGATGCCGGCAGCAATGCCACCCCAGGCGCCGCAGAGGCCGTGCAGTGGCCATACGCCCAGTACGTCATCAATCTTCAGGCGGTTTTGTGTGAAGGTGAACGCAAAGACGAACATGCCGCCAGCGATCAGGCCAGTCGCCAGGGCGCCCAGCGGATGCATGAGATCCGAACCGGCACAGACGGCAACGAGGCCAGCTAAAGGGCCGTTGTAGGCAAAGCCCGGGTCATTCTTGCCGGCAATAAGTGCGGCAATGGTGCCACCAGCCATGGCCATCAGCGAGTTGGCTGCAACCAGACCGCTGATCTTGTCGAGGGTTTGTGCGCTCATCACGTTAAAGCCGAACCATCCCACGGCCAGAATCCAGGCGCCCAGCGCAAGGAAAGGAATCGATGAGGGCGGATGCGCAGCGATAACGCCGTTCTTGCCATAACGGCCATGGCGGGCGCCGAGCAACAGCACGGCCGGCAAGGCGATCCAGCCACCCATGGCGTGCACGACCACCGAACCGGCGAAGTCGTGGAACTCCTGGCCAAAAGTGCCTTTCAGCCATTCCTGAATGCCGTAATGCTGGTTCCAGGCAATGCCTTCAAAGAATGGATAGACAAAGCCAACCAGCACAAAGGTGGCGGCGAGTTGCGGATTGAACTTGGCGCGCTCGGCGATGCCCCCCGAAATAATTGCAGGGATCGCAGCGGCGAAGGTGAGCAGGAAGAAGAAGCGGGTGATGTCGTAACCGCTCTTCTCGGCAATCTGGCTGGCGCCAATGAAGAAGTCGGTGCCGTAGGCGACTGTAAAGCCAATGCCAAAGTAGGCGACCGTTGATACGGCAAAGTCGGCCAGAATTTTAACCAGGGCGTTAACCTGGTTCTTTTTACGGACCGTCCCGACTTCCAGAAAGGCAAAGCCGGCGTGCATAGCGAGCACCATGATGGCGCCGAGCAGGATGAACAGGGTGTCGGAGGCTGTCTTGAGAAGTTCCATGGGGCATGCGCACAGACAACGTGCGTGAGGATTGGTAGTGCCCCAGTAAAAGCAATTAGTGTGCCAATTTGGTGCCCCGTTTTATGGGCTTGCAGCGGTGTTTTCGCACCAAACCGGTGCGTGTTTTGGTGCGATCGCCTCAAAACAGGGCGCAAAGAGGGGGCTGCGCCCAAAGATGGTTACAGCACCGTGTCGATGCGTTTGACGATGAGCCAGACGCCGTTGCCCATCACCTGGTGCGTTTGTAGCTGAATGATGTCGAAATGCTGGCAAAGCTTGGGCAACCACCAGGAGGTTGGCTTCTGGATCAGATGCGCATTGCGGCCATCGGATAGTACTTTGCCGGCCGGCCCCATGTGAATGGAGAAGAAGCCGATTTTGGTGGTGATGCTGGCTAGTTCGGCTATGACGTTATCAATGAGTTCCGGTTCGATATGTTCCAGGACGTCGATGCAGCAGACTAGATCGGCAGCCTGGGGTGTGCCGTATTCCGGGAAGGCCGGATCGTAGGGTTTGTAAACCGGATTCATACCAACCTGGTTGAGCCCAACCAGTAGATTCTTTTTGCCCGCACCATAATCCGACACGCTTTGTGCACCAGATTGTTTGATGAGATCCGCGACCAGCGGCGCAAATTGAAGCGAGGCCACACCATAGTTAGGATTCTGGTGGAGTTCTTGCTGCAGCTTACGATAGTCTTCGGTGATGGTCTGGCTCATGATGAATCTCGTCGTCAGTCTCTGGTCTGGGTTTAGTCGCGTACTTTATCAGCTGGCACGGCGGCTGGGGGGATCAGCGCCCACATTTGCCCCGCTTGCTTCATGCGTCCGGCCTCTTTACCGGCCTCGGCACCAAATCCCCAGAAGAAGTCTGCGCGTACAGCGCCCTTGATGGCGCCGCCGGTATCCTGAGCCAGCACGAGGCGTTGCAAGGGTTTGTTGCTATTCGGGTAGGTGGTGTCTAACCAGACGGGTGCGCCCAGTGGGGTTGCCCGTGGATCAATGGCGATGCTGCGCCCCGGGGTAAGGGGTACGCCGAGGGCACCGGGTGGGCCGGCATCCGGATTATTGGGGTCTGTGGGCAGTACGCGGAAGAAGACGTAGCTCGGGTTGGCATTGAGCAGGCTTTGTACTTTGGCCGGGTTGTTGCGCGCCCAGTTCTGGATGCCCTGCATGGAGGCGGTGTCTTTTGTGAGCGCGCCTTGCTTGATGAGTACGCTGCCAATGCTCTGGTAGGGTTGGCCATTCTGATCGGCGTAGCCCACGCGTAAGCGACTGCCGTCCGGCATTTGTACGCGCCCCGATCCCTGTATTTGCAGGAAGAAGAGTTCGATCGCGTCATCCACCCAGGCGAGTGTTTTTGTATTCATACGTGCCGGGTCTGCGTCGATTTGTTCACGTGTCCAGTAGGGCACGACTTTGTTGCCATCGGCGATGCGGCCACGCACACGCTTGCCCTTGAGCTCCGGAAACAGGTCGCCCAGTTCGATGGTCAGTAGATTCGGCGGCGTGCCATAAATCGGATAACGGGCTTTGCTGGTTTGCTCTTTAGCGCCCTGCAGGAGCGGCTCGTAGTAACCGGTAAAGAGGCCGTTGCTGGCGCCATCATTTTGTACGAGCTGATAGGGTTTGTAGTACTTCTGATAATAGGCGCGCAGCTCCCCGGGGTCTTTACGCTGCGCATCGCTCAGTGCTTTTGCGGCACCACAGGCATCTTGCCAGGCAGGCTTTTTGCCCAGCGCATTACAGCTTTGCAGTTGTGCCGGAAAGGCTTCGACGAGGGTTTTGTCATCAGACCAGCCGGGTAGATCAGACCAGTTAGCTTGTTTGAGCGGCTTGATAATCTGCACAGCAGCGGCCGGCTTTTCAGCTTCTTTGCACGGCGGGCATTCGGTAGTGGCGCAGCCAGCCAGAAATGTTGCGGCAACGCTGGCGGCAAGTAGGCCAAGACCGGGAAATACAGTATGGTGTGCGGTATGGAAATTCGGTCGAGTCATGGCCAAGGCAAGTGAAGTGTGACGTGAAAAATACAGAGAACAATGTGGCAAGTATACCGAGAGAAAACGTGGCTGAGGCTCAGGCCTTGGTGGTTTCTGGCGCCCAGATTGAGGCGAAGCTGACGCGCGTTTCGGCCGCGGTCATTGTGCGAAATGAAGGCACGGAATATCTGTTGGCGCAGCGCCCGCCTGGCAAAGCTTATGCGGGGTATTGGGAATTTCCCGGGGGCAAGGTTGAGGCCGGAGAAACTTTTGACGATGCGCTGGTGCGTGAGCTGCAGGAAGAACTGGGTATTACCGTCACAGCGATGACGCCCTGGGTGACGCGTCACTTTGTGTACCCGCATGCCCGTGTTGAGATCCGGTTTTTTCGTGTGACGGCCTGGGAAGGTACGTTGCATCCGCATGAGCACACGGACACCGCCTGGTTAGAGACGGGTGCTATGGCGGGCGGCAAAGATCTGGATGCTATGCCGGTAAGCCCGGTGCTGCCCGCCAATACGCCGATTTTACGGGCGTTAGCGTTACCGGAGGTTTATGCCCTAATCAATGCGAGCGATACTGGCGTAGCGGATGAGTTGGCGCGTCTCGAACGTGCGCGGCCGATGTTGGTGCAAGTGCGTGAGAAGTCTCTGGATACGCAGCAACGATTGGATTTTGCACGTGACGTTGTGGCGCGGGTGCACAGCTATGGTGGCCATGTGCTTTTGAACGGTAGCGTGGAAGAGGCGCTGGCGGTAGGTGCGGATGGTGTGCATCTGCCTGCGGCGGCGTTAATGGCTTGCGAACAGCGCCCTGATTTGCCGTTGGTGTTTGCTTCGTGCCACTCACCTGCAGAGTTACGGAAAGCCAGTGCGCTGGCGCTGGATGCCGTGGTGCTGGGTTCGGTTAATGCAACGCCCACTCACCCGGGGCAATTGCCCTTGGGCTGGGCAGGCTTTGCCGAACTGATTGAAGGCTATGCATTGCCTGTTTATGCCATTGGCGGCATGCAACACGGCGATGTAGTTGAGGCGAAAGCAGTGAGCGCCCAGGGCGTGGCGATGATGCGGGGCTGGTAATCTGAAGCTGGGGCGCAGCGCGTTGCGCCGTTATTGTTCTGTTGGCGGGGTGTTATCGTCCGTAAGCCCCTGATCGTTTTCCTGCACGGGGATTCGGTAAGACTCGTTGGCCCAGGCGCCCAGGTCGATCATTTTGCAGCGCTCGGAGCAGAATGGACGCCATTTGTTCTCTGGACTAAACGGCGATAAAGCACCGCAATGCGGGCAAGGGACTTTCGTGCTCACGGGTTTAGATGGCGCAGAAGGTGAGGTCGAAGCGTACATCGCGTTCCACCTGGCGCGGACGCTGGTGGAAATCGGTTTCCATGAAACGTAGGTTCAGTGCGTATTTGTTGGCGCTGGTTTCTGGCGTGATCATGGCATCGTGAATGCGGATGCGCAGCATTTGTGCGTTTACGCCGGCGAGGGTACGCTGGTAGCTGCCACGGGAAGCCGTATAGGCTTCTGGCGAACCGCTGTCGCGCAGCAGGTGAAGCACGATAGCCAGGCCGTCACGCAGCGGCAGGAAAGGCTCCAGCCAGGTTTGCAGATCACGCTGACGCTGGGCGGTGGGTTGATTCAGCCAGAGGTGATACGACGGAATGTCGAATTCACTCAGGCCGCCCGGAATCATCGAACGATTCTTGACCGAGATGAGCCACTCGTTGTCACGCAGATGCTGACCGAGTTTGCCGGTGAGTGCGTGCAAAAGGTTCAGCGCTTCGGAAATCTCGTTGAGCGCCGCATCAAGGGCTTCTGAAGATATGTTCGGGTTGTCGCGGAAGGCCATTAACACCTGACGCTGGCGTTCCAGTTCTTGGAGAAGCTCCGACTTCAGATCCGGGCGCGCAACTTCCAGAATTTCAAAGAGCACCGTCAGCGCGGCGTGGTGGTCGTGAATATCGGGCGCACCAAGATAGTGAGCCATACGCGCGAACAGATCTTCAAGCCGCAACAGGGCCCGAATGCGTTCGGTAAGCGGATATTCGTAGATCAGCACGATAGGGGTGTGTTTGACCTGAAGTGGCGCCGAAATGGCAGATTCTTCGAATAATAGCCCTATTTGCTCCATTTGTTACACGCAAATAGGGTTTTTATCGCTATTTTCGGCGCTATTGGCCAGTGCTAGATAGCGTTGGTGGATCTGGTTCAGTTGTTCGTCGCGCTGCTCGGGCCTGCCGCTATTGTCTAGAACCTCGGTAGCGAGACTGAGGCGTTCGTCTCTGGGGGCTTGTGCCTGCAGAACGAGATCGGCCAGTTCTTCAGGTAGATTGCCGCGTGCCAGGAGACGTTGTTTCTGGATGTCCGGTGGGCAATCGACGACGAGCACGCGGTCGGCCTGTTCGCGCAGGAAACCGGTTTCGGCAAATAAGGGGACGTCTGCAACGACATAAGGGGAGGTTGCTGCTGCGATGGCTGCGATGGCCTGTCGCCGGATCATCGGGTGCAGAATTTGTTCGAGTCGCGTTTTTTGATCGGGATCGTTAAAGACGATGTCGCGCAGCGCTGCGCGATCAAGTGTGCCGTCTGCGGCGAATATGCCGTCACCAAAAATTTGTCGTAATGCTGGTAGGGCAAGGCCATTGGGCGCCGTTAGTGCATGGGCAATGGCATCGGTATCAATGACATCAATGCCGTGTTGACGAAGGCGCTGTGCAATCGTGGATTTTCCGGTGGCGATACCGCCCGTCAGGATGACCAGCGGCCGGCCGATGGTCAGATTCTGGGTCATACGATGACGAGGTTGTCCCGGTGGATCAGTTCGGGTGCATCCAGATAGCCGAGGCGTTGTTCGATCTCTGAACTCGGGCAACCGGCAATGCGGCGTGCTTCGCTGCTGGCATAGTTGCTGAGACCGCGGGCGATTTCATTACCAGCTTCATCCAGGCAGGCGACCACAGCGCCGCGCTCGAATTCACCCTCGACCAGGGTCACGCCAACAGGCAATAGGCTGCTGCCAGCACGTAGAGCTTTGCTGGCGCCGGCATCCAGTTGGATGCGGCCGGCGAGCTGTAGATGATCAGCCAGCCACTGCTTGCGTGCCGCCAGCGGTGGCTGGCTGGCAATGAGCAGCGTGCCGAGTTGTTTGCCCTGTAAGAGCCGGGGCAATGCATTGGGCGCACGACCACTGGCAATGACCGTATGCGCACCGCTACGTGCGGCACGCTTGGCGGCCCAGATTTTGGTGATCATGCCGCCGGTGCCGACATGGGTGCCGCTGCCGCCGGCCATACGTTCATATTGTTCGTCGCCGGCGGCACCTTGTTCTACCAGTGTGGCTGAGGCGTCTTTGCGTGGATCGGCTGTGTACAGGCCTTCCTGATCCGTCAGGATGACCAAGGCGTCGGCCTCGATCAGGTTGGCGACGAGTGCGCCCAGCGTATCGTTGTCACCAAAGCGGATTTCATCGGTGGCAACGGTGTCGTTTTCGTTGATGATGGGGAGTACGCCGAGATCGAGCAGGGTGCTGATGGTGGCACGGGCATTAAGATAACGCGTGCGGTCGGCCAGGTCTTCGTGTGTGAGCAGAATCTGCGCCGTGCGGATGCCGTGGGCGCCAAAAGCTTGCTGGTAGGTTTGCGCCAGACCCATCTGACCAACGGCGGCTGCCGCCTGGAGTTCAGGGATACTCCCTGGCCGTTTGCTCCAACCCAGTTGTTGCATGCCACAGGCAATGGCACCGGAGGAGACCAGCAGAATCCGGCGGCCATTAGCTGCCAGCTCGGCGAGTTGTTGCGCCCAGCTGTTGATGGCATCCAGGTCCAGCCCGGTGCCATTGTTGGTGATAAGCGCGCTGCCGATCTTAACGACCAGAGTGCGGGCATCAACCAGGGGTTGGCGGGCAGCAACGCAGTGGGTCACGATGCATCATCCTCGTCTTCATCGATGAAGACCGTTTCGCCATCGGGCATGACGTCACGCACATCATGTTCGGTATGTACGGGCAATGCCGGTGGCATGGCATCCAGCGCATCCTGTATTGCAAAAATCAGTGGCTTGGTGCCGTCACCGGTAATCGCAGCGATGGCGAAGTGGCGCTCGGCTTTGCCTTTAGCTTTCTTGAACTTCTTCAAGAAGTCGTCGATGCGCTTCTGGCGTTCTTCTTCGGGAATCAGATCCAGCTTGTTGAGGATGAGCCAGCGGGGTTTTGCAGCCAGCGTCGGGTCGTATTTTTCGAGCTCGGCGGCAATAGCGATAGCATCATGGACCGGGTCGGCCTCGGGGTCGAAGGGCGCTAGATCGACCAGGTGCATGATCAGGCGCGTGCGGGCCAGGTGGCGCAGGAAGCGGTGGCCGAGGCCGGCGCCTTCAGCAGCCCCTTCGATCACGCCGGGAATATCGGCAATGACGAAGCTACGGTTTTCATCGGTACGGACAACCCCCAGATTGGGGTGCAGCGTAGTAAACGGGTAGTCGGCGACTTTGGGCTTGGCAGCTGAGACCGAGCGGATGAAGGTGCTCTTGCCGGCATTGGGTAAGCCCAGTAGGCCGACATCAGCGAGCACCTTGAGTTCCAGTTTGAGCATGCGCTCTTCGCCGGGCGAACCCCGGGTAAATTGGCGGGGAGCTCGATTGATGCTGGACTTGAAGTGAATGTTGCCAAGGCCGCCACGGCCGCCCTGGGCGACGAGTACTTTTTTGCCGTCTTCATTCATGTCGTGCAGGACGACACCGGTTTCGTAGTCAGAAATGACGGTGCCGACGGGCAATCGCAGGGTGATGTCTTCGGCGCCAGCGCCATAACACTCGGCGCTCATGCCGTTCTGGCCGTTGCGCGCCAGGAATTTGCGGGTGTAACGATATTCGACCAGGGTGTTGATGTTGCGGTCGGCAATGGCCCAGACGCTGCCGCCTTTGCCACCGTCGCCACCGCTAGGACCGCCACGGGGAACATATTTTTCGCGGCGGAATGCGGCACAGCCATCGCCGCCCTTGCCGGCCATGACTTCGATACGCGCTTCATCAATAAATTTCATACGAACTCTGCTAAAGAAAAAGCCCTACCGGTAAGGATAGGGCTTTAATGTGCCGGCGGGCAAGTTGCCCGGCCAGACACGAATTACTGTACTGGCTGAATGACGACGGTGCGACGCTTTTGCTCACCACGAATGGTGAACTTGACCGTGCCGTCGATCAGTGCGAACAGGGTGTGATCCTTGCCCATGCCGACGTTGTCGCCAGGGTGGAACTCGGTACCGCGCTGGCGAACGATGATGTTGCCAGCCTTAACCAGTTGACCGCCGTAGCGCTTAACGCCTAGTCGTTTGGCTTCTGAGTCGCGGCCGTTACGTGAACTGCCGCCTGCTTTTTTATGTGCCATGGTGTGAGGCTCCTTAGCTTGACCGGGTTAGCCTGCGATCGCGTTGATCTGCAGTTCGGTGTAATTCTGACGATGGCCCTGACGCTTCTGGTAGTGCTTGCGACGGCGCATTTTGAAAATGCGAACCTTGTCGTGACGACCTTGGCTCAGAACCGTGGCCGAAACGCTCGCACCTGCCACCAGCGGGGCACCGATTTTAACGGCTTCGCCTTCGCCGACCATAAGAACCTGGTCGATGGTGATCTGGGTGCCAACTTCTGCCGGTATCTGTTCTACTTTAATTTTTTCACCAGCGACGACACGATATTGCTTGCCGCCGGTTTTTATGACCGCGTACATGTTGGACTCCGAATGGATATTGCAAAGAACTCGCAATTTTACGCAAAAAAACCTTTGCTGTCAAAGTGTTTGCGCATTCTTAACCCCAGGCGTGTGGTTTTAGGCCGGAATTCGGGTGTTTTGCCTTGACGCGGGGCGCTTGCGCCCGTACATTCGGCTCTTTTAATCCTGTGGCGATGTGCTGTCGCCGCAGCGCACATTGATTTAGCCTGTGACATCCAGCCAGACTCAACCCTTCTTTGCCCAGCTGATTGCCGACGAAATGCGGCAAGTGGACGACGTGATCCGTGCCTCTCTGCATTCGGAGGTGGTATTGGTGCGTCAGGTATCGGAATACATTATTCACAGCGGCGGCAAGCGCTTACGCCCGGCATTATTACTGCTGACGGCGGGTGCGTGCGGGGTGCCGGGGCCACAAGCCCGGATTTTGGCGGCGGTGGTGGAGTTTATTCACACGGCTACCTTGTTGCACGATGATGTGGTGGATGAGTCCAGTTTGCGTCGGGGCCGTGAAACGGCTAATGAATTGTTTGGCAATGCGGCCAGCGTGCTGGTGGGCGACTTCCTCTATTCCCGTGCATTCCAGATGATGGTGTCGGTTGGGCGTATGCGCGTGATGGAAGTGCTATCAGAAGCCACCAACATCATTGCCGAAGGCGAAGTGCTGCAGCTCATGAACTGTAATGATGCGGATGTGAATGAAGAGCGCTATCTGCAGGTGATCCGCTATAAAACGGCCAAGCTGTTCGAAGCAGCATCGCGCCTGGGCGGTGTGCTGGCCGATGCCGACGCATCACTGGAAGATGGATTGGCGCGCTACGGAATGCATCTGGGTACCGCTTTCCAGATTATTGATGATGTGCTCGATTACTCGGGTAATGAAGCGGATACCGGCAAGCATCTGGGTGATGATCTGGCCGAAGGTAAGCCGACCTTGCCGTTGATTTATGCGCGTGACCGCGGCACACCGGAAATTGCTGCGGCGATTCGTAAGGCGATTGAAAGTGGTGGCCTGGAAGAATTTGATGCGGTCTTGAAAGCGGTTCACGAAAGTGGGGCGCTGGACGCCGCGCGAGAAGCCGCGCGTGCCGAAGCCGGGTTGGCGCGGGATGCGCTGAGCGGGTTGCAAGAGTCGGCATACAAACAGGCGCTGCTTGAACTGGCAGATTTTGCGGTAGCCCGTTCCCACTAGTTATGGATCACCTCGCTTTTATCGAGTTGATGGGTGAATGGGGTGATGCCTTGGGTGTTGCCGTGATTGTGGTGGGCGCGCTCTGGGGCTTAATTCGTTTTCCGCTGGATCTGGCCAAACAAGGCGTGGATTATGCGTACAAGATGGTGCGTAACCAGATTACGCGCACATTGTTACTGGGTCTGGAGGTGCTGGTTGCTGCGGACATCATCCGCACCGTAGCCGTAAGCCCGACTTTGTTGAGCGTCTCTGTGCTGGCAGCGATTGTGGCGATTCGTACGTTTTTGAGTTGGTCGCTGATTCTGGAGATGGAAGGGCGTTGGCCTTGGCAGAAGTTGCCAACTGGCAAATCTGACTGATAAAACTCTATAAAAAAACGGGCCGCATGTGCGGCCCGTTTGTTCATTGCATGTCGCTGAGTTATTTGGCGACGGCCTTCTTAGCGGCAGGCTTTTTAGCTGAGGGTTTTGCCGGGGCCTTGCTTGTCGCCGGCTTTTTGGCAGCCGCAGTCGTCTTGACTGGGGCTTTTTTAGCCGTTACCGAACGGGTTCCGCTTGGCTTATGGGGTTGGCCAGCCTGGGTGGAATGGAATGCATAATCGGTGAAAGCGTTGCGATTGGCTGTCGGATCCGGCGCTTCGGCAGTAAAGCGCTCTTTGCGGTGCACGTCATAGGTAACAAAGTTTACGCCGGGAGGCGGCATTTCAAGACAAGAAGCGTCTGCCAGCGTGTTATCAAAGTCGTCCAGGCCGATGGACCAATGACGCTGCATGCTCTCCGAGCTGAACTCGGCATCCTTGTACTGGCCTTCGCCAAACTTGTTCTGATAGATCAGCTGAATGACGTTGTAGTTAGAGCCCATGGCCTGCTCGGCCATCTTGTCAAAATACGGGTCCGCTTTGCGAACGGCTGCCGGCACGTGATCAATGGTGTCGAGTAGAAGCTGTCGCATGCGATGCATGTTGCGGACAAGATCTGTAATGGCGCGTGTACGGCTGGAGTACTGAATATCCTTCTGACGTTCGGTAACTTCAAAGATGTTGGTAGGCAACTTGCCGTGGGCGCTCCACAGATCCACCTGGAAGATCAGGCTATCCTGGTTGTTGCTTTCATTCATGATGTAGAGCAGCGGCGTGTTGGAGACGCAGCCGCCATCCCAGTAATACTCACCATCAATTTCTGTGGCGGGAAAGCCTGGTGGCAGGGAGCCCGAGGCCATAACGTGTTCTGGACCGATCTTCATGTGCCGGTTGTCAAAGAACACGAAGTTACCGGTGCCGACGTTGGTAGCCCCCAGGGAAATACGCATGGCATCTTTGTGATTGATGCGGTCGAAATCGACCAGGCGCTCTAGAGTGGCTTTTAGAGGCGATGTGTCATAGAAGCTGACTTGGCTTGGGTTGCCAAAGCCCGGTGCGAAGGGGCGCGGATAAAAGAATTCGTTTTGCCCCTCTAGAATTGCCATGGAGGCAGCATAAGACCCGAAGGCTTTGTTGATGGTTTGTTTGAAGGTTTCCTGGAGTGGCTCCAGACCAAACCCCATCAAGCTAATGGCTTCCGCGGCAAAGCCGGCGGACATGGATGGTCGGCGGCAAACGGTGTCCCAGAAATCATGCAGGCGTTCGACGCGTTTCTCAGGTGGATTACCGGCAACAATTGCCGCATTAATAGAACCAATCGAAATGCCTGAAACCCAGGTGGGTTCGATACCTGCTTGAGCGATGCCTTCGTATACGCCCGCCTGATAGGCACCCAGCGAGCCGCCGCCCTGAAAAATCAGCACAACTTGTTGGTAGGGTGGAAGCTTGATTTTAGCCATGGCGTTAGTCCTTTGAATCTGCGTGTGTGGGGTCCCAACGTTACGTCAGGTATTTAAAATTTTGATTGTGTAATTATGCAATGTATTATCGCGACTCGCCATAATCGCATGATTTATTGCGAATTTCTTTTTGCCTTGTAGATTCTTTATCAATTAATGGCTGCATTGCGTTGGCTTCCCCCGCTTGAATTTCCAATATCGCCTGAGAGCATGGCGAGGGTTAGAGCCGGGTTGAAGCTGGGTATGCTCACGATGCTCGCTTTCGGCTTGG
Organism: uncultured Dechloromonas sp.; assembly: GCA_964498255.1. Taxonomy (GTDB): domain Bacteria; phylum Pseudomonadota; class Gammaproteobacteria; order Burkholderiales; family Rhodocyclaceae; genus Fluviibacter. The sequence goes on from CAZCGW010000010.1 coordinate 56,415, forward strand.
CGATATTCACAAGCTTTGAGGCTCTCATTGACATGGCAGGTCTGGCGGGTATGTGCGCGGCCATTCTGGCGCTACCTGACTCGGGTGCGGTATTTGCTAAAAGCTATGCCCGATTATTCGGGACCGTTTCCGGTGGTGTGGCAGTAGTCGTCATTTACTGGGTGTTTCCTCAGGCCCCATGGCTTTTTGCGGGCAGTATGGCGATCTGGATGGGCGTCTGTTCGTTTTGGGGAAGCCGGCTCAAGTATTTTGGCTCCTATGCTTCGATTCTCGGGGGGTATACGGCCATTCTTGTTGCCAAGTCCGCGCCTAGCCCGGAAGACGTAATGAGAATCGCTGGCGAACGGGTGAGTGTGATTGTCATCGGTATTCTGTCGGTCACCCTGGTCTGGGGCGTGTTCCATATTCGCAGGGGGTTCGTGACTTATCTGCCACCACTGCGTGAAATGAGTGAACGCATCACTGCCCAGATTACGCAGGTGGTGAATGAGCCAGAAGCCTATGATCATGTCGCTACGATGCGGGACTGGGCCAGGGACATCGAGGCCATGCATCAGAGTATGGAATACGCCAGTGCCGAGGATCCGGAAGTGGCACTACATGCTCGATCAATTCGTTGCGGTTTGAATGAGTTCTTTGCCGACATTGCCGATTTCAATATCCGGCTCAAGGTGTTGGGTGAACTGCTCAAGGACTCTCCTCATCGGACCATTGCCGATGAGGTCAATCATGAAATTCTTGAAGCGTTCAAGGCGCGGCTAGACGAGCCAGACGCTCAGGCTGATGCACGAATGGCATTAGCACGACAGCATGTGCTGGATTACTTTGCGGCATTGCCAGCACCTGATCTGCTCACTCAGACACGGCTATTGGCAGAGATTGATGCCGCTCGCAAGCTGATTGATACGATGAACCGGGTGCGGCGTGGTCGCGAGACCTATGATGAGGAAGATATCCGGCCTTTAGGGCAAGCCACTTCCTTTGGCCGTAGTTTTTACATCGCCTGTGTCGTGGCGTTTACTTTCATGGTGGCCTGGGGCGTTTTCATCGTTAATGAATGGCAGCCCGCGGGGTTGATGTTTATTGTGATGACATCGATTCTGATGCAGTTGGTGAGTGTGACGGACGATCCGGTGGGTGGCGTCAAGAGTTTTCATCTGGGATTATTGGGGTGCATTCTTCCGGCGTTGATTTGTTCGCAGGTATTGATGCCACTGGGCAGTGGTTTCCCCTGGCTACTTCTGTGCTTCTCGGTGATCGTGGTTCCCTGTTGTATCTTACGATCGTTTCCACAGACGCAAGTGATGGGCAATACCTTCATGCTCTTTGGCATGATGCTGAGTCTGCCGGATAACCAGATGAATTACGATCTGCAGGGTTTTCTAAACAATATTCTGGCCATGTTGGGCGCATCGACCATGTCGCTTGCGGCAGTGCTAATTTTCTTTCCCCTGCGCAACCGAGAAAAAGCCCGGCGGGTTGAGCGGCGCGGTTACCGTGAGCTCATGGCCCTGCCGCATCATTTACGACTGGATCGCTTCAAGATGTGGGAGGATAAACAGCAGGAACGTATTTGTTTTATCGAGCGTATCGGCACGTTAAAGAATACGGTGATTGCCAAGGAGGCGATTCGTTCGCTGTTATTAATGATGCGCGTGGGTCGCTGTTTTCGTCGTCAGCGAAATAATTTGGCAAAGATTGATCTGCCTAAACAGCTGCGTCAGCGAATTGCGCAGGCAGAATGGTTCTGGGCCCGCCAGTTTGATAGTCCAGAACGCTTTCAAAAGGTAGCTGAGCGGCTGGTCGATGATCTTGTAGCGGAATCGCTCTCCCAACCTGCGCATCAGTTAGAATTGCAGGCTGCCGCTCAGGAATGGCGAATGATTGCCAAAAACAACCAGGTTCTTGCGTCACTGCCATGCTAGCTAACGTTGATGTCTATGGTTTTTACATTTCACCGTTTGCGGCGGACGTTGTGCTGACGCTGGTGCTTTTTTATTTTTTACGCAAGGTATTGGCTAGACTGGGTATTAATCGCTATGTATGGCATCCGAATCTGTTCGAGATTGCGCTTTTTTCCATCATTTTGTGCCTGATTGTTTTTTTACAGGCGAGTTAAGCGATGCAAAACCAGTGGAAAAATAGACTGCCCGACTGGATACCGACAGATCGTTCGATCGTTGGCGTGCTCATCACGCTGCTGATGCTAGTGATTGCGCTGTATCTCGGCTATGTCTTGTGGATGCTCTACATGCGTTCGCCTTGGACGCGAGATGCCTTTGTGCGGGCGGAAGTGGCCGATATCGCTACGGAAGGTGTGTCCGGCTATGTGACGGCTATTTACGTCAAGGACAATCAGAAGGTGCAGGCGGGTGATCCGCTGTTTGATATCGATCCGACACGCTATCAATATGCGGTGAAAGAGGCCGAGGCACAGTACGAAACGACCAAGAAGAAACTGGTGCTGCAAAAGTCCCTGGCCAAGATGCGGATGAATGCGCAAGGCGCGGTGTCGGTTCAGGATAAGCAGATCTACGAAACGGACGCTGAAGTTGCTCAGGATGCGGTTGATAACGCCAAGGCTGCTTTAGATCTTGCCAAGTACAACCTGTATCGCACGAAAGTGGTGGCACCCTGTGATGGGTTCATGACCAATATGCGTTTGCGCATGGGTGATTACGCAACATCTGGCCAATCCCAGATGCAGATCGTCGACAACACGACGTTCTGGATTGAAGCCTATTATGAAGAAATCAAACTCATCAATGTCAAAGTCGGTGCCAAGGCAACGATTAAGCTGATTGCCTATCCGCAGATTCTGCAGGGTGAGGTCAAGAGCATTGGCCGGGGTGTGCTCAATCAGAACAATACCCCGGGCTACCAGGGTTTGCAGAATGTGAACCCGATTGATGCCTGGATTCGTCTGGCGCAGCGTATTCCGGTGCATATTGCGATTACCAACGTGCCGGAGGGCGTGTTTCTGGCAGCGGGTCTGACCGCCAGCGTAGATGCGGGACCTGAGGCACAGCGCCTGGCAGAGCCGCGCTCATTGCTTGACTGGATTCAGCGATGGCTCGAATTCAATATCTAAGACTTAAACGCTGGCTGGGCTTTTTAGGCCTGGGGTTGTTGACGGGCTGTATGACGGGTCCGGATTTTGTGCCGCCCGCCAACGAGACTTTGCCCACCAGTTTTTCCCGGCCGGATTTGATGGCTACGCCGTCGGCTCCGACTGATCTAAATACACCGGATGCGGCTTTGCAGGCCGACCTTATGAAGTGGTGGGAAGTGTTTGAAGACCCCGTCCTCAATCAGGTGATGGCAGTCGCCATAGAAAAGAACTGGGATGTACTGATTGCGACGCAGCGTATCGAGCAGGCGCGCGCGCAGGCGGCGAGTACCCGTGCACAATTGATGCCGCAGGTGAGTATTAATCCACTGATTGAGCGGATGCAGACTGGTACCAATAACCATTACACTGGTTTGGGCTTGCTCGAAACATTGCAGTTGCCGCTTAATGTGGCTTGGGAACCCGATGTTTTTGGGAGTATCAAACGCAGCACTGAGTCGCAGGTGGCGCGTGTTCGTGCGGCAGAGGAAAATCGCCGCAACGTTTTGGTGTCGCTCACTGCCGACCTAGCGAGTTACTACAGTAACCTGCGTACCTTGCAGGCACAGGTGGACTACACTGAGAAAGCGATTGCGTCATCGAAGCGCCGGCTTGAGCTGACCAGGCTGCTCCTTAAACGCGGTATCGATAGTGACCTCAATCTCGCTCAGTATGAACAAGCCTATGAGTATCAAGTCAGTCAACTATCGCCTTTAAAGGCGCAGCGTGATTGGGCAATGTACCAATGTGCCTTTCTGGCGGGAAGCTTTCCGTTAGATTTGCAGGCAACTTTGGAAAAAACGGGTGCGCCTTTGTCCACACGGAAGGCACTACCTGCTGCGTTGCCCTCTCAGATGTTGCGGAATAGGCCAGATATCCGACAGGCGGAGCAGGTGTTAGCGGCTTCCACGGCTAATATCGGCGTTGCCGAAGCCGCCTTTATGCCGAATTTTTCAATTCCATTGCAGGCGGGTTTTAACACCGGTCCCTGGAATTTATTGTTTAACCCGGCTAGCTTTATATGGAACTGGACGGTGAATCTGGCGCAGCCATTATTTACCGGGGGTCAACTGCAGGCCGGTCTGGCATTGGCGAATGCAACACGAGAGCAGGATCGACTCGCTTATGAAAAAGCCGTACGCCAGGCAGTGACCGATGTTGAAAAGGCATTGACCGGCTTCGATAACTATCGTGGGCAGCGCGGTAAGTTGCAGAGTACGGTAGCTGCCCAGAAACAGGTGTTTACCAATAACCTGGTGCTCTACAAGGTGGGGATACAGCCAGAGTTTCAGTATCTGCAGTCGCTAATTACACTTAACGATAACCAGATCAGCCTGGTGCAAGCGCAGAATCAGGAAGCCGTACAGCTGATCTCGCTTTACAAGGCGATGGGAGGCGGCTGGCAGTGGGAAGCGCCGAGCACGCAATCACCGGTGGATGATGGTATGACGACACCGGGGACGTTCAAGCAGATTATCAAAGACAATCTTTCTGGCCTGAGTACCTCGGGCGTCGAGTCTAAAGCGACTGCAGAATCTGGTAGCGTTCAATAAACACGCTGACATTAAATGCAGGTATAGTCTTCCGCTTGATTTAACGTTTTGCCCCATTCGGTGCGCTCCCGGAGAACTGAAAGAATGAAAATCGACGAAATTCGCAAGAACGCTTATGGCATGCCATATATGAGCCCAGCTTTTTCAAAAGGGCCGTATCAGATGTTTAATCGCGAGTTCTTTATCATCAGCTATCGCACGGATCCAGAAGCTTTCCGTAAGGCGTTGCCAGAACCGCTGACGTTTAAAGATCCGATCGTGAACTACGAGTTCATCCGTATGCCGGATTGTTCGGGTGGGTTTGGTGATTACACGGAATCGGGTCAGATTCTGTCGATTGTTGATCAGGACGGGAATGCTGGTGGTTACAGCAATTATCTGTATCTGAATGGCGCATCACCTACCCTGGGTGGTCGTGAGCTGTGGGGTTTCCCGAAAAAAATTGCTGAGCCTAAGTTGAGAGTTGAAAGTGACGCGCTGGTTGGTACGCTGGATTACGGTTCAATCCGCGTAGCCACTGGTACGATGGGTTACAAGTATTCGCCTATGGATACCGATGTGGAAGCCAAAAAGCTGATGACCACACCGAATTATCTGCTGAAGATTATTCCGAATCCGGATCTGACCCCGGGTATCTGCCAGCTGGTTCGATACTTTGCAGAGGATGTTCATGTGGAACAAGCCTGGACGGGTCCGGCACAGTTGGAGCTCTTTAAACACGCGCTGGCACCGATCGCAGATCTGCCTGTGCTGGAGGTGATTGGCGCAAAACACCTGATCTGCAGTCGCTATACGATTGGCCTCGGCGAGGTTGTTGTTGATTACCTGAAGTAATACATTTTTAACTTGATAGGAAATAAGCATGTCGCTTAAAGGAAAAGTTGCTCTAGTTACTGGCGCTGCCAGTGGTATTGGTCGTGAGTGCGTGCTGAACATGGCAGCCAAGGGTGCCAAGGTAGTTATTGCCGACCTGAGCCTGGAAAAAGGCAACCTGGTTGTTGATGAAATCAAGAAGGCCGGCGGCGAAGCCATGGCTGTGTCGATGGATGTGTGTGATGAGGCTCAGGTAAACGCCGGCATCGACGCCTGCGTTAAGGCCTTTGGTGGCATCGATATTCTGGTATCGAACGCCGGTATCCAGATCGTCTACCCGATCGAAGAATACCCATTTGCTGACTGGAAGAAGTTGCTGTCGATTCACCTCGACGGTGCCTTCCTGACAACGCAGGCTGCTATTAAGCACATGTATGCTGCAGGCAAGGGCGGTAAGATCATTTATATGGGTTCGGTACACTCGCATGAAGCTTCTAAGCTCAAGTGTGCTTATGTCACTGCCAAGCATGGTTTGCTGGGTTTGGCCCGTGTAGTCGCTAAAGAAGGCGGCCCACATGGCGTAAGTGCTAACGTGGTTTGCCCGGGCTTCGTGCGTACCCCGCTGGTTGAGAAGCAGATTCCTGAGCAAGCTGCTGAACTGCACATCACGGAAGATGAAGTGATCAAGAACGTGATGTTGAAGGACACTGTAGATGGTACCTTCACCACGACCGACGATATTGCCGAGATGGTGGCCTACCTCGCTGGTACGGAAACGAACGCCATTACCGGTCAGTCGTTCATCGTGAGCCACGGCTGGTTCATGCAGTAATTAAGTACTGATAAAAACGGCGAGAGTGAGCTCTCGCCGTTTTTGTTTTTTAAGGATAGGGTTATGGCACTCATACTTGCAGCGATTCTGGTTCCGCCACTGATTATTTATATTCTTTACAAAATGTTCAAGTTTTTTGTAAAGGGCGTTGAAGTCACGGTTGAAAACGAAAAAGAAGACCGTGAGTGGAAAGCGTACGAAGCAACGCATGATGTTTCGGATCCTGTAACATCGAAACAAGATGGCAAGTAAGCGCTTTGGGTTAGAAGGTGTAAATCACCCGGCCGTAAGCGTTCCAGTAATAATTAAAGTTGTCATTGATGATGGGGGCAGAGCTGCCAACACTGGCGCCCCAGCTTTTGTCAAAGCTGTAGGTCAACATGGCATCAACAGGGACAAACCATTTGCCGGTGCGCCCACTCTGGTATATCCCGACTTCATCCCACATGGCCAGCTTGAGTTTTGGTGTGATCTGGAAACCAAGGGCCGGGTAGAATTCAAAGGTTCGCATCAGGTTGACGTTGGGTGCAACGGCCGTAGTGCCCATCATGTAGCGCACTAACGGTGAGAAGAATGAAAATGCACCCGCGTCTTTGGGTGCGTAGGTCATGGCCAGTTGCGGGCCGATAGCCCATTGCGCTGACGAATACAGTGGGTTGTTGTAGCCGGTAGGCATGACCATGCGAAAGCCACCGCCAAAGGTCAGGTTTTGCGCAACCTCAGGAGTAAATGCTGCGAGCGTCCAGCGGGTGTTACCCGGATTGAATTCGCCGCCACCCCCGCCATTGCCGTATTTAGGTCCGCTGTTCGAGTTGAAAGATGTATCCAGACGGGTAACGGCTTGTGCGCCGGAACGCCCGAGTGGGAAGGAATGATACAAACGTGGCTGGATGGTGTTGGTCGCACTGTCATGTCCCTGTCCGTTGTGAAACCCCCAGACTTCTAGCCAGGTTTTACGCTTGCTGGCAAAGAAAAGCTCATCATCGGCCTGCGCACGGCTTTCGTCTGGAACGAGTACGTCATCGCTTTGAACGACGCTCGGGTCTGCAACGGTTTGCTGTGCCAGGCAGGGCTGCGCTGCCAGTAAAAAGACAAGGGTAGATGCAAGGGATTTGAAGCGTAAAAAAGACATTAGTGGGCTTTAAATGTGCGTGACAGGCTGTCCAGCCATAGGTATCGAACAGGATCGTCACCGCATTGCGTAAAGCCGCACTCTAGCAAGGTTGAAACGAGGTTGCCAAAAACAATCACAAGAAATGTCAGCATCACGAGGCCGGTAGTCCGTCCTGCTGATGCCGGCCGCCCATTCTGATACTTGTTGCTGAGACAAAGCATTAAGGCGACGCCAGCGATGATGCAAACAAAACTGACAAAGGACCAGGTGTAGAGATGGAATCCAAAAATGACTTTGCTATATCCCGGGTCGCCGGGGGCGATATGCAAGAGAATCTGCCGCACAGAGGCCGCTGCACCGACTAGTGCGCCTAGTAGTGTGACGCCGTAATGCAAGGGCTGGATACCAAAGCGTAGGTTAAGCAGAAAGCCAATGCCTACTGCAATGAGTCCTGCTCGCTGCAATAGGCAGAGCGGGCAGGGTAGCTCTCCGAATACAATTTGCTCAACAAATGCGCCACCCAGTACGGCAGTGATGAGTGCCAATGCCAGCGTGTTAAGAGAAAAAGCCAGGCGATGAAAATTCATAGGGTTCTCACAGGCTGATGGGGAGTTTGTCGGTCATGTGATGCACCAACAGTCCGGCCAGCATGGCGATCGTGAGCAAACTGGCAGCCACGCCGATCCGGGCCCGCCCGGAAAGAATGAGTAGGCAGGCGATGAATGCCGATAAAAAAACGATGTACATGAGGATCCTCGCTTATTGGCGTGATGCGGCAGCTTTTTTAAGCCGTTCCGCCTGCCGCTTTTCTCCATCTGCGCGGGCGCTGCGTACATTAGCTTCGGTAGGTTCGGGGAATTTGCCGCCGGACAAGCCGACCATGTAAACAACGGCACGGGCGACCTCTACGTCATAAAGTTCGGGCGCGCCTCCTTTAGGCGGCATCATGCGCACACCGGTTAGCGCACTGCCCACGAGGTCTTCGTATCCTTCGGCGATTAACGGAGACCAGGCCTGACGATTTCCTGCTTTGGGGGCGCCTGCTGCGCCATGCCCATGACAGGTAGCGCAGACTGCTTTATAAACCTGCTCGCCACTCATGGGGGCTTTGCCAAATGAAGGATTAAGCGCCCATACGTTACCGGCAGCAGTGAAGAGCATTATTGACAAAGCCGATAGGAATGATTTGTGGCGCATGGCAGTCTCCTTATTGCGAAATCGTAGCAGAACTATTGATTCGAATTATGAATGCGTGCGTAATAAGGCTATGAAAATCGAGCAATATATCGGGACGTTAGATTTTCTGGCGAATCCATGGTTCTGGTGATAGTCTTCATCTGCGGACAATTGTTCATGCCGTTCAACAACAAAAGAGGAGCTCCACCTATGAAACTACCCTTCGCTCAAGTGAAACGCTCAGTGTGCCTCGGTTTGGCAATGGTAGGCGTTACCGTGATGACCGGTTGTGCGGTGGTTCCGGCCGCGAATATTAAGCCGGGCTTTTCTAATGTGAGCCAGGTCGAGCAATCAATGGGTAAGCCGGATATGACCTGGCGTAATAGTCAGGGCAAGATTATCCAGGCCGCTTACTCAGAACAGCCTGCAAGCTTTACGACATTCATGGTGTACTTCAACGATCGGGGTGTCGTTACCGGTGTCGATCAGGTGATGAACAACAAGAATTTTGCCAAAATCAAGAATGGGATGGATGGACAGCAGGTTCACAAGATTCTTGGGCCAGAGCGTTCGGTGGATCACTTTAGCGCGCTCCATCAGATCGACTGGAATTATGGATACTGCTCGGACAACGATGGCCGGGAAGTGTTCTCTGTGAGCTTTGACGATAAGACACTCAAGGTTAATGGTAGCGTTGTCACGCCTGATCCGTTGTTCTCTCTGGGAGACAATGAAGAAGCGCGCTGTGTGCCGTACATCATGGGCGAATCGTACGCACGATAAGTGATGCGCGATTTGCTTGAACAAACCTCCGGAGCCTGTATGGTTCCGGAGCCTGTGTGCCAGCTGGGCGGCTATGAGCTCGACCTGGTTCGTTGCTATTACTTCGGTTGGGTGAATGCACTGTCGTTGGGTATGAACTTCTGGCAGCAGCAACTTTTTGATAAACAGCACACGCTTGGTGGTTCTTTCCCCGCTGATGAGTGACTAGATCGGGTAGGATGCAGGCCTGGTGCCTGTCTGAGTATGCGTGTCTATGTCTTTGCAAATATCGCCTCAAAGAAATCAACCGAATGTTGATCGATCGTTATTGATCGATGGACTGAAGGCGCTTGCCGCCCAGACGATTGTTATTCATCACCTAGTGTCCTATGGTCCTATGGCAGAAGCAGCGGGGGTCGCTGCACCTGGTCTGGTTGCCTGGTTTGGCTATTACGGTCGTTGGGCGGTACAGGTGTTTCTGGTGCTCGCAGGGTATTTAACCGCGCAGGCTTTGTGCGCGCGGGAGACAGGTTTAAGTCATCCCTGGAGCCTGATTGCTAAACGGTACGTCCGTCTGGTATGGCCTTTTGGTGTTGCGGTGACGCTTGCAGTGATTTCGGCTGAAATCGCCCGCTTCTGGACCGAAGATTCGATGCTGCCGGAAACGGCGGGTCTGATGCAGTATTTATCCCACTGGCTTTTAATTCATGGTGTGTTGGGCCACGAGTCGCTCAGTACAGGCGTCTGGTATGTAGCGATCGATTTTCAGCTCTTCGTGCTGACGGTGCTGCTGTTATGGTCAAGCCAGGCTTTGCGGTGGGCGGGTTGGGCACCATTGTTAATTGGTGCGCTGACCATGGCGTCATTGGTCTGGATTCGTACCTGGAGCGATTGGGATAACTGGGCGCCGTATTTTTATAATGCCTATGGCGTTGGTTTGCTGATGGGTTGGTTGACGCGACGAGAGCATCAGGCGTTGCCATGGGTTCGCGCGGTTTTGCTTGGTGTGCTTGGCGTGCTGGTGTGGCAGTTTGCAGTAACCCTCAACGGCCGTCTTGCGGTTATTCTGGCTGTTGCTGTATTGCTTTGGGTGGCCAGCTTTCCGGTGGTGCGTGTTATGCCGAATATGTTGGGTGGTCTGAAGCCATTGCTTGGTGCCACGATAAATTATCTCGGCGCAACTTCGTTTGCACTTTTCCTGGTGCACTTCCCGGTGAGTATGCTGGTCAATGCAGCGCAGGATCGATTTGATTGGACAACGCCGCAGGATGGTGTGATGGCGATGGCGTTTGCCTGGTTTTGCAGCATGTTACTGGCGGACGTTTTTTACCGCTTTGTGGAACGTTCGGGCGTGGCCTTGAGTCGCCGAATCCGATAAGGCAGAAACAACAAACCCCGCTCAGGTCGCTAGACCCGGGCGGGGTTTTAAGGAAGCGAATCAAGCCTTAAAGGCTAGACGACTCCCCGGCCAAAGCCAGAAGGATTACTTCTTACCCT